>JBDLJD010000011.1:0-48116 GCA_039714495.1 Thermodesulfobacteriota bacterium
CCAAACGCTATAAGTGCTGCAATTCTAGCCGTTAACCAGGAGGAAGTCAATTTATAAACGGAGCGATGTAACAAGCATACAAATCAGCGACGACGGCAGATCAGGCCCCTTCGAGGGGCCCTCCTCATACCTCCGGCTCTGCCGGCGGTCGCTGATTGCCGTAACCGTGACTTGGCATCGTAATTAGATTTGTTAAAAAACCAAGGATCCGTTTAAAAAATACACCTTGAAACCTGACGTATGATGGTTATTTTATCTGTTTGGTTGTGCTAGGCGGGGAGTTAGCGGTGCCCTTTTCCCGAAATCCGCTTATGCGGGGCTGAATTCCCTTCCGAGGGTTTTTCAGAAAGCCTAAACGTCGATGCGATCGGCCGCCGCGCAACAGTCGGCTACGAACCTCGTCAGGTCCGGAAGGAAGCAGCGATAAGTGGTGCGGACTGTGTCGTGGATTGATTCCGGTCATATATTGACACAGGGTCGAAGAAGAACACAAGGGAGGGTGCACAACCATTTCGATTTGCTACGTTTTTGTCCATATCCCCTTGCAATGAAAATTGCTTTTCACTGTCTTGACAATGATGCATATCGTCTTATTTTTTATCAACAACAAACGGGTCGGGCTGCCGTTTCACACTCTCTGGCGGGCTTAAAACGATAGCCGTCAGCCATATGGCTGCCCGCCTGGTTCAGGAGAAAAGCGTTTTATGCCGGAAAACAGCAAAGTGAAAGTTGACGTCAAAACAGATTTGCCGCCCGAGGATGTGGCTGAAGATACAACAGCCGAAGCGGCCGCTGAGGCAATATCCGAGGAACCGGAAAAAGGCCTCGAACAGAAACTCGAGGAAGCCGAAGCAGGGGCCAAATCGGCCCATGACCGCTTTTTGAGGGTTTCCGCCGAGTTTGAGAACTTCAAGAAGAGGACACGGCGCGAGGTCGACGATTTCAGAAAATATGCCAACGAAGCGCTTATCAAAGAGCTGCTCAATGTGGTGGACAACATGGAAAGGGCCATGGAATCGTCAATAGAGGCAAAGGAAAACAACCAACTGCTGGAAGGCGTTGACCTGACACTCAAAGAGATCCTGAAAATATTTGAAAAGTTCAATGTCAAGCCCATCGAGGCGTTGGAAAAAGAATTCGACCCCGCTCTTCATCAGGCCGTGCTTCAGGAACCGTCCGAAGCCCATCCGGACAATACAGTGATCAGGGAGTTTCAGAGAGGGTATACGATCCATGAACGACTGCTCCGGCCGGCCATGGTAGTTGTTTCCAAAGCGGCAGAGGGCCCCGGAGATGCAGAGCAAGCAGATAATAATGAATAATGACTATATAGTGCAAGGAGGACAGAAAAATGGGTAAGATAATCGGAATCGATCTCGGGACCACCAACTCCTGTGTGGCTGTTA
This sequence comes from Thermodesulfobacteriota bacterium, assembly GCA_039714495.1. Taxonomy (GTDB): domain Bacteria; phylum Desulfobacterota; class Desulfobacteria; order Desulfobacterales; family B30-G6; genus JAJDNW01. The sequence goes on from JBDLJD010000011.1 coordinate 1,407, forward strand.
TGGAGGGGGGCGATGCCAAGGTCATCACCAATCCGGAGGGTGGACGGACAACACCTTCCAGTGTAGCAGTATCGGAAAGTGGTGAGCGGCTGGTGGGCCAGATCGCCAAACGGCAGGCCATTACCAACCCGGAAAACACGGTGTTCGGTGTCAAACGTCTGATTGGCCGCAAGTTTTCTTCACCTGAGGTTCAAAGCGACCTCAAAATTCTTCCCTACAAAATTCAGCAGGCTGAAAACGGCGACGTGCGCATCGACCTCAGGGGCAAGCTCACCAGTCCGGCCGAGGTGTCCTCCTATATATTGGCCAATATCAAGAAGACCGCCGAGGAATATCTGGGTGAACCCGTGACCGACGCGGTGGTGACCGTGCCGGCCTACTTCAATGACAGCCAGCGCCAGGCAACCAAAGATGCAGGCAAGATTGCCGGTCTCAACGTGCTGAGGATTATCAACGAGCCCACAGCGGCGTCACTGGCCTACGGGCTGGACAAGCGAAGCGAGGAAAAGATAGTGGTATTTGATCTGGGCGGGGGAACCTTCGACGTGTCAATCCTCGAAATCGGTGAGGGTGTGTTCGAAGTCAAGGCCACCCACGGAGATACGCACCTGGGCGGTGAGGATTTTGACCTGCGCCTGATCGACTATCTGGCGGACGAGTTCAAAAAAGACCAGGGCATCGATATACGGGCCGATAAAATGGCCCTGCAGCGGCTCAAGGAAGCGGCGGAAAAAGCAAAAATGGAACTGTCCACTTCCATGGAAACGGACGTTAACCTGCCGTTTATCACCGCAGACGCGAGCGGACCCAAACACCTGAACGTAAAAATTACAAGGGCGAAGCTGGAATCGCTGATCGCCGACCTTTTGGACAAACTCGATACCCCGTGCCGCACGGCCCTGAAGGATGCCGGCCTTGCAGCCGGAGAAATCAACGAGGTTATCCTCGTGGGCGGCATGACGCGCATGCCGGCCGTGCAGAACCGGGTAAAGAACATATTCGGCAAGGAGCCTCACAAAGGGGTCAACCCTGATGAAGTCGTGGCTCTTGGTGCGGCCATACAAGGCGGCGTTTTGAAAGGGGATGTCAAGGATGTGCTGCTTTTGGACGTCACCCCGCTATCCTTAGGGATAGAAACCCTTGGCGGTGTGATGACACGCCTGATCGAAAAGAACACCACCATTCCGACTAAAAAAAGCCAGACCTTTTCAACGGCGGCCGACAATCAGCCGGCTGTCTCCATCCATGTCCTGCAGGGAGAGCGAGAAATGGCGGCCGGAAACAAAACACTGGGCCGTTTCGAACTGGTGGGAATTCCGCCTGCGCCCAGGGGCGTCCCGCAGGTCGAGGTAACTTTTGATATCGATGCCAACGGCATTGTCAACGTATCGGCCAAAGACCAGGCCACTGGAAAGGAGCAGTCCATCCAGATTACCGCTTCCAGCGGTCTCTCCCAGGAAGAAATCGACAAGCTGGTGAAGGATGCCGAACTGCACGCCGACGATGACAAGAAAAAAAGGGAACTGGTGGATGCGCGCAATTCTGCGGACGCATTGATCTATTCCACGGAAAAATCCCTCAAGGAGATGGGTGACAAAGTCGATGCCGAGACCAAGGGCAATATCGAGGCCGCCATCGAACCCTTAAAGAAGGCCTTGGAAGGGGAGGACACAGAAGAGATCAAGCGGCTCAGCGAAGCATTGACCCAGGCATCGCACAAACTGGCTGAGGCCATGTATCAACAGGCTTCCCAGGATCAGGCGCCACCTGAAGGCGGCCCTGCCGGTGAAGAAGGCGGTTCAACCGCCGGCGCTCCTGAAGACGATGTTGTGGACGCCGATTTCGAGGAAGTTAAAGAGGAAGATAAAAAATAATTCGCTTCGAATTCGATCTAAAAAATCCCGTGTGCACATCGTGCCACGGGATTTTTTGTAATTGACACCTATCAAGATGTTTCATAAATAAAAAAGGTTATATACCGATTGATATATATATATGTTCCGATCAACATCGTGATGGGGTTAGGCCTCTTGGGTATTCGGAATGTTATTTTGAAAACACTATAACAGTTGTTGCAGATCAATATGGATCCACATGGCGATTAATTCGGAGAAGGGCCGGATAATAAAACAGTGTATGATAAGGGAGGGGTTATGATTATAGTAGGGGTAGACGACTCCAAGGTGACGCAGGAGGTTCTCAACCTGGCGGCCAAGCATGCCAGGGCTTTTGGTGCAACCGTTGTTCTGGTGACGTCCATGAAAGGGGGGGCGGATGTACCCCGGCAGGAATTTGTCCAGGCGGAAAAGGTGCTCTCCAAAGCGGAAGCATTTTTCCAGGAGGCAGATATTGCCTGCGAAGCCCACATGTCGGTCCGTGGGCTGGAACCGGGTGAGGATATCGTTAAATTTGCCCAGGAGAAAAAAGCGGAACAGATTATTATCGGGGTTAAAAGGCGTTCTAAGGTGGGTAAACTGCTGTTCGGGTCCAATGCCCAGTATGTTATCCTGAATGCACCATGCCCGGTATTGACGATTCGGTAATGCCCGCGTGACGGATAGGTTTTAGTTCAGATGCTGAAAGAGATACGGATAACCTGCAATCGGGGCTGCCTTCTGGGGGGGTCATGAATACCCTGGAAGACTTCCTGGCGGCCTATGAAACGGTCGAGCGGGAAATGACGATCGGGGGGCGGCCATATACGTTTCGGCTTCCTCTGACCATCGATCGCTTTATCGATGGTGAGGATCCCATGAGCAATTTCCCGCTCTGGGCCAGGATCTGGAATGCCTCGTTGGTCCTGGCGGAGCATCTGGCCGAAATGCCCGTGGAAGAGGCAGGGTCTATTCTGGAGATTGGTGCAGGCGTCGGTGTGGCCGGCATCGTGGCAGCCTCAAGGGGGCACAGGGTTACCGTGACGGAGTACAACGAAGACGCGCTTGCGTTTGCCCGTGCCAATGCAGACATCAATGGGTGCCAGGCAATGCAGGCCCAGCGGCTGGATTGGAATGCCCCTGTTTTCGAAGAGCCGTTCGACACGATCACCGGCTCAGAGGTGCTGTATCATGAACGGGATTTTGACCCTCTGTTGAAAATGTTTACACGTTTTTTGAAACCCGGGGGCAAGGTTTTTCTGGCCATGAGGCCCCGGCGTTCCGCCATGATGTTTTTCGACCGTGCGCGGGAAACATTCAACATAGGAATGAAAAAAATCGATATAGAGGAAGCAGATGAGTGCACCCCGGTGTATTTGTGTCGTATGCAAAGAAAACACCTGAACCCTGCATGAATTATGAAAGCCTCTGACGCGTGCAAGAGCCAGGAAATACAAAAGCCGGAAACGGCAGAAAACATGACGAGGTATAGATGAAAGTACTGGTGAGCGACAATCTTGGCGAAGTGGGCATCCGCATGTTCGAAGATGAGGACGGCCTGAGCGTGGATGTTAAAACGGGACTGTCTCCCGAAGAACTGGAAAGCATCATCGGCGAATACCACGCACTGGTCATCCGCAGCGCCACAAAGGTGACCGAGTCGCTGCTTGGCAACGCAAAACAGCTGAAAGTGATCGGACGGGCGGGTATCGGTCTGGACAATGTAGATATTCCGGCAGCCACCAAAAGGGGTATCATCGTGATGAACACGCCGGGGGGCAATGTGGTGACCACCGCCGAGCACACCATCGCTCTGATGCTGTCTCTGACGCGCAACATTCCTTCAGGAACCATGACCATGAAGGATGGCCTCTGGGAGAAAAAGAAACTGCAGGGGCGGGAAATCTACAACAAAACGCTGGGCGTCATCGGTTTTGGAAAAATCGGCTCCATTGTGGCTGACCGTGCCCGCGGTCTTAGAATGCAGGTGGTGGTCTACGATCCCATCGTCACCCCCGAACAGATAGAAAAAGCCGGGTTTGAAAGTGTATCTCTGGATGAACTCTATCGCAAGGCGGATTATGTTACCATCCATGTCCCCAAGCTGAAAAGCACCACCGGACTTCTAAACAAGGCCGCCTTTGCCAAAATGAAGGATGGCGTCATGGTGATCAACTGCGCCCGGGGCGGTATTGTGGATGAGGCCGATCTCTACGATGCCATAACATCAGGAAAGGTGGCCGGTGCGGCCCTGGACGTGTTTGAAAAGGAGCCGCCCGAAGCGTCTCCCCTGTTCGAACTGGACCGGGTGGTCTGTACGCCGCACCTGGGAGCCTCCACCCGGGAGGCACAGACCAATGTCGCTGTGGCGGTGGCCGACCAGATTATCGATTGTCTTAAAAATGAAACAGTTGTCAATGCTGTAAATATGCCTTCGGTGACAGGCGATCTATTGAAAAAAATGGGGCCTTTGCTCAGTTTGGGGGAAAAAATGGGGTGTCTCCAGGCCCAGTTGATTTGCGGACCTATTGAGGAGGTGGTCATCGAGTACATGGGCGATTTCCAGGATTTCGATATGACGCCCGTTTCAACGGCTTTCATGAAAGGTTTGATGACGCCCATGGTAAAGGACGATGTCAATTTCGTGAACGCCAAAGTGCTAGCCAAGGAAATGGGCATCAAGATCACCGAGTCGGCGAGTCCTGAATCCGAAGATTACATCAATCTGGTGACGGTTCACGTCCGCTCCACGGAGATGATGAGTACGGTGTCGGGTACGATTTTCGGGAAACAGGATCCGCGGATTGTCAAAATCGACAAATTCCGTCTTGAAATGGTTCCCTCGGGACACATGGTCCTCATCAACAATATCGACCGGCCAGGCTCCATTGGGGAAATCGGAACAACCCTGGGCAGCAACAGTATCAATATCGGGCGTATGCAGGTGGGCCAGGAAGAGGAAGGGGACAGAAACATAATTTTCATACAGACAGATACGCAGATCTCGGATGAAGTGATGAAAGCTGTCCGGGATCTTGGATCTGTGAAGAGCGCTATCTCGCTGGAGTTTTAAGGAGTCGAAAAATGAGCGAAGAAAAAAAAGACTTTAAGGTCAAGGACAAACGGATTTTTGCGGATGAAAAACAGCCGGAGGAATCTGTCGGGGAGAGCCAGGAGGCATCCGGGCCGGAAACCGACCAGGATGAGGCGGAGTTCCAGTTGCCGGAAATCAATTTTCCGACGTTTATTTTCTCCCTGAATTCATCAGCCCTGCTCAACCTGGGCGCTATCGAGGATCCCGGGACAGGGGCGAAGGCTAAAAATTTGCCCCTGGCCAAGCAGACCATCGACATTCTCGGTATGCTGGAGGAAAAGACCAAAGGCAACCTGACCGATGATGAGGCTGCCATGCTCAAGAACATTCTTTACGAATTGAGGATGCTGTATGTCAAAGAAAAGGGCTAATACCTTGCATGAACGTAAAATCACCGGCTAAAATCAACCTCTTTCTGCATATCACCGGCCGCAGACCGGATGGATACCACAACCTGTTGTCGCTGATGTGCGGCGTTTCCCTATACGACGACATCCTTTTGGCGCCGTCTTCCCGACCGGGGATTTCCATCCGTTGTGACCACGCGGCGGTTCCTGAAGACAAGACCAACCTGGCCTATCGGGCAGCAGAACTTTTCTTCAACCATCTGGGGCGCCAACCCGTTTTCCCCGGAGCCGGCGATGCAGAAGGGCTTGCGATAGCCATCAAAAAAAATATTCCCGTGGCGGCCGGTCTGGGAGGCGGCAGCAGCAATGCCGCCTCGGTTCTGACGGCTCTTAACCGGATATTCGACCATCCCTTTTCAAACGCTTCCCTGGACAGGATGGGGCTTTCGCTCGGTGCGGACGTTCCTTTTTTTCTGTTTGGCCGACCTGCCATTGCAAAAGGGATCGGTGAACAGTTGGCTTCTTATGAAAAACTGAAAGATTATACCATCCTACTGGTCTGTCCGGAATTCTCGGTCTCCACGGCGTGGGTATACAAAAATCTGAATTTAAGATTGACAAAGTGTGAAAAAAAACTTAAAAAATTTCTTTTTGGGAGGCCTCTATACGAGGTCGGGCAGCACCTGTGCAACGATCTGGAATCGGTGACAACAGGGAGGCACCCGGAGATCTTGCAGATAAAGCAGAAACTCATGGAAATGAATGCTAAAGGGGCTCTGATGTCGGGAAGCGGCCCTTCGGTCTTCGGTATTTACGAAGAACCGGCCAGGGCCGAATCTGCATATGATGCGCTTGTCGGGGAAGGGAACTGGCAGATATTTATCACAAAACCCCTGCTTTCAGGGAAACTGGAAGGATAAACCGGCTACAGAAGAGTGCTTGTTGGGGCGTCGTCAAGTGGCAAGACACAGGATTTTGGTTCCTGCATTCGGAGGTTCGAATCCTCCCGCCCCAGCCAGGACACTGAAGCTATATTGAGCGATTCTTAAAAATTTAAGCGCTCACTTTAGGTGTAATAAATTAGGAGACACATGGACAATCCGATCATTTTTGCAGGAAACTCGAATCCGGTTCTTGCTAAAAGAATCTGTGATTATCTGAGCGTGCCGTTGGGCGGGGCCAAAGTCAAAACGTTCAGCGACGGCGAGATTCAGATCGAAATCGATGAGAATGTACGGACAAAGAACGTTTACGTGGTCCAGTCAACGTGCCGGCCGGTCAACGACAATCTGGTGGAGCTTTTGTTGATGATCGATGCCTTGAAGCGTTCATCGGCCCATAAGGTGACGGCCGTGATGCCGTATTTCGGATATGCGCGCCAGGACAAGAAGGTGGCGCCCCGTGTGCCCATCAGTGCCAAGGTCGTGGCCAACCTTCTGGCAACAGCCGGCGCCGACCGGGTCATTACCATGGATCTGCATGCCGGACAGATACAGGGCTTTTTCGACATACCCGTGGACAACCTCTTTGCTGCGCCGGTGCTGCTCGAATATATCAAAAAGGAGTTCCAAGACAACCTGGTGGTCGTGTCTCCCGATGCCGGCGGTGTGGAAAGAGCCCGGGCTTTTGCCAAGCGGCTCGACGCGGATCTGGCAATTGTCGATAAGCGTCGTACGGCCCCCAATGTTGCCAAGGCCATGGCGGTTATCGGGAATGTGACCGACAAGGTGGCGGTGATTCTGGATGACATGGTAGACACCGCAGGGACGCTGACCCAGGCAGCCGAGGCTATCATGAGGGAAGGCGCCAAGGAAGTGCATGCCTGTTGCGCGCATGCGGTTCTGTCGGGGCCCGCTGTGGACCGTATCCGGGAATCTTCACTGAAGAGCATGGTGGCGACCGATACGATACCGTTGAGCGGCAAAGCAGAAGTATTAGATAAGATACAGGTACTTTCGATTTCGGCCCTGGTGGGCGAGGCCATCATCAGAAGTTTCACCGGCGATTCGGTGACTTCCTTATTTGTTTGACACAAACATTCCCCTCATCTTGGTGATACCGGGGGCGGGTGCAAAACATAGCAACATAATATTAAGCGACACGGTCGCCATCAATAAAATCGGAAACGATTTTATCCTAGGAGGATATATTTTTGGAAAAACTTGAATTAACAACCAAAGTGAGAACAACAGTGGGTAACGGGCCCGCCAGAGAGTTGCGGCGTCAGGGGTCGATCCCGGCGGTTCTTTATGGACCCGAAACCGAGACCATAATGCTGAGCGTTTCGACCAAAGCACTGGAACTGATTACCAAATCGGCCAATATAGGGCAGCTGCTCCTCAAGCTGACCATCGAGGGGGATGAAAGCGCCACCAAGACGGCCATGATCAGGGAACTGCAGGTGCATCCCCTTTCAGGCAATCCCATCCATGTTGATTTCTATGAAGTGGACATGGACCGGAAAATCAACGTCAGCATACCTATCGTGACCGTCGGCAAGTGCAAGGGGGTCGAAGTGGGCGGCATGCTGCAGCTCGTACGGCGTGAGCTGGAGGTGCTGTGTCTGCCCATCGAGATTCCTGAGTCCTTCGAGGTGGACGTCAGCGATCTCGATATAGGCGACTCCCTGCATGTGGATGAGCTCGAACTTGGGGACAATATCGAACTGCCTTCTGCGGATGTCAATTTTACAGTGATCACGGTTCTGGCGCCTGTAGCTGAGGAAGAGGAAGAAGAGGAAGAGCTCGAAGAAGGCGAAGAAGGTGCCGAGGGTGCCGAGGGTGAAGACGGGGATGAGGCGGCCGAGCCCGCCCCCGAAGGTTAAATGCCTGAAAAACGCGTCCATCTTGTGGCTGGACTAGGCAACCCGGGGACTGATTACGCCCACACCAGGCACAATGCCGGGTTTCTGGTGGTGGACGAAGTGGCCGCCGCATGGGGAATTTCAATCCATCAGAAGAAATTCAATGTGGAGTTGGGGCGCGGCAGGGTCAACGGGATAGAAACCATACTGGTCAAGCCCCAGGCATATATGAACAAAAGCGGCCTTCCTGTTCGGCAGGTGGGCGACTATTTCAAAATATCCTATAGGGACATGTTGGTTATTCACGACGACATCGACCTCGAATTTGGAAGACTAAAAATAAAAGAGAAAGGAGGGCATGGCGGACACAATGGTGTAAGATCTTTAATCGGTGCCCTGGGCGAGGACGCGTTCGTCCGTCTTCGTGTGGGTGTCGGGCGTTCCGGGAACGAGGGTAACGTGGTCAACCATGTACTGGGCACGTTTAATCAGCAAGAGAGAGCCTCGTTGGAAAAGGTGATCAAACGGGCCCGGGATGCTGTGGAAACAATCCTTTGTGAAGGTGCAAAGGAAGGCATGAACAGATTTAACGACAGAAGAATTCACATTTCAAGCTAAACATCAGATGGAGGAAAGAATGGACGTTGTAATGAGCAATATTCCGTTGATTTGTGCGCTTGTCGGAGTCATTGGTGTACTGTTTTCAATCATTCTGGCAACAGTCGTCAAGAGTGCTCCTGCAGGTGATGAAAAAATGCAGGCCATAGCGCTTGCTATCAAGGAAGGCGCCATCGCATACCTGAATCGCCAGATGAAGAGTATGGGCATCGCCGGTATCATTATTTTTATCGTTATTTTTGCCACCCTGGGTGCGAAAACCGCCATCGGTTTTCTGGTGGGCGCTGTGGCTTCATTTCTGGCGGGCTACATCGGCATGCGCGTGTCGGTCATCGCCAATGTCAGGACCGCAGAAGCTGCCAAAAATGGCATGGCTGCCGGCCTTTCCATGGCTTTTAAAGGTGGGGCTGTTACCGGTATGATCGTGGCTGGCCTGGCCCTTACGGTAACCGCTGGCTACTATGCCTTCACCCATGACGTTATTGCCCTGGTTGCCCTCGGTTTCGGCGGCAGCCTGATCTCTATTTTTGCCCGTCTGGGCGGCGGTATCTTCACCAAGGGCGCTGACGTTGGCGCCGACCTGGTGGGCAAGGTTGAAGCCGGTATTCCCGAAGACGATCCCCGGAACCCGGCCACCATCGCCGACAACGTGGGCGACAACGTGGGCGACTGTGCCGGTATGGCCGCCGACCTTTTCGAGACCTACGCGGTCACCGCCGTTGCAGCCATGCTCATCGGCCACCTGCTGTTCCCCAAGGTACCCATTGCAACGGAATTTCCGCTGATCCTGGGCGCCATTTCTATCATCGCCTCGATCATCGCTGTTTTCTTTGTCAGACTGGGAAAGAGCGAATACATCATGGGCGCGCTCTACAAAGGCATGTTCGGTTCCGCTATTATGGGCGGCATTGCTTTTTATTATGCCTGTAACAAGTTCATGGTGGGTGTGGGCGATCTTACGTCGATGAACATTTTCTACTGTTCGCTGATCGGCCTGGTATTGACGGTCGTGATCGTTATCATCACCGAATACTACACCGGCATTTACCGTCCGGTTAAGGACATTGCCGAAGCCTCCACCACCGGTCACGGCACCAACATCATCGCCGGCCTGGCCGTCAGTATGCAGGCCACTGCAGCGCCCGTACTGGCCATGTGTCTGGCCATCGGACTGGCTTTTCATTTTGCCGGACTCTACGGCATTGCCATTGCCGCCATGTCCATGCTCTCCATGACCGGTATGGTCATCGCCATCGATGCCTACGGTCCCATTACGGACAATGCCGGCGGCATCGCCGAAATGGCAGAGATGGACGAGAGCGTGCGTGCGATAACCGATCCCCTGGATGCGGTGGGCAACACCACCAAGGCTGTCACCAAGGGTTATGCCATCGGTTCCGCCGGTCTGGCCGCCCTGGTGCTCTTTGCCGCCTATGTGCAGGAATTTACACTGCATGGTGGAGGAGACGTGATCAAGTTCGATCTGAGCGACGTTAACGTCATCATCGGTCTTTTCATTGGCGGCCTGCTGCCTTACCTGTTCGCCTCCATCGCCATGAAAGCGGTCGGTAATGCCGGCGGCGCTGTGGTGGATGAAGTTCGCCGTCAGTTCCGCGAAATTCCGGGCATTATGGAAGGCACAGCCAAACCGGATTACGGCGCATGCGTCGATATCGTCACCAAGTTTGCCCTGAAAGAGATGATCGTACCGGCGCTTCTGCCGATTATCGCACCGCTTCTGGTGGGATTCCTTCTCGGCAAAGTCGCCCTGGGCGGGCTGCTCATCGGCAGCATCGTGACAGGTGTGTTTGTAGCGCTCTCCATGACCACCGGTGGCGCCGCATGGGACAATGCCAAGAAATACATTGAAGACGGTCACCTGGGCGGCAAGGGCAGCGATGCCCATAAAGCAGCCGTTACCGGCGACACTGTCGGCGATCCCTACAAGGATACGGCAGGCCCGGCGGTTAACCCGATGATCAAAATTTTGAATGTTGTCGCACTGCTGATGGTTCCGTTCCTGATGTAGTTCATACCTCATTCAAATAGTTCGAACAGATAAAGGATTGGTGCGGTTCCGCACCAATCCTTTTTTTCGTTGATTGTTCCCATGTGAAATGGTATAATGAGCACCTCATGTTAATTCAGGAGCAAAGGTTTCCGGTGTGCCCATGACAAACAATGTGGAAAACGAAACGTCGGCAGACGACCAGGAAGAAGTGCGTAAGTTCGCGATAGGGGATCTGGCGGTCTACCCGGCACATGGCGTGGGTCGAATCGAGGCCATCGAAAGCAAGGACGTAAACGGCGAGACCCATGATTTTTACATCATGAAGATCATTGAGAACGGCATGGTCATTATGATACCCACCTGGAATGTCAAGGCAGTGGGCTTAAGGGATGTTATCAGCGAGAATGAGATCCCCAAGATTATCGAGGTCATGAAGGCCAAACGCGAATCCGGCATCGATAACCAGACCTGGAACCGGCGCTATCGTGAATACATGGATAAAATAAAAACCGGGTCGCTTTACGAAGTGGCCGAAGTGTTCCGGGATTTATCGCTTCTCAAGCTGACCAAAGATTTGTCGTTTGGCGAGCGAAAGCTCTACGATACAGCCCAGGGCTTGCTGGTCAAAGAACTCTCCACAGCCAGGAACACCGAAGAGGAGACAATTGTCTCCGAGATCGAGTCGCTTTTCGCCCTCCCCCCAGAAGAAGAAGAGGTGGAAGAGTAGCTGCCTCTGTCATGTCCGTCCAAGGGCCTTTCTCTTTTTTTATAAAACATTCGGAACATGAGCAACGCTTGGATGTCGTGGTGGCTTCACGACTCCCGGGGTGTTCGCGTTCATTTGCCGCAAGCCTGATTCGCAATGGCAACATCAGGGTGAATCAATCTGCCGTAAAACCGGGCCTTCGCCTGAAATCAGGAGATGTGGTGGATGGTGATATCCCGCCAGCTGAGCCCATCGATTATGCTCCGGAAGACATACCCCTTGATTTTCTTTTTGAGGATAGAGACCTTGCCGTCATTAACAAAGCGGCCGGTATGGTGGTCCATCCGGCCCCCGGGAATTACACGGGAACGCTGGTCAATGCCCTTTTGTTTCATTGTCCGGATATAGGCCGCATCGGCAGCGACATCCGGCCGGGTATCGTGCATCGCCTGGACAAGGACACCTCGGGCGTCATGGTGGTGGCCAAAAACAGTGCGGCGCATGAGAATCTGTCCCTTCAGTTCAAGGAGCGAACCATAAAAAAAGAATATCTGGCTCTTGTTCACGGGAAGATGGCAGATAATTCAGGAAGTATCCGGCTGCCCATAGGAAGGCACCCCACCCAGCGCAAGAAAATGTCAACCGCCAGCAGGGCAGGGCGCAGTGCCGAGACCCTGTGGCGGGTCGAGAAACAGTATGCAGGGTTTGCGCTTTTGCGGATAGATCTCAAAACCGGGCGAACCCACCAGATCCGGGTGCATTGCACGGCAATGCATCATCCGGTTGTGGGGGATCCCCTGTATGGCGGCCGTAGGTCGTCGGCCATACCGGGCAGTGTTTCGCAGAATGTGAGGACGCTGTTGCAAAGAATAAATCGCCAGATGCTGCACGCCCAACGGCTAACGTTCCTTCATCCAGTTTCAGGCGCACCGCTGACCTTTGAAGCACCGATACCGAATGATATGCAGATTCTTCTGAACGCTTTGGATGGAAAGTGATCTGTCCTGATTCAATCATGATTAACCACCCAACGGGTGTGACAAAGCACAACGCTCCTCTCGATTTGATCTGCGGGAACCAAAAGAGATATTCTAAATGAAGTCGTTGAAATACCGAGAACAGGCACTTGGTTATCTGCCAGCAGGTCAATTGTTTTTAAGAGTGTCAGATTATCGCGGTTCAACCCTTCTCCAATCAGTGATAGGGCTGCCAAATCTTCATCAAAATTGATTTGTTTATCAAGGTTTTTCCGCAATTCGGATTTTAACTGTTCCCATCCATAGACGTTTTTTGTGGAAATGATAAAAGAGGCACTTGATTGCTTCCCTTTTGCGGGCATTTCGGTAACATTCACCTCTTTAATGGCCACTTGTCTTTTTTCCAGGTAATCCACAGCCTTTATAAAACAGGAATGAATATCTGAAGCGTTCAAGCGTACACGTTCTACCTTTTCTTCACTGACGACCGCCTGTACACCTACTACGGTTCCTGGGGAAATTCGTCGAATAATTGTTTCACGGCCCCCCGAAAATGCAGCATGTGCATAGATTGCGATATTTTTTTCCTTGGCAAACTGCACTGCCGATGCATGCAGCACTTTTGCACCCGCAGTACTCATCTCCTGCATGACCGGAAACGACACTTCAGGCAGGTGCTGCGCATCATCCACAATGGAAGGATCGGCTGAGTAGATCCCGTCCACATCCGAATAGATCTCGCAACGCTGTGCATTCAAGGCAGCCGCCAGTGCCACGGCCGTTGTATCGGAGCCACCACGACCAAGCGTGGTTATATCGCGCTTATAGCTGACTCCCTGAAAGCCTCCTATGATTACGACCTTGCCTTTAGCCATTTCATCCTGCACACGAAATGGTCTGACCTCGATAACCTGGGCATCATTGTGCCGATCATTGGTAATTATACCTGCTTGTGAGCCGGTCAGCGACACCGCAGCGACGCCCTGTTCGTGCAAAGCCATACTAAGCATTGCCATGGTGATGCGTTCGCCTGTAGAGAGCAACATATCCATCTCGCGCCGAGGGGGTGCAGACGAAATTTCTCGACTCATTGCTACCAATTCATCTGTTGTTTTTCCCATTGCCGAAACTACAACGGCAATATCAACGTCTCCTTGCTTGAGATCCGCTACCACTTTGGCGATTTTGTGCAACTTACCGACATCGGCCACGCTGCTTCCGCCATATTTCTGAACAATACAGGCCATAAAGACACCCCTCTTAAATTAAAAGGAAAAAGGCTCCGCGTACTCTGCGAGAGAAAATAGCCCCTGTTAAAACTGATAGCTGACTATCCCCCACTAAAAAGCCGATTCAAGCGCCATATTCAAGTACTCTGCAGATTTTTTACTCTCGAGGATGCTCATATGGTCCTCGTTCAACCCCCGTACAAACACCGCGTCATCCTGGGCCCGCATGTCGAGCTGGCTCAATATTTCTATGGTGCCGTCGCTGTTGGCCATGAACATGCTGCAATCTCCACGATAGCCGAATAAAAGGTAGTGGGGTATAACAGGTTTGAGTGAATCGGCGTAGATTTTCTTGAATAGAGGGTCCATTGTTTCATATTCGCACTGAAAACTCAATTAGTTTTCGCCTCTATATGCCTAAATATCGACGATACATAGGCTTCTCCTCTGTATCGCGGGGTAGACGAAGTCCGCGCCATTATGCTTGAAGAACTTTGGGAAAGTGACCGGGATATTCTACAGCACTTGAGGTCGGGCACCTACCGCCGGATTCTCTTAGTGATCGAGATGGCAGAAGAACCACCGGATATCCGGTTTGATTTCATTGCAGACTCCGGCGGGGTTGAGGTGATTGAGCAAGCAAGAAATAAGGGTTAGACTCATTAAGCTTTTTTTCGAATTAATAGTACATAAAAGGAGACATTGTTATGACACTTACACCCCTACATCGTTCACTACCCCTAGCAGGCTTGATCAAAGCCCTGTCATTGCCGAGGCTTTAAAGGTCACAGCCACAGTTACAGCCATCGACCAAACCAACCGCACAGCCACCCTCCGTTTCGATGACGGCACCATTGAAACATTCCCCGTACGTGACGACATTGACTTTGAGCCGGCACAATGTAGGTGAGAAAGTGGTATTCGTGGTTACCGAAGCGGTTGCTCTGTCTGTAGAGAAGCCCTGAGTCTTCCTTAAGTATAGAACCTGCAGGCAATGTCGATGATGTTCCGGCGGCAGAGCGTTCCGGCGATGACAAGGCGGGTGTTGCCAACTGGGATGTGATCTTCGGCGTCAGAGGCAGGTTTGCATTCGGCTCTAAAAAGGCGCTGTTTGTACCTTACTATCTAGACTTGGGTTTTGGTGAATCAGATATTACCTGGCAGGGTGTTGCCGGCCTGGGATATGCATTTGGCTGGGGTGAGATCGTAGCTGCATGGCGTTACCTGTATTACGACATGTCCTCGGGCAGTGCCATCGATGAGATCAGCTTCAGCGGGCCTGAAGCCGGCGTCACGTTCAGGTGGTAGCAGGTATGTTTTTCAAATCATTAGTATCACCGCAGGCGCAAAGGCTAAAACCAGAGGACGGAGACCGGAGGCCAGAGTGTCAAAGCACGGACGATGCAGGGCTGAAGCCCTGGCCTACATGCCCATTCCTCGAATCAACCCTGTAGCACAGGGATTTATCCCTGCTGGGGCTGGATGCATTACACCAATTACCCCCAGGATCGAACATCCAGAAAAGGAGGATGCCAGATCTGGATGCTGATATTGTTTTGATGGCTTTTGCTGGCTGTTATGGCGCTGGCGCGATTAATTCATTCTCATACAAAGTGTCGATCAGGGCCTTAACCACATCGTTGATAATTTGATCCCCGGTGTCTTTACTCCATGTTTTCGATTCACCTGACCAGATGAGATTGTCCGTTTTAACATCGTACAGGTTGGTTTCCAGCCGGAGAGTGGTGTTGGTGCTTGAATAGCCCCGATCATGGTTATAACTGTATCGACTGCGGTAAAAACCATGAAAACCTCTATAGCCCTTACTGCCGCGTGTGTATACATCTTTCACGTCTTTGTCTATCAGATGCGTGATAATCACAGCGTCATTTTCATATTGATTCACAGTTTCAAGGATCGTTTCTCTTCCCATTTCCAAATCCGGGGGCATGGGAATGACCTCTTCGCTGGAAACTGCGCCGACACCAATCGAATGTAAATGAGTGACGAATTTATTTTCAAAAGATTTCCGATTATGTTCATTGCCGGTTATCGCAATGATTAAAATATTGGACACGGGTTTTCCTGTATAGGTATCGTCAATTTGCTTTTCTATGATTTCGGTTCCGGAGCACGCAATGATCAGAAAGGCAATATAAACCAAATAAACAAGCCGTGTTACCCGTATAGCATTCATTAGATACCCCTGTTCAAAAGATAAGCAACCGGACCTTTGGAGGTTGCATGCATAAAATAAAAAAGCAGGGCCTATCCGGCCCTGCTTTGTTGTTAAATCGTATGTTGCGGTGTCTGCTAAACCATTCCCTTGAAGGCAAAAAAGGTCAGCGACAGGATGCCGGCTGTGACCAGGGCGATGGAGGTGTCCTGCAGCGGTTTGGGAACGCGGGCCAGCAGGATTCTTTCGCGGACACCGGCAAAGAGGATCAGGGCCAGGCCGAAGCCCACGGCATAGGAGAAGGAGGCCACCAGGGCCTGCATGAAATTGTACTCTTCGTTCACGTTGATGAGGCAGGCGCCCATAACGGCGCAGTTCGTGGTGATCAGCGGCAGGAAAATCCCCAGGCCGGCGTAGAGCCCGGGAATGCTCTTTTTGAGAAACATTTCCACAAATTGAACCAGGGAGGCGATGACCAGGATGAAGACGATGGTCCTGAGGTATTCCAGTTCCAGCGTCACCAGGACGAAGGTGTTGAGAATCCAGGTAATGACGCCGGCCATGACCAGGACGAATACCACGGCCATGGACATGCCCACGGCGGTCTCCATTTTTTTGGAGGTGCCCAGAAAAGGGCAGTTGCCCAAAAATTGTGCCAGTAGAATGTTGTTGATCAGAATGCAGCTGATGGCAAGGATTACGTAATCACCCATTGATATTCTCCTATTTGCTGCCTACAAGGTTCATCAGGCACAGCATGAGACCGAGGCAAATGAAAGCACCGGGTGCTTCGACCATGAAGGTAAAGGGCTGAAAGGATGGTCCGAAAATTTGGATCGGAGTCTCCCAGATGGTCAATGTTCCGTTGCCGAACAACTCCCGCACGGCGCCGAGTGAGGCCAGAGCCAGGGTGAAGCCGATGCCTATGCCCAAGCCGTCCGCCAGGGACCTGACAACACCGTTTTTAAAGGCAAATGCTTCGGAACGTCCCAGCACGACACAGTTGACCACAATGAGGGGGATGAAAATACCCAATTTTAAAAAGAGCGGGTAGGTATAGGCCTGCATGACCAGTTCCACCACGGTGACAAACGTAGCGATAATGATAATGAAGCAGGCAATCCGAACCTTTCCCGGTATGACTTTGCGCAATGATGAGACCAGGATGTTGGAGCATACCAGCACAAAGGTTGTGGCCATACCCATGCCGATGCCGTTTTCCACGGTTTTTGTAACCGCGAGAACAGGGCAAAGGCCGAGTACGAGGCGAAATGGGGGAATCTCCTCCCAGAGGCCTTTGGTAAATTCCTGAACGATCGATTTCGCCATCTTTTTCTCCCTATTTGAAATCCTTGAGTTTCGCTTCTATCTGCGGTTTCAGACTTTTGTAGAGCGCTCCCGCCTGGGTAACGCCAAAAGCCACTCCCCGCGAGGTGATGGTGGCGCCAGTGATGGCATCGACCTGGCCGCCGTCCGTCTTCACCTGAAACGTGTCCATCAGGCCCATGCCTTCAAACTGCTTTGTAAATGAGGGATCGCTTTTGGCCTTGGAACCGATCCCGGGTGTTTCGCTGTGGGTCGTCACGCCTACGCCGATGATCTTGTCGTCTTTGATATCGACCCCCACCATCAAGCCCAGGTCGCCGCCAAATCCTTTGCCTGCACTTTCAAAGGCGACTCTATCGGCTGCACCGTCGAATACACCCACGTAAAAGCTGGCCGTGCCGCCCTCATGTTCGATTTTGAAACGGTCCATGATGGGATCGTTGGAGGCCCCTGCCAGGATGCTTTTGATGGCAGGCCCTTTAACAAAGGTGAGCTGCTGCAGTTCGATTTTGTCTTTTGTGCTGTTTCGTATGGCAGCCAATAGGCCCCCGGAAAAAGAGCTCAGAATAGTGAGCACAACAACCATTTTGATCATTTCGCGCATATCAAACAACCTTTCCCATGGCTTTGGGCCGGATTTTGTCCAGCAGGGGGTGGATAAGGTTAATCACCAGAATGGCCAATACGGTACCATCGATATAGGCGCCGATATTCCTGATCAGGACGGTCATTAGACCGCCGGCAGCGCCATAGATCAGCATGGGGAGGAAATTGACCGGGGAGGATGAATCCTCGGTGGCCAGGAAGAAGGCGCCGACGAGGGTGTAGCCTGTGAAGATATGAAAGAACGGGTCGGCGTAGCGGGTGGGATCGACCAGATTGAAAAGCTGGGCGGTCATAAATACACCAGCCAGATAGGCAATGGATATTTCCCAGCGGATGAATCCCCTGATGATCAGGTAGGCGCCACCCAGAATCAGGCCGATGCCGAAGGTGGCGCCAATGCCACCGGATTGCCGTCCGACCAGAAAGTCGACGATGGAATATTTTTCAATGCCGCTCACACCGAAATTTTTCAATTCAGCCAGGGGATAGGCCATGATGAAGTCAGGGTCGTAGTTGACCAGCATGGCATTGAAATCGAAGAAATCCTTCCAGGAAACCATCAGGATGGCTATTGAAAGGGCCACCGGACTGAACGCATTGCCGCCGATGCCGCCGAATATCTGTTTGCCCACGACGATGGCGACAAATGTCCCGGTAATGACCAGCCACCAGGGAGCGGTGGCAGGCAGCAGCATGGCAAAAAGCAGGCCGATGAGGGCCGCGCTGCCGTCCCCGATTGAAACAGGCCGCTGCATGGCCCGGTTCATGATCAGTTCCCAGAGCATGGCCGTGGCAACGGAGAGACATACAACACCGATGGCCGGGATGCCGAAACGGAAAATACCCCCCAAAAGGACGGCAGGCAGGGCGGCATAGATAATGTTGAGATTGCGCTCGGATATGTTGCCGCCGTTGTGCAGAAATGGGGCATGTGAAACGATTAGTTTTTTCTGGCTATTCATCAGTGGTCTCCTCGATAGCCGTCTCCTCGGTGGCCATTTCTTCCATGGTCATTCGTTCGAGTTCGTGCTTTGCCAGTTTGATGTATTGGAATATGGGAATTTTTGAGACACACACGTAGCTGCAGAGACCGCATTCGAGGCACGCGTCCAGATCGTACGCTTCCCGGGCTTCCTCGTAGAATTCTGCTTCCAGCAAACGGACAAGCAGGTTGACCTGAATCCGGGCCGGGCACATCCTGACGCAGTCGCCACAGTTGATGCAGGGGTAGTCCGATGTCAGGGAAATATCCTCGCTATCCTGGAGCAGGATGGCATCGGTGGAAGGCTGCACAGGATATTGGGCCGAAAATATGCTGTGGCCGGTCATGGGCCCGCCGAGGATGATGCGATCTTTGGCTTCGAGACGGATGTTGTGCTGCTTCAGGATGTCGGCGATGGGAGTACCGATCCTGGCGGACACCAGGGAGCGGTTGCCGGTTTTGTCGATGAAGGTAACCGTTTTTTCAAGGGGCAGCTGCTTGTCTGCAAAGGCACGGCCGATGGAGGCAACCGCCTCGGCCGTGAAAAAGCTTACCCCGAGATCCTGAAAGCTTTTATCGTTGGGGATTTCCTCGCCTATAACTTTCTGGACGATGAGCCTGGGCAGTCCCGAAGGGTAGGCGGCGTCCATGCCCACAACGCTTGCTCCTATTTCGCCGAAACCATGCAAAGCATCCGGGGCTGTGGCCAGAACGACATTTTCGACCCCGGTGATGGCCTTGAGAGCGGCTATGCCGGCCTGTATTTCTGCCAGTCGAAACGATAGGGTGTACTGGGCGGACATGACCAGCAGATCCGCATCCATGCCGCTGACAATGATGGTGTGGATGGGTTTTTCCGGGTCTGTGAAGGCTTCAAAGGAAGGCGCTCCGGGCAGGCAGCCCAGAAATGCGGTCGCTGTATCCAGGGTTGGTTCACACCCGGATGCAAACCCATCATCCAGGGTTTCTTCCCCTGCGGCTGTGATGGTAACGGCAGTATATTCCCGGCCCTCTTCGCCCGGGAACCTGTCGATGGATGACAGGGTGCCCGACAGGCTGGCAATGCCGTACGCGCCGGGCGCCGATGCCAGGCGAATTTTTTGGCCGGTTTTAACGCGGCCCCCTTTCCGGGCCAACTGATCGTCCACATCGCCGGCCGGGCAGGGCACCAGCAGGGTGACGCTTTCCGGCTGCTTCAAAACAGCGGGTCCGGCTGTATTCCCGGGGATGGGCAGGTATTGAATCCGTGGTGCTGTGAAACCGAAAAATGAGCGCTTTATCATAATTCAACCCTTTACATAAACTGCATCTTTTTGAAACATGGTGACAGGCTTGCCATGGGGCTATTGCAGGACATGACAGGCTGCACAGGCAACCGGGCCGGCCTCGAAATCCTGATGGCACTTGATGCACTGGTCGTGAAAGGCATCGGACCTTTTCAACATCTCCGTGTCCTCTACCTCATCGGCATCGTGGCAATCCAGACATGTTTCCGGCAGCCCATTGGCTTCTTCGGTGCTATGGTGGCAGTCACCGCAGGCAATAAGGGAGGATTCGTCATCCATGGGATGGTGGTGGCAATCATAGCAGGAAAGGCCGTAGTGCATATCCGATGTATGGGCTTTATGGTCGAACAGAACCTTTCCGGCGGCGACCTTGAACATCATTCGCACCGGTTCTTCCGGGGTTTTTTCCGGGAACGCCGCATAACACAGTACACCCACTAACAAAAGATATATGATCAACCCGTAGATAATTTTCAGCTGTTTCTCGGAGAGCATATTCAATATTACCCTTTCATCCTGTGCTGATTATTTTACCCCAAGGGAGCGTTATAAAGACAATCGCTTACCTTAAGTATACGTTTTCGTGCAGCAGAGAACCGACTACCATAATGTGCATTGGCTTTCAAGTTTTTATTCATTAGAAACAGTATGTCGCGATAAAACCTATTTTTTATCCGGTTGAATTGGTGATGAAGGAAAGCTTCATTCTTTTACGGTTGATCCAGACTCGGTCAGAGGCGGCGGGCAAACGCCGCACAGGCTGCAAGAGCTGGGATCGCACTCCCTGGTGGGTTTGCCCTTTTGCGCTTTCTTGTATTCTGCCAGGAGAAAGGACTTCCGGACGCCGTGGTCGATGAAATCCCATGGGAACACTTCAAGCTCTTCCCGCTGGCGAAGGACATAGAAGTCGGGATCGATGGCACATGATTTGAATGTTTTGGCCCAGTTCCACTGAAGGTCTCTGCCGGCGAGAAGGATGTCGGCAACCCGCCGGTCGCCGCGCGAAAACAAGGCCTGGATATACGCCCACCGGGGAATGTCGGCCTGCACAGTCATGTTGGGTACATGGCCGAGGGCCTGTTTGATCCGCTTTATCTTTTTTTTCAGGACGGGGACGGTTTCCATGGGCGCCCACTGGAAGGGCGTGTGGGGCTTGGGGACAAAGGGGCTCAGGCTGACGGTGATCTGGCCCATTCTTCCTTTTTCCCGACTAGTTTCCAGGAAAACGCTCTTAATTCTTTTGCACAGGGCGATGATGGCGTCGACATCCTGCTGCGTTTCAAATGGCAGCCCGATCATGAAATAGAGCTTCAGGTTGGGGATGCCGGCTGCCACCAGTTTTGCGGCGGCATTCAAGATATCTGTTTCCGAGAGCCCCTTGTTGATACATGCACGCATGCTTTCCGACCCGGCATCGGGAGCAATAGTGGCAGTTTTGACCCTGTTGTTTTTGAGCTGGGCCAGCAGTTCGTCAGTGAGGGCGTCCGCTCTGAGGGAACTGAAGGAGACCTCCGTGCCGTCACCGGAGATGTCTTTGCACAGCGCTTCAAGACCGGGGAGATCGGAGACGGCCGCCCCCACCAATCCTATTTTGACGGCCGAAGGTTTTTCTTCCCGGATGCAGTCTGCTAGGTCTCCCGGGGGGCTGAACCGCGGCGGGCGGTAAACATATCCGGCAGCACAGAAGCGACACCCATGGGGGCACCCGCGGGAAACTTCCACCAGAAAGGTCCGGTCGAAGGTGGTGTGCGGCGTAACTATCGCGCTGCGCGTTTGGAATCGTGAAAGGTCTCTTACCCAGGCCCGGCTGACGCGGTCTGGCAGACCCGGTTTCACTTTCAGGGCCTTGAAGGTGTGGTCCTCGTTATATAGGGCTTCGTAAAAGGAAGGGACGTAAAGGGCGTTGATCTGCTCCGCGGATTCACGCAGCCAGGCCTGGCGGTCTGCTTGGGGATCGAAGCGGGCCATGAAACGCGGCAGAAGCTCTTCGGCTTCACCGATCAGAAAGCAGTCGATGAAGGCGGCGATGGGCTCGGGGTTCAACAGGCAGGCTGCGCCGCCCGCTGTGACCAGCGGGCGGCGGCCATCACGATCCGCGGCTCGGGGGGGGAGGTTGGCCGCATCAAGGATCGCGAGCAGGTTGGGGAAGTCGTTTTCAAATGATATGGAAAAGGCGACAACGTCGAATGTTGAGACGGCTTTTCCAGATTCCAGGGTGGAAAGGGCTTTAGTGGCGGAGGGAGGGGTGTCCGGCAGAAAAGCCCTCTCACAGACAACACCATCTATATCGTTAAGGATGCGGTATACTGTTTGAAATCCCAGATTGGACATACCGACATGGTAGGTGTTCGGGTAGATCAGCGCTATGCTTACCCGCCCGCCATGTTCCTTGTGAATGGTACCTGTCTCCGCTTCCAGCAACCGAAAGCGGTCCCTGTCAGTTTTTTTAGTCATCAGGTTTCAGGTTTCGGACATAACAGAAGTCAGAAATCGGTAGATCTTCAGTCCTCTGTTGTTCGTCCCTGGCATTCTCCCTACTTCTTACTCCTTACTGCCTACTGTATTTCATTCCACATTCCGCATTCCCCATCAGTCGGCCTTGCGTCTTAAAAATGTCGGCACCTCGAGATCGCTGTTGTCGATGATAATTCCTTCCGTTCCGCCATAGCCCATCAGTCCTGCGTCGTTGGTGGCCTCTTTTCTACGGATGAAGGTGGGTTCATCAAAGTCGATGCCCCTTTCGAGGTCTTCAGGGGTGATGTCCCGTACCTTTCCGCGCGGAGCGTAGTCCATAATCTTGTTGGACGAAGAGGTGTCCGGCCCGGATCCTATGCCGGTGGCAATGACGGTCACTCTCATTTCGTCATCCATGCTGTCGTCCACCACGGTACCCCAGATAATGTCCGCATCGTCACCCACCTCGTCGTAGATCCGCTCGGAGGCTTCGGTCATTTCTTCCATGGTGAGGTCGCTGTTGCAGGTGATGTTCATCAGCACGCCCTTGGCGCCGGAGATGGCTATATCCTCGAGCAGCGGATGGGAGATGGCCCTTTCGGCAGCTTCCACGGCACGGTTTTCACCCTTGGAAATGCCGATGCCCATAATGGCCAGGCCGGCCCTGGACATGGTGGTCCTGACATCGGCGAAATCGAGGTTGACCAGGCCCGGCATCATGATCAGGTCGGTGATGCCCTTGACGGAGTGCAGGAGAATCTCGTCTGCTTTTCTGAACATTTCCAGCATTTTGGCGTTCTTGGAAGCCAATCCCCGGAGACGATCATTGGGAATGGTGATAACGGTATCGGCAACACTTTTGAGGGCATCGATGCCTTCGGTGGCCTGCCGCGTTCTCTTCTTGCCTTCGAAGGAAAAGGGTTTGGTGACAACGGCAACGGTCAGTGCCCCCATTTCCTTGCAGATTTCGGCGATGACCGGTGCTGCCCCGGTTCCGGTGCCGCCCCCGAAACCGGCCGTGATAAACACCATATGGCTGTTTTCAAGGGAAGCGCGTATGGCATCGGCGTTTTCAATGGCCGCTTCCCTGCCAATCTCGGGATTGGCGCCTGCTCCCAACCCTTCGGTCAACCGTTCACCCAACTGGATACGGACTTCCGCCCGTGAAACATCGAGAGCCTGGGCATCCGTGTTGGCACAGATGAACTTGACGCCCTTCAGGTTGCTGGCGATCATGTTGTTGATTGCATTGCCACCTGCGCCGCCGACACCGATCACTTTAATTTTAGCCGATTTTTCATTCTCTACGTAAGTAAACATTTTCCCCCCCTTTGAATGGTTAACGAATTTCCAACTTCAGTGTTGATGTTGTTATGCTGGTTTCTGAATATGTCACAGCAGCTGATTCCTTTTTTATCAAATGACATCCTTGAACCACTTTTTCATGCGGCCTATAATGCCGTTGAAGATGTTTTTGTCCCTTATCCTGAATTTTTTTTCGGGCTGCATTCGGGCGCCATAGAGCACGAGCCCCACACCGGTAGCATACATGGGATTGTTGACCACATCCACAAGGCCACTGATGCCGCTGGGCCGTCCGAGCCGGGTAGGGAGATTGAAGATGCCTTCGGCAACATCGGTGATACCGTCCAGAAGGGCGGTTCCCCCGGTTATGACGATACCGGAATTGATCGCGTTTTCCATTCCGGCGCGGTAGATCTCCCGCTGCACAAGGGTGAATATTTCCTCCATGCGGGGCTCGAGAATCTCGGCCAGGATCTGACGCGGCAGTTTCCTGGGTTCACGGCCTCCCATGCCCGGCACTTCGATTGTTTCCTCGCTGTTGATACTGGAGGAGAGACAGGTGCCGTATTTGGTCTTGATCTTTTCAGCTTCGATAAGCGGCGCCCTCAGACCGATGGCGATGTCATTGGTCAGGTTATTCCCCCCCAGTGACAGGACAAAGGTGTGCTTGATATTCTTGCCGGAGAAAATGGCCAGGTCCGAGGTCCCGCCCCCAAGGTCGAGCAGCCCTGTGCCCAGTTCCTTTTCCTCGCTGGTCAATACAGCCTCGCCCGAAGCCAGCGATTCCAGGACAATGTCACAAACGTCCAGGCCTGAGCGGTTGGCGCATTTGACGATGTTGTGGGCAGATGTCACCGCACCGGTGACAATATGAATTTTGGCCTCCAGCCGTACGCCGGCCATGCCCACGGGGTTCTGTATCCCGGTCTGTTCGTCTACGATGTATTCCTGGGGCAGGACATGGATGACCTCACGGTCCATGGGGATGGCCACGGCCCGGGCGGCATCGATGACGCGGTCCACATCGCTCTGGCTGATTTCCGGCCCCTTTATGGCAACGATACCGCGGCTGTTGAAACCGGTAATATGCCCTCCCGCGATGCCGGCATAGACAGATGATATTTCGCATCCGGCCATGAGCTCGGCTTCCTCCACCGCCTTTTTGATGGATTCCACGGTGGATTCGATGTTGACGACAACCCCCTTGCGGAGTCCGATGGAGGGGCTTGTTCCGGTGCCGATGATGTTGATGTCCCCATGGGAGACCTCCCCCACTACCGCGCATATTTTGGTCGTCCCTATGTCCAGGCCGACAATGATATTTTCCTCCCCGTGCACCTTACACCTCCTTTTGACCCGTGGCGGGCGACGCTTTGGTATCTATATTGACAACGATACGGTTTGGGTTGTTCAGATCGATGGAACGCAATGCCGAGTCACTGTTTTTATTTTCAAAATAGACCAGCACTTTTTCCAGCAATTTGTATTTACTGGCATAATCGTGATAGCCAAGGTGAATGGTCTCGGTCCGGTCCCTGACATGGAGGGTCAGGCCGATGTCCCTGTCCACCTCGATGGTGCTGATTTGATCGATGGGGATCGTGCTGCCGTTTTTCTGGCCGAGTTTCAACACCGACATGATGGCACTGAAGGGGCGGCTGAAAGGGCCGTCACCGACTTTCAGGTCCGAGATGCCCAACCCCGCGATGATTGGCAGGTCCGCCGGGTCGTTTTCATCCCATTCCTTGAAGATGGTACCGGACCTGTCGATAAGGAAGCGGTGGTTCATGTCGATAATGGCCAGGGGGTCGTACTCCTTTATATGAATAGCCAATCCGGACGGGATTTCCCTGCTGACCTCGGCCTCCCTGATCCAGGGGTGGGCTAAAAGCCGTTTACGCGTTGTGGTCAGGTTTATGGAAAATATGTTCCTGCCGGGGTGGATATCGGCATGGTCGACAATCTGCTTGTGCGTCAGCCGGTCGAAGCCCGACACCCGGATATCGGCAGCGCCGAAAAAAGACGACTGGGTCAGCAGGTCATACCCGAAAACAAAGGCACAGCTCATGAGGGCTACGACAGTGAACAGGGAGGCTGTTTTCAGCACATGGCCCAGGCTTGCCCGTATTTTGGCACGCTGCTTGGCCCCGCTGTTTTTGAAGTAGTTCTTTTTGGGGCTTTTTTTCTTCTTTTTAGCCAACTATTCTAACCTCTGTTTCGAGTTCGATTTGATAGCGCTTTAATACGGTGGATCTAACGAGATCCATCAGGGCCAGTACATCGTCGGCGGTTGCCTTGCCCTTGTTGACAATGAAGTTGGCATGCAGGGGGGAAACTTCCGCATCCCCTATGCATGTGCCCTTCAATCCAGCCATGTCGATCAGCTGTCCGGCCGACTTTTCTCCTGCAGGGTTTTTGAAAATGCACCCGGCGCTGTTGGCCGTCCAGGGCTGGCGTTTGGTACGCTGCTGCATAATCTGTTCGGCCTCCTTTTTAAGGTCGTGTTCGTCTGTCCGTTCGAGATGGAGGGCGGCTTCCAGGATGATCGGGCCCCCGCCTGTTTCAAAGGCTTTTTCGGCCGGCCAGTCCAGTTTGCGGTATGAGAAAAAAAGCTCATTTTTTTCCAGGCGCCGCATTGACCCTTCCGGCATCAATAGACTGAGCGACGCCACCACGTCCCCCATGCATCCGTCCGGTGTGCCTGCGTTGACCCGTATGCTCCCGCCCACGGTGCCGGGAATGCCTAGGGCAAAAGTGAGGCCCTTGAGCCCGTTTCTAAGGGCAAAGGAGCAGAGAGCGGCCAGCTTTACTCCAGCACCGGCCATGATATACGGCCCGGCAGATGCTGATTCATTTTCAACGATCGATGCAAGGCAGCGGTCCAGCACGATTACGAGGCCCCGGATGCCGCTTTCCCTCACCAGGATGTTGCTGCCCGCCCCCAGGGGCATGAAGCCGATGCTATTTTCTGCGGCCCATCGCACCAGCCGGACCAGGTCTTCTTTTCCGCTTGGCCTGACCAGTGCTTCCGCCGGTCCGCCCACCCGGAACGAGGTATGCTGTGACATGGGTTCTTCGAACTTCACGTCATCGGCAAAGCTATCCTGCAACCATGCTCTGGCGGCTGGGCCCAGCGGCATTACGATTTCTCCAACAGTTTTTCACCGACCATCCAGACATCTCCCGCCCCGAGGGTCAGGACAATGTCCCGGTCGATGATGTTATCTTTGAGGCACGCAACCGCCTCGTCCATGTTTTTGACACAAATGACCTGCTTGTGGCCGTGAGCCATGATGTCTTCGCACAGGTCGTGCCCATTCACGCCTTCGATCTCTTCTTCACCGGCCGAATAGATGGGCATCACCAGCAAGAGGTCCGACTGGTAGAAGGACCGCGTGAAATCGTCGAACAGGTCCCGGGTGCGCGTATACCGGTGGGGCTGGAAAACCACGACCTTGCGTCTGTCGGGCCAGGCATCCGCGAGGGCCTTCAGGGTGGCTTTTATCTCCGTGGGGTGGTGCCCGTAGTCGTCGATCACGGTGGCCCCCTTTATGTCTCCCTTGACTTCCAGCCGTCGTTGTACGCCTTCGGCCAGTTCAAGGGCTTCCTTGATCAGGTCAAAGGATAAATTGAGTTCGATGCCCACGGCAATGCTCGCCATGGCATTGTATACATTGTGCATGCCCGGCAGGTTGAGCTTGATCCGGCCCAGTTCCTCACCCCGAAAGGAGACCGTAAATTCGCTTCTGAGACCTTTGAATGAGACCTTTTTGGCCTGGATGTCGGCCTGGGGCGCCATGCCGTAGGTCATATAGCGTTTCTTGATCAGGGGGATGATGTCCTGCACGTGGTCGTTGTCCAGACAGAGAATGGCCAGGCCGTAGAAAGGGACTCTGTCGATGAAACTCAAAAACGCCGCTTTGATGGTTTCCAGGTCAGCATAATGGTCCAGGTGTTCCCGGTCGATATTGGTCACCACGGCAATCGCCGGCGACATTTTCAGAAAGGAACCGTCGCTTTCGTCTGCTTCCGCCACGATGAATTCCCCCTGGCCCAGCAGTGCATTGGAGCCGATGCTCTTCAGTTTGCCGCCGATGACCACGGTGGGATCGAGATCGCCGCGGGCAAGCACCGTTGCGACGATGGAGGTTGTGGATGTTTTGCCATGGGCGCCGGCGATGGCCACGCCGTATTTCAGCCGCATCAGTTCAGCGAGCATTTCCGCCCGCGGTATTACGGGGATGGAGGCCTGCTCCGCCGCGACGACCTCAGGGTTTGTGTTGCGAACAGCCGAGGAGGTGACCACCACATCGGCCCCCTGGACCTGATCTTCGTGATGGCCTTCATATACAACGCCCCCGAGCTTGACCAGACGCCGGGTGATGTCTGTGCCCTTGAGGTCGGATCCGGACACCTTGTACCCGAGATTGAGTAGCAGTTCTGCAATGCCGCTCATGCCGATTCCGCCGATGCCTACAAAATGGATGTGGTATTTTTTCTGATACATAGTCTTGCTCGCTTACACTCGCTTAGCTGATAGCTCATAGTTCATGGTTAATACCTACGACCTACCAGCTATGAGCTAATTAGCTGATACATGTCATCCACGATGGCCCGGGCTGCATGTGGGCGGCCCAAGCGGGCTGCACGGGCGCCCATCCGGGCCAGCTCTTCGGGCGCACCCGCATAATATTCGATGCGCTGCGCCAGCATTTTTCCATTTAGTTCCTGCTCCAGAATCATTTCGGATGCGCCTTCCCGCACAAGGCTTTCGGCATTCAACCGCTGGTGGTCGTCCGCCGCATAGGGAAAGGGAATAAAGATGACCGGCTTTCCCAGGGCGGTGACTTCTGCCACGGTGGTGGCCCCGGCCCGGCAGACAACAAGGTCCGCTGTCTGATATTGACGGGCCATGTCCTTGAAAAAAGCCTTGACCGTGTTTCCGGCATTGCTGTTTGCGTAGCTTGCCTTCATCATCTCTTCGTCATCCGCTCCTGTCTGGTGGATAAAGTGAAAACGCCCACTTTCAGATAGGTGCTCCATTGCCGACTGCATGGCCTGGTTGATGGCATGCGCTCCCTGACTCCCGCCTGCAATCAACACCGTGAACGGCGCTGTTGCTTTCGGGGCGGCTTCCGACGCCTGTTGCCTTGACGGCATAACGGTCAGGAATTCCTGCCGCACGGGATTGCCCGTCACCAGGGCTCTGCCGGCATGCTCCATCCCTCTTGTTCCTGTGAAGGAAAGGTAGAGTCGGTCTGTAATCCGTGACAGCCATCGATTGGTGATGCCCGGCAGGATATTCTGCTCCTGGAGGGCGGTTTTGATGCCTTTCAGCCAGGCCGCGGCAACGACGGGCCCGGCGGAATATCCGCCCACCCCCAAAACCAGGTCCGGGCCGAAGGCCTTCAAAATGCTGCCCGAGGCGACCAGGCTGGCCGGCAGCATCATCAGGGCTTTTACCTGATTCACGATGCCCCTGTTTTTCAGGCCCTGGATAGCTATGGCCGCAAGCTTGAACCCTTTTTGGCCTAAAACCGATTGTTCAAAAGTGTTGCCGGTTCCGATGAAAAGCACGTCGCTTTGGTCGTTCCTGGAAAGCACTTCCTCGGCAATGGCAATCCCCGGAAAAAGGTGCCCACCGGTTCCACCGCCGGCGATGACTACCCTGATGGGGCGCATCCGGGCCTGTACTGTCCGACCTTTGACCGTTTCCGCATTGCGCCTGCCCGGACCGCGCTTCGCCGGCGCTTCCGAAATCCGGTTATCGCTCAGTACGAGGGCGTCAGCCTGCATTTTGCCTCCCTGCCTGTTGTGCCCCGATGTTCATAAGGATGCCGATGGAAGCCATATTGATCAGAAGCGATGTTCCCCCGTAGCTCAAAAAGGGGAGCGTCAACCCTTTTGTGGGCAACAGCCCCAGGGCTACCCCCATGTTTACACATACCTGCAGGGTGATGGTGGCGATGATGCCCGTGGCCAGGTATGCACCGAAGGTATCGTCGCTGCTGCGGGCAATCCGGATGCCCCGCCACAGAATGAGAACATAGATAGCCAGGATGAACATCACCCCCCACAGTCCGAGCTCCTCGCCGATGACTGAAAATATGAAATCTGTATGCGGCTCCGGCAGATAGAACAGTTTCTGATACCCTTTGCCGATGCCGGTTCCCCAGATGCCTCCCGTACCGAAAGCCATGAGGGAATGGACGATCTGGTAACCCTCATCCGTGGGGTATTGCCAGGGGTCCAGGAAGCTTACGATGCGTCTGATGCGATATTCGGCGTTGATCATGAAATAGTAGACCATTGGCAGTACCAGCAGCAGGGCCGACAGCAGGTGGAGCAGACGGACACCGCCCACAAACAGCATCATCCAGGTGACCGCTCCCAGGATGACCACCGAACCAAAATCAGGCTGCATGAAGATCAGAACCGTGAACATGGCCAGGACGATGACGTGCGGCATGAAGCCCACGTAAAAATCCTTGATGGTCTCCTGCTTTTTGCTCATGGAGTAGGCCAGGTAGATAACCATGGCCAGCCTGGCGAATTCGGACGGCTGAAACGAAAACGGTCCCATGCGCAGCCACCTGAGGGATCCACCCGCGGACAGGCCCAGGCCGGAAATATGAACCGCAGCAAGGAGCACCATGGCCAGCAGCAGAATGGGATAGGTCAATACACGGTAGGCCTTAAAGGGCACATGGCTGCAGAGAACAAGGGCCACGATGCCGAACAGTGAGAACAAGGCCTGCCTTTTCAGGAAATAATAGTCCGAGCCGAACTTCTTCAGTGCCAGGGTTGAACTTGCGCTGTAAACCATGACGATGCCGATCCCAACCAGAAACAGCACGGAAAAGAGCAGGGTAACGTCGTATGTCGGTGTCTGGGTATGTTGAGTACTACCGGCCATGGTTCATCTGTCCCATTGAACTACTCATGTGAAGTGTCTGAAATTCCGGAACCACGACACAAAGTGCGCAAAGGTCTTCTTTGTTTTTCTCTTTGTGTCTTTGTGGTTGAAAAATCAACAGCAATCTACCTTTGTATCAGCGAAGCTTCAGTGTACTCATGGAAATCAAGGCCAGGGCGATGGCGATGATCCAGAAACGCACAATGATTTTGGGTTCGGGCCAACCTTTGAGTTCAAAATGGTGGTGCAGGGGGGCCATTCTAAAAATCCGTCCGCCCTTGGTCATCTTGAAAAAACTCACCTGGAAGATGACCGACAGGGCTTCGATAACGAACAGTCCGCCTACGATAACCAGTAAAATTTCCTGTTTGGTAATAACCGCCACGGTTCCCAGGGCGCCCCCCAGGGAAAGAGATCCCACATCCCCCATGAAAATCTGGGCCGGGTAAGTATTAAACCAGAGAAAACCGAGGCCGGCGCCGGCAATGGCGCCGCAGATAATGGTCAGTTCACCGCATCCCGCCACATAATGGATCTGCAGGTAATCCGCCAGTTTGGTGTGTCCGGCCACGTAGGCAAAAACCATGTAGGTGCCGGCGGCGATGACCGTGGGGCCGATGGCGAGGCCGTCCAGGCCGTCGGTCAGGTTGACGGCATTGGAAGCCCCCACGATAACGAGGATGGCAAACAGGATGTAGCCCCATCCCAGGTCTGGCGAAACCTCTTTGAAAAACGGTATCGTCACCCGGGTGTCGAAATCGGGATTTATATAGAGCAGCCCCCCCGCCACCGCCGCCAGGACCACCTGGCAGAAGAATTTAGTCAGGGCTGTCAGTCCTTTGTTTCTTTTTTTTATGAGCATCAGGTAGTCGTCGGTAAAGCCGATCAGGCCGTAGCCGCAGATAATTAAAAGGGCCACCCAGACATAACTGTTGGTCAGGTCGGCCCAGAGCAGCGACGAGGAAATGATGGCAGACAGGATAAGAATGCCGCCCATGGTCGGGGTTCCCGCTTTTGACTGGTGGGTTTCGGGCCCATCTTCCTGAATAAACTGGCCGATCTGAAGCTCCCTGAGCCGGCGAATGACAAAGGGGCCGATCAGGAAGCAGACCAGAAAGGCCGTAAGGCTGGCGTAAATGGTCCGAAAGGTGATGTATCGGAACACATTCAGGGCCGACAGGGTTGTGTGCAGCGGATATAAAAAGTGGTACAGCATGGGCTACCTTTGTCCAAACGTGTTGATCAGTTTCTTGACGATGCGCTCCATCCGCATGCCGCGGGAGCCTTTTACCAGAATACAGTCCCGGGACTCCGCCCGGTCGATCAGATCTGCTGTTATCTCCTCAAGGGAGGCGGTGATGATTTGATCTTTGTCCAGGCCGCCTTCCAGGGCGCCCTGAGCGATATCTCCGGCAAAGCTGCCGAAAAGGTATAGCCGGTGGGGCGCGGTGAGGGCCGCATGCCGCCCTATATCGCGGTGAAGGGCGGCGGATGCTTCTCCCAGCTCGAGCATGTCACCGAGGGCGACGATCCTTGAACGCTGCGGCCCCATCTGTTTCAAGGTGTCAAGGGCCGCCTTCACGGAAGCAGGGTTGGCATTGTAGGCATCGTCGATGAGGAAGATGCCGTTGGCCAGTTCCCGGATGTGCATGCGCCCTTCTACCGGCTGGAAACGTTCGAGTCCTGACGTAATTTCAGAGAGGGGAATGTCCATCAGATAGCCTGCCGCGGCCGCAGCCAGGGCATTGGAAACCATGAACCTCCCGGGGGTGGCCAGCGTGACCCTGGCAGTTTCCCCGGGCACCTCCAGGTCAAACAGCAACCGAAACCCTTTTTCGCGGACGCGGTGGGCCCGTATGGCAGCTTTATCCGAAAGGCCGAAAAGCAATACCTCCCCTGGTGCGTTTTCCGCCAGACTGGCTACGTGGGGATCGTCGGCATTCAGAATGGTTTGGCCGTTCGTGTGCAACCCTTCCAAAAGCTCCCCCTTGGCGCGCAGGATGGCCTCGATGGACCCCAGACCTTCCAGGTGGGCCGGTCCTACATTGGTGATCATGCCGATGTCAGGACGGCAGATATCTGCCAGCCTTCTTATTTCACCCGACCTGTTCATCCCCAGTTCGAGTACGGCCAGTGTGTGCCTTTTTTCTAGCCGGAGCAAGGTGAGCGGCAGACCTATTTCGTTGTTGAAGTTCCCCTGGGGCGCGAGGGTTGCGTACCCGTTTTCGACAATACGGGTGAGCATGGTGCGGGTCGAGGTCTTGCCGTTGGACCCGGTCAGGGCTATCACCTTCAAAGGGGTGCGGCGGCGGTTGAAGGCCGCCAGGTCGCCCAGGGCCCGGGTAGTGTCGGCAACACCGACTACCGTGATCCCCTTTGCAGCAAGATCACCTGTGGCCAGGCCGCCTGCTTTTTCCGCCTGCACCAGGACGCCCTGCACACCCTTGTCCAAAACACTATTGACGAAGGTGTGACCGTCGTGGGTATCGCCGACGATGGCCACAAACAACGCTTTCTTGGCAATGTTCCTGGAATCGATGCCTATGCCCTGGAACATCCCGTGGCCGGACCCGGCCAGCAGTTTGCCGCCGGTCGCCTCGAGGATATCGTCGGTCTTCCACGGTATGGGGGTTGGTGCGTTATTCATCGGTTTTCTATCTGCTGCCCCTTGCATGCTATTGTTTTCTGACTTCTGTCTTCTGTCCTCCGACAATTCGCACTCTTCTGTGGTTCTGTCATCCGTCCTCTGACATTCTCCCTTCTCCCTACTCCCTACACCCTACTCCCTACCGGCCTTCCGACCTCCGATAACCGCTGCCGCTTCCTCCACGTCGCTGAACGCGAGGGTTTGATTGCCGATGATCTGATAGGTTTCATGCCCTTTGCCGGCAATGACCACGATATCGCCGGCCTGGGAAGCCTCGATGCCCATACGGATGGCCTGCCTGCGGTCCGGTTCCACCACATAGCCCTTTTCCCGCCATCCGTTGCCAAGGTCTTCAGGACGGTATTCAAGGCTGCCGATCGCTTCCAGTCCCGGCAGAATATCAGCGATAATGGCTGTCGGTCGTTCGGTTCTGGGGTTGTCCGAGGTGACGATGGTCAGATCGGACAGCCTGCCTGAAATTTCACCCATCATGGGCCGTTTGGCTCTGTCCCGTTCTCCGCCGCAGCCGAATATGCAGATCAATCTGTCGGGCCCCAGCGCTTTCAGGGCCCGAAGTACATTTTCAAGCGCATCGGGTGTGTGGGCATAGTCCACGAACACGGGGCGGTCCGTGGGACCCGGCACACGCTGGAGGCGTCCCGGCACGATGGAAATGCACTCTATGCCTGCCTGGATAGACCGAGGCGGCAGGTTCAGAGCAACAGCAGCACCGGCTGCGCAAAGCACGTTCTCGAGATTGTGGTGGCCGGTCAGCCCTGTTTGGAAGCGGAAGGTGTTGCCGCGTATGGAAATGGTGCCGCTGATCCCCTGTAATCCCATGTCCATCTCGATCGGACGAACCGGGTTCTCCGATGAATGCCCCACCGCCACACAGGAGCAGGCGACCTCCCGGGCAAGTTCACGACCCTGGGGATAGTCCACATTGATCACGGCGGCTTTGGTTTTGGGGCCATGCCCCGCCACCAGGTATTCGGTAAAAAGCCTTTTCTTGCATTGCCAATATGACTGCATGTCCTGGTGGTAATCGAGGTGGTCCTGGGTCAGATTGGTGAAAACAGCTACATCCAGGTCACATCCAAAAACCCTGTCAAGATCGATGGCGTGGGAGGAGACCTCCATGACCACATGAGATACGCCATCTGTTTTCATCTCACGCATGATGCGCTGCAGATCAAGCGACTCGGGCGTGGTGACGGGATTGTCGAATTCCTTTTGGTTGTAGCGGTAGTTGACCGTGCCGATGACGCCCACGTTGAAGCCCGATTTTTTAAGGATGCTTTCAAGAATGTAGGTCGTGGTGGTTTTGCCGTTGGTCCCCGTGATCCCGATCAGGGTGAGCTCCCGGGAGGGGTGCCCGAAAAAAGCATCGGCCAGGGTAGCGAGCGCCCTGCGCGTGTCCGCGACAGGATAAACAGGGACGTCGGCCGTAACAGGGTGTTGTGCGACAATGGCTGCCGCACCCCTTTGGACGGCGTCATGGACAAAATCGTGCCCGTCAATTTTGAAGCCTTCTATGGCGACAAACAGCCCTCCCGGGGCGACATCCCTGGAGTCGTAATGGATGGACCCTATGGTTTGCGCCTCCTCTTCAGGGGAGTGTGCCTGCAAATCGATGGTCTTAAGAAGCCGGCCTAGATTCATCCCTTGCCCTCTGTTTCTATGGAGACCCGCAGTTTATCCCGCTCTATGACCGGTGGAATGTTCAGGTAATTCAAGGTTTCGTGCGCGATTTTTTTAAAGGCCGGTGCGGCAACAATGCCGCCGTAATGCTCCCCCTCGGGTTCG
This sequence comes from Thermodesulfobacteriota bacterium, assembly GCA_039714495.1. Taxonomy (GTDB): domain Bacteria; phylum Desulfobacterota; class Desulfobacteria; order Desulfobacterales; family B30-G6; genus JAJDNW01. The sequence continues at coordinate 36,570 of JBDLJD010000011.1, forward strand.
TCGACTGCCACGAGGATGACGACTTTGGGTTCATCCGCCGGTGCGAATCCCAAAAAGGAAGCAACATATTTCCCGCGGGCATATTTCCCGCTGCTGTCTATTTTCTGAGCCGTTCCGGTTTTTCCGGAAACCGAATAGCCTTCCAGCGCCGCATTAACGCCGGTGCCGCCTTCGGTGATGACGGTTTTCATGATGCGCTTCACAATGCCGGCGGTTTTGGCAGACACCGCCGACCTGACGACGCCGGGTTCGGTACGCTCTATGATGCGTCCGTTGTGGTCGCTGATGGCGGCAACGATGTAGGGCTGCATGAGGCTGCCGCCGTTGGCTATGGCCGATGCCGCCGTGACCAGCTGGAGCGCAGATACCGATATGCCCTGGCCGAACGAGATCGCCCCGATGTCCACCTTGGTCCAGCGTTGGGGTGACGAAAGCATGCCCGATGTTTCGCCCGGACAGTCCAGGCGGGTTTTTTCACCGAAACCGAAATCGACGAGGGTGCGGTACAGGGGATCGGGGCCGATACTTTCGATTACTTTGACCACGCCGATGTTGCTGGAAAACTTTACGATCTGCTGGAGTGACAGCCAGCCCCGCGGGTGGGTGTCGTGAATGACATTGCGGCCGATACGGTATTCACCGTTCTCGCAATAAAAGATCGTGCTGGGGGTGCATGTTCCGGATTCCAGTGCTGCTGAAGCCGTGAAGATTTTCATGGTGGACCCCGGTTCGAACGGATCGGTGATCGCCCGGTTGCGCCAGGATTCCCTGGGAAAGCGGCCAAAAGCGTTGGGATTGAAAAACGGAACATTGGCCATGGCGAGGATAGCGCCTGTTTGGGGGTCCATGACAATGGCCATGCCGGATTTTGCCGAAAATTGTTCCACCGCTTCACCAAGGGCCTTTTCCGCGATGAACTGGATGGTGCGGTCGATGCTGAGTACGATGTTTTTGGCCTGGTCAGCGGTTGCCACATTGGCCTCTGACGTTTTCGTCTCTTTGGCAAACCCGCGGCCCAGTGCATCCTTGAGAATAACAAGACTGTTATCCTGCCCCCTTAGCCTTTTATCGTAGTAGTATTCCACGCCCTCCAGCCCGTGGCCGTCGGTGCCGGTAAATCCCAGGACCTGGGCAGCCAATGTTTTGTTGGGGTAAAAGCGGCTGTAGGAGGGGATGAAGTCGATGCCGTTGAGTCCAAGCGCTTTGGCTTCACTCAATTCCTTGGGGGAGGCGTGCCGTTTTAACCAGACGAATGTCCGCTCGGAGTTCAACTTTTTTGACAATTTCCGTTGGTTGAGGTTTAAAATTTTGGCCAGGGCCGTGGCGGCAGACCTTTTGTCCTGGATCCGGGAAGGGTAGGCAGCCAGGGATGTCGTGCCGATGCTCACCGCCATTTCGTGGTGATTGCGGTCATAGATCACGCCGCGTTTGCCGGCGGTGACCAAATCTTTGGCATACTGATTGGCCGCCCTCTCCGAAAGCCAGGTGCCGCAGAACAGCTGAAGGTAAACGGCCTTGGCGCCGATGGCCAGGATCAGCACAAAAAACATGGCGCCGATGATGCCGATGCGCATGTTGATATATCTGTGGGCTTTGTTTTTCATGGTATCACAATGGTCTGATCGGCCCGCGGCATGATAAGGCCCAGTTGCTCCGTGGCGATGCGTGCAATGCGCTCCGGGGATTTCAGCCGGGCCAGTTCGATTTTCAGGTTTTCCTGGTACGCTAAAAGTTTGGTCTGTTTTTCGGTCTCCTGGGCCACTTCATACCCGAGTCTGACGTTGTTGACGCGGCACCATGTGTAAAAGAAAAGCTCGCCCAGGAACAAACAGAGCATGATTATCCACAATCCGGTGAATTTCAGCTTTTTGCTTTTTTTTAACTCCACAGCTTCTCCGCCGCCCTCAATTTAGTGCTGCGGGACATGGGGTTGGCCATGACCTCATCCGCTGAGGGCTGCCGGGCTTTTTTGGTCAGGACCTTCAGTGTGGGCCGACGACCGCAGGCGCAGACCGGCAGGTCCGGCGGACAGGTACACGGGTTTTCAAGGGCCTTGAAGCGCTGCTTCACGATTCGGTCTTCCAGGGAATGAAATGAAAGTACACAGATGCGCCCGCCGGGCTTCAAGAAATCCATCGCCGTTTCGAGAAATTGTTTCAGCCGTTCCAGCTCCCTGTTGACGGCAATGCGCAGCGCCATGAATATCCGGGTCGCAGGATGAAAACCGGGTTTCCAGGCGGATCTGGGCACCGCCTGGCAAACGATATCCGCGAGCTGCCTGCTGGAACGGATGGCATGCTGTTTTCTTTCCAGCACAATTTTCCGGGCGATCTGCTTGGACCAGCGTTCCTCTCCGTAGCGTTTGAACAGTCTGTAGAGATCGGCCCCATCAAGGTCGTTGACCAGTTCCCGGGCCTTGACACGGGTGCGGATGTCCATGCGCATATCCAGCGCCTCGTCCTTTCTGAAACTGAATCCACGTCCTGATGCGGCAACGTGATGAAAAGATATTCCGAGATCTAAAAGAATGCCATCTACAGCGGGAATGTTCATTTGGGAGAGAAAACCCGGCATCTGAACAAAATTGCCGTGGAAGAGGTGGACTGTCGTTTTGAAACCCTTGAGGACACGGTTGGCGTTGTCGATGGCGTCCCGGTCCTGGTCCAAGCCGATAAAAATTCCGTCTGGTGCGATGGCGCTGCAAATGGCTGAAGCGTGGCCGGCACCGCCGACGGTTCCGTCGACAAATATGTTGCCGGGCCCGGGGTTGAGCCATTCCATAACCTCCGCCAGCATGACAGGAATATGTTCATAGGCCATGGGATCAAATTCCTAACCTGGCGATTTCGTTGCGGACGTCCTCCTTTTGCATATCTTTTTCCATGAAGTTGTTTTCTCTGTCCCAGTTCTGGCGTGACCAGATTTCAAAGTGGTCCAGAACTCCCACAATAACGATATCCCTGTCGAGGGTGGCATATTCACGCAGTGTCGGGGGCACCAGGATGCGATCCTGCCGGTCACAGACGCACTCGAAAGCACCGCCGATGAAAACACGCCTGAAACGGCGCATGCTGTCGCTTTTTTCAGCCATGGAGAGAATCTTGGCTTCGATCTTCTCCCATTCGGGCAGGGTATAGGCCACCAGGCCGCTATCCATGCGGGATATCATCAACCCATTGTTTTCGCTGTTTTTTATGGTACCGCGAAATCGTTTGGGAATGATGATTCTGCCCTTGGCGTCGATGGTATGAAACGAACTTCCTCTGAACATATTTCACCAATAATATCCACTTAAATCCACTTTTTCAGAATAAAAGTACATTTTTTAAAAAAAGTCAAGAAAAAAATAGAGGATATATGAAATTTTTTATAATAATTATTGAATGTTAATATAATTTATTTAGAAAAATATAATGTGGATTTATGTGGAGGAAATTAATAGCATTTTTGTTTTGGAAAGATCAAGTCGCATGAAGGGTTAAAATCGGAATTTTTAAAATGTAGACGTTGACAAGAAATCGACCAGGTTGATACTGAAAGGATATGAAAATTCAACAGTTCAGATATGCAACGGATAACTTAAGCTATTTGATTTATGGTAAAAATGAGGCAATTGCCATCGATGGCGGTGCGGTTGAAGAGATCCTTGACTTTATCGGGGCAGCCGGTCTGAGGCTCACGGTCATCACCAATACCCATGGCCATCCAGACCACACGTCCGGGAACCGTGCCCTGCTGGAAAGGTCCGGCACCCGTCTGCGTGATCACAATACGCTGGCCCGGGAGGGGGGTATTGCCCTGGAAGATGAGACCTTGACGGTTATTCCCACGCCCGGGCATACTGTCGACTCGGTTATCTTTCAATGCGAGAATTGCCTGATCACGGGTGACACGCTGTTCAACGGCACGGTGGGAACCTGTTTTTCAGGTGATCTGAAGGCGTTTCACCGCTCCATCAGCCGCCTGCTCAGCATGCCGATGGATACAAAAGTTTATGCGGGACATGATTATGTTGAATATGCCATGGCATTTGCCCGCCTGGTGGAACCCGACAACCGGGATATTGACACGTATCTGGCCAACTACACCCCTGAACACGTTTTTTCCCGGCTAACGGACGAGCTGAAGGTCAACCCCTTTTTACGGTATAACGATCCTGATATGATTCACATCCTGAAGGAGAGGGGCTCGGCCACGGAAACGGAATACGAGCGTTTTGAGGGGGTTATGCACCTGGAGTAAAAACCACAGAGGCCGGAGGTCAGAGACCAAGTCAGATCAGAGGGCAGAGGACGTTACAGGGCTGAACAGGCTGTCCCGCAACCCGCTTTGGCAGGGTTGAAACCCTGCGCTACATGGTTTTGTGTTTTGGGCAGTATTACGATAACATTATGAAATTAAGAGCTTTTTTTCAAATGTAGTTCAGAGCTTTAGCCCTGCTGTCGGAGCATCGTAGTAGCAATTTGGAGGTTATTGGACAGCCTGTGAAGCCCTGGCCTACATGCCATTCCTCGAATCAGCCATGTAGCACAGGGATTTATCCCTGCTTCGGGATGCGGAATTACAACAAACCAAGGGGTTAAGCGTTATTAAAAAAGAATTGAGAGTGGGCCGATTGCAAATAGCTAAAAACAGACCCGACACCCGACATCTGACACTTGACAGCAGTATACTGGTCGATCATATTCAAGCAAAAGCCGAACAGATGTTTGCATCTGCCCGGGGAAGCCATGCCTGGGAGCATACCCAACGGGTTTTCCAGTTGTGCCGGCACATTGGAGACGCCGAGGATGCGGACATGGATGTTCTTTTGACGGCCGCCTGCCTTCATGATATCGGGCGGGTTTACCAGGATACCTCGGACGGCAGGGTGTGCCATGCTGAAAAAGGCGTGGAACTGGCCCGACCGATCATTGCGCCGCTATCTATTACCGAGGACCGCAAGACCAATATCCTGCACTGCATCCACGCACACAGGTTCCGCAAACCGCCCAACCCGGAAACGGTTGAGGCCCGGGTGCTGTTCGATGCCGATAAACTGGACGCCATCGGCGCTGTGGGGGTGGCCAGGGCATACCTGTTCGCCGGCGAGGTGGGGGCCCGGCTGCACAATCCAGACGTGGACGTGGCGGCTACCCGACCCTATACCAGGGAGGACACGGGTTTCAGGGAATTCAAGTTCAAGCTGTCCAAAATCAAATCCTGCATGCTGACCCGCGAGGGGGTTCGCATGGCAGCAGGAAGACACGCTTTTATGGCGGCCTTTTTCGAGCGATTGCAGGTGGAACACAGGGGTGATGCCTAATTTCATGCCGATAAGCGCTGCTGTGAACGGTGCATTTCCAAGACAGGAGCAAGTCCCTTTTGATTTCAACTATCATCTGAAGATAAGTGGTTGCGGCATTAAACAGTATGAAAAAAACTCATATATTCATATAAGGAGCAAGCTATGAGCATGAACGTTGTGGAGAAGATCGATGAGATGGTAAAGGTTCGTCACGTACTGATAAGCGTTTCAGATAAAAGCGGCCTGGAGGATTTCATTCCCCCCCTGACGGAAATCAGTCCAGGGGTAAAATTTTTCAGTACCGGGGGGACCTACAGCCGGCTGAAAGAAATTCTCGGCAATGCAGCCGCATCGAGCCTCACCCAGGTGTCGGCGTATACCGGCCAGCCGGAAACCCAGGGGGGCCTGGTAAAAACGCTGGATTTCAAAATCTACCTGGGGCTGTTGACCGAAACGTACAACGATGCCCACCAGGCAGACTTGAGCAGAACCCAGGGCGTGCCCATCGACATGGTTATTGCCAATCTGTATCCGTTCAAGGAAACAATTGCCAGGGAGGGTGTCACCGTTGAACAGGCCCGGGGGAATATCGACATCGGCGGTCCGTGCATGATCCGGGCTTCGGCCAAGAATTTCATCCGGGTCGCTTCGGTGGTGGATCCCGGAGACTACAGCGATATTCTGGGCGACATGGCTGCCAACAGCGGGTCCCTGTCTTTGGATTTGCGCTTTCGCCTGGCCCAGAAGGCATTCGGGCACACGGCTGAATATGACAGTACTATCCGGGACTTCCTGGGTGAAAAATCCATCCAGGACGTGAATGCGTGTTACAATCTGCCGTAAAAATAACCCGAAGTTAAAAGTGATCTAAAGTTATAAGTGATCTAAAGGTGATGAATCGCTGCACTCTTTCGATTATAAAAAAGATAGAATTCCTTAACTTTAGTCACTTTAACGCATTTTAGCTCACTTTAGTCACTCTCATCCTTCGGAAAGCCGGAGGCTCTAAACAGGAGGTGAATCATTATGGCCGAAGACCTGAAAAAGATGTACCGCACCATTGTCCATGACCATTTTCCACCGAAGATGGAGATCAGCTTTGTAGACGAGAGCAACCGGCAGACCCTTTTTTATGAAAAGGTGACCTGGCGGATCGACGATGTGGACAAGGGCTTGCGCTATGGTGAGAACCCCGGGCAGGAAGCGGCCCTGTATCGGCTGGAGAACGGCAATCTCGTGCTGGGTGAGACACAGACCATACAGCCCGGTAAGTTCCTGGCGTCGGACATCGAATTGCTGCAGTCCGGCAAGCACCCCGGCAAGACCAACCTCACCGATGCGGACAATTCCCTGAATATTTTGAGATATTTTGTGGACAAACCTACTGCGGTGATTGTTAAGCACAACAACCCCTGCGGCGTGGCCCAGGCGGACTCCCTGGAGGAGGCGTATGTAAAGGCCAACATGGCGGACAGGGTGGCGGCTTTTGGCGGTTGTATTGCCCTGAATCGGGCCGTGGACAGGTCTGCTGCAGAGGCGATCACCAGCCAGTATGCCGAAGTGGTGGTGGCCCCGGACTTCGAAGATGGGGTTATGGCTGTTTTCGAGAAGAAAAAAAACCTCAGGGTTATCCGTATCGACAACATCAACCGGCTCCAGACCTTTGTGGGCCAGCGCTGTGTGGAGTTCAAGAGTCTGATTGACGGCGGTATCATCGCGCAGTGGTCCTTCGTGCCTGCAGCCAGAACCGGGAACGACCTGACACCGGCCTCCTGTGAATATAAAAACGAAACCTATTCCATCGAGAGAAAACCCACCGAAAAAGAGGTTGCCGACATGCTGTTCGGATGGCTGGTGGAGTCCGGCATCACGTCCAATTCGGTGATCTATGTCAAGGATCTTGCCACGGTGGGTATCGGCACCGGCGAGCAGGACAGGGTAGGGGTGGCGGAAATCGCCCGGGACAAAGCCTACCGAAAACTGGCCGATCGCATCTGCTTTGAGCGGCACGCCATGCCTTACAACGAAATGAAGGACCGCGAGGCCAGGTCCGAGATCGATCGCGAGGTAGCCGGGGCCAGGGGTGGCCTCATCGATGCGGCCATGGTCAGCGACGCATTTTTCCCGTTCAGGGACGGCATCGATGTGGGCATTAACGAGAAAATTTCCTGTGTCGTACAGCCCGGGGGGTCGGCCAACGACTACCAGTCCATTCAGGCCTGCAATGAAGCCGGCGTGACCATGGTGTACACGGGGCAGCGCAGTTTTAAACACTAATTAAAAAGTACACCCGTACCTTTGGTGGGGTGTACTTTTTAATTAGACAAAATTCTTTAGACAAATCAACGGCCCACGGCACACCGTCACCCAACTGACGGCTAACCGTGTTTCTTTATGTGTACTGTGGGCCGTTGATTTGATCGGGGATTGATGTTAAAAGGGACGGGTTTATTTTCAGTTCGGTAGATCAAGATACGATAGGCTCGTTTTTCCCCAATGATTAAGAAGGAGAAAGAGGTGGTGACACTATGAGTGAGATTCTGTTCAGTTCCTGGGGTGACCAGATAACAGACAATCGCAATCCTGACAAACAGAGTTCCGGAAAGGACGCGCAAGCCGCCCTGCCTGAGCAGTTCAATCAGGATGCCGGTATAAAGGCCTTCATTGGGTGGGATGGCATTGTTCTCCGGTCCGATGATATCGACGTTGTGGACCTCTGCAGGGCATATATGGCTGCCGTGCGCGACCAGTCGTGCGGCAAGTGCATCCCGTGCCAGAGCGGCACCAATGTCATGGCCGCGACCCTGGACAAAATCTGCCGGGGCGAGGGGACAGCCGCCGACGTGGAGATTCTGGGCACAGTGGCGCAGGTCGTCAGCAGTTCGGCAAAATGCGGCATTGGCAAAACCGGCCCTATTGCCCTCATGCATGCATTGGCCCATTTTCCAGATGCCTTTCAGGCGGCGGTCGAGGGAGGCACACAGGCGGAGGCTGGAGAATACAAGGCCAATGTCACGGCTCCCTGTGCAGATGCTTGCCCCATCCACCTGGATATTCCGCGCTATGTCGAACTCATCAAGGAAGGCAAGTTCGAGGACTCTCTGGATGTAATCCGCTGCCGGCTCCCGATTCCCGGCATCGTCGGACGCGTGTGTGTGCGCCCCTGCGAGGAAAACTGCCGCAGGGCAAACCTTGACGACGCGGTTTCCATTAAATATCTCAAACGTTTTGTGGCCGACCGTGAACTGGCCATGCACAAGGTGCCCGGCTACGAGATCGAGCCATCGCAAAAAACCGGCAAGGTAGCCATTGTGGGCGCCGGCCCGGCCGGAGTAACCTGTGCATATCACCTGGCCCGCAAAGGCCATGCCGTCACTGTATTCGAAGGCCTGGGCGAGCCGGGCGGCATGTCCGCCATGGGCATACCGGATTACCGCCTGCCCCGTGACATCCTGCGCAACGAAGTAGAGCAGATCCAGGCCATGGGGGTCACCATCCATTACAATACGGCAGTGGGCAAAGATGTGAAATTGTCCCAGCTCGAAGAAGACTACGATGCCGTTTTTATGGGCATCGGCGCCCAGGGCAGTTCACCCATGCGGGTAGAGGGTGAGGAAAAGGGCTACAAGGGGTTTATCCCGGGTGTGCAGTTCCTCAGGGATATCAATGAAGGCCGCGACCCCTATCCGGAAGGAAAAAGGGTCGTCGTAATCGGCGGCGGCAACGTGGCCATCGACTGTGTCCGGTGCTCTTTCAGGATTGAAAAGGAGGATGTCAACCTGGTCTATCGTCGGACAAGGGCTGAAATGCCGGCCGATGAAGTTGAAATCGTGGATGCTGAAGAAGAAAAAGTGGCGTTCCATTTCCTGACCACACCGGTACGGATATTGGAAGAAAATGGTGTGGTGACCGGACTCGAGTGTATCCGCATGAAACTCGGCTCCCCGGACAAGAGCGGTCGCCGCCGTCCCGTGCCCATCGAAGGTTCTGAATTCGTATTCGACTGCGACACGGTTGTGCCGGCCATCGGCCAGCGGGTGGACCTCTCGCTTCTGGAAGGTGTGGACGGCGTGGAAACAACCGCCTGGAATACCATTATCGTGGATGACGTGACCAAGCAGACCAGCCGGCCGAAGCTGTTTTCAGCCGGTGACTGCGAGACAGGCCCGGGCGCCCTCATCACGGCATGTGCCGGCGGGCGCAAGGCTGCGCAAAGCATTGACCGGCAGATCAACGGGCTGCAGCCGGAATATACCGACGACGATCACTTCCGCAAGCTTTACAAAGATGTCAAGGTGTATGATGCGGACGAAGACCTCGGAGAAATCGGAAAACAGCACCGCAAACACCTGGAAATGCTTCCGCCGGACACCCGCAAGTTTCTCTTCGACGAGGTGGAGCAGGGCTATTCAACGCCCGAGGCCCGGGAGGAAGCCAGGCGGTGCCTGAGGTGTTATAGGGTATCCATGGTCGCCATCTAGTCTTGCATGAAATTTGATGATTTTTTTAAATTCCATGCAAGATCAAGATAATATCCTCAATGCGGCAATTTTAAAGACGATTCTCTGTATGGAGATCGAAACCTGAAAATGTGTGTATGATCAGCGGAAGGGGAGCAGAGACCGCTTGACAACCTGCTCGACAACCGATACAAGGGTTTTATGAACAACAACTCAATTAAAATGGTAGACCTTTTTTCAGGCAACTGGTGGTGGTGTATCTTCACTGGAGGAGGTGCTGCCGCCGTCTGAAAAGATCTGATATAGGATAGTTAAACCGCAGGCTGCATCTCAAGGGCCTGCGGTTTTTTTATGCAAAGAAGCTGTGGGCCGGAAGGCACATGGCTTTCGTTGTTTTAAGCACCTACTTCCGATCCTCAGGGCTGGGTCAAGGAATATTAGATATTCGTGTTTAGACATTTTAAGCTTACATTTTGGCAGAGCCTATGGGCTCTGACCTGGCCTATAAGACCAGGTTTTCAATACTCCATTGAGTACCTTCTGCACGATAATGCTATTAGTGAGGAGAAATAAAAATATTCAACCAAGGATTCCATGCCTAGGAAAAAGGAGGAAAGTATGATCAGGGAAGCCATCAAAAAGGTAGTACTGGGACAAGGACTGGATGAGAAAGAAATGGAAGCGGCCACAGGCCGGATCATCGACGGCAAGGTGCCGGTGTCACAGGTGGGGGCGCTGCTGACGGCCCTCAGAATGAAGGGCGAATCCGTGGACGAGATTACGGGCGCCGCCCGGGCCCTGAAAGCCAGGCTGTTTCGCTTTCAACTGAACAACCACTTGCTTAACCTGGACCGCGATGACATCAATTTTGAAGAGGAGACCATCCTCGAAGTGAGCGATACCGGCGTCAACGGGACGCAGATCTTCAACGTGTCAGCTGCCACAACCTTCATCGTGGCCGGCAGCGGGCGGCGGATTGCCCGCTACGGGAACAAAATGTCATCGAGGTTTCTGGGCACGGCAGATGTCCTGGAGCGGCTGGGGATCAACCTGGATATATCGAGTTCCGACGTGGAACGCTGCATTGACGAGGTGGGTATCGGCCTCCTGTTTTCACCCATGCAGGACGGCCCCATGCGCAGCGTTGCCCGCATAAGGACGGAGATGGGTATCCGGACCATTTTCAACCTCATCAACCCCTTGGCGAATCCGGCCAATGCATCCTCGCACATGCTGGGCGTTTATGAGGCTGATTTGACGGAGACCATCGCCCGTGTGGTAAGGCGGCTCAACGGGAAAAAGGCCCTGGTTATTTTCGGAGAGGAAACCTACGATGAACTCAGCCTCTGCGGCGTCACCAAGGTCAGCCACCTGCGGGAAGGGGCAATAGATACTTTCGATATCAGGCCTGAGGATTTCGGGTTTCAACGGGTCGGCCCTGAAGCGCTGAAAGGCGGCACCGTCAATGAAAATGCCGCCATTGTCATGGGCATCCTGAGCGGTGACAAGGGCCCCAGGCGTGATATGGCCCTGCTCAATGCCGGTGCGGCATTATGGGCGGCGGGCGAAGCAGATACCCTGGCGGCGGGCATCCGGCGTTCGGCTGACATCATCGATGCCGGCCAGGCCAAGGCAAAGCTGGAAGATTTGATCGCATTTACAAATCAGTGTGCAGCCTACGACCGGGAGGCATCCATCTTCCAGTACGGATCGGACATGGAGACGGCATCTTCCTTTTAGCCCGGGCAGTGACACATGCCAATATTTCTCGCCCGCTAACGCTCGAGCCCGCAGAGAATG
>JBDLJD010000012.1:0-47314 GCA_039714495.1 Thermodesulfobacteriota bacterium
TGGTAGGCCTCCTGGATTTCCTTGAACTTTTCCTCGGCCAGGGCCTTGAACTCATCCCCCAGGTATTCCACCTTGTCCGGGTGATATTTCCCGGCCAGGATTTTATAGGCTGTTTTTATTTCTTCCTGGGAAGCCCCCGGGGGAACGTCGAGAATCTCGTGAGGTGTTTTGGGGATGGTTTGCCCACCTCTTCCCACATCGGCCTTGCGGTAGGTATCCTGCCGTCGTTCTTGCTGGGCGCCGGCGCTGCCGGGCTGAACCCGCTTTCCACGGAAAAAATAGTGCCACAGCAGGTACAGGATAATGATGTCGTCGAGCCAGCCCCAGCCAACCAGCATGTCAGGCAAAAAATCAAACGGCAGGAACGTATATAGCAGCGCCAGGATGGACGCTACAATTCGCCACAGCCTGAAATATCCCATGCTGAAACCATCCTTAAAATTCAGGTTTTGGTTTATGGTCAAGGTGTCGAGTAGAAACAGCTCATAGTTCGTAGCTCATAGCTGATAGCAGGCTATGAGCTAATTCCTATCCCACTTGGATCAGTTCTCTATTGCCAGCGGTTGCCGCCCCTGTGCTTTAAGTCTATATACTCCACCGTTCCCCGTTCGCCGATGAAACCGTTGATCAGCCAGCTCACCACGCTGATCAAAAGAGCGCCAAACACCGCCGACCAAAACCCTGCCACATTGAATCCGGAAATGATGCCCGAAGCCATCATCAACAGCAGGGCATTGATGACAAAGGTGAACAGCCCCATGGTGAGGATATTGATCGGCAGGGTCAGGATCAGGATGATCGGCCGGAAAAAGGCGTTCAGGATCCCCAGGACTGCGGCGGTAAAAAGTGCCGACCAGAAACCGCTGACATGGATGCCGTCCAGCAGGTAAGAGGTGATAATGATCGCCACCGTGAGGGTCAGCCATCTGATGGTTATTCCATGCATATTAGTTCCTCATTCTTTTCAATTCTTTAAAAATGAACCGCAAGACACAAAGGTCGCAAAGAATTATTTTTCTTAGCGTTTTTTGCGTCTTGAGCGAAGCGGGCGGTTATTATTGTCCGAAACCAGCAACCTGCAACTCGTAACCCGCAACCCGCCTACCCTTCCAACAACTCGCCGTATGTTGCCTCCAACTTGCCTTTCTTCTCGTGCAGGCCCTCCAGTTCCGTAAACCGTTTCTCGATGCCATCATTGCACGCGTGGATCTTCTTGGAGATAACCGCAATCTGCTCCCCGTCTCCGGCTTCTGACGCCTCCATCATCTCCTGGTTGAGGACCTCGAGCCGCTCCTCTTGCTGCTCGATGTCATTTTCGGCGTTGCGGATCTTCTTTTTCAGGGGATTCAACGCCCTTCCCCGCTCGGCCACCAGCTCGGATCGTTTTTTACGGGCCTCCTTTTTGGTCAGTTTTTCCTCGGGTACGGCCTTTTTCACCTTTGCGGCTTGTATTTTTTTTCCCGTGCGTTCTTCCGCCCACCCTTTTTTGTTCAGAAAATAATTGTAGCTGCCTTCGAACAGGGTGATGCCGTCGTCCTGGAAAACCACCAGGCGTTCGGCCAGGGCGTGTAGGAACATTTCGTTGTGGGTCACCATGATGACGGTCCCTTCGAAACTGTCGATGGCCGCCAGCAGGGCATCGCATGAATCCATGTCCAGGTGGTTGGTGGGTTCATCCAACAGCAAGAGGTTCAACGGCGTCACCAGGATTTTTCCCAGAAGCACCCGACTCTTTTCCCCGCCCGAAAGGACACTGATTTTTTTTAGAGCAGAATTCCCCGAAAACATCATGGCACCGCAGATATTCCTGGCAGCCTGCTGATCGATGCCTGCATGAGAATAAAGGATTTCCTCTTCAACTGTGCGACGGTCGTCCAGGGTCTGGATATTGGTCTGCTCGAAAAACCCCTTTTTCACCGACGGATTGTATTGAATCTCGCCGTCCTGCGGGTCGAGGGCCCCGGCCAGCAATTTCAGGAGGGTGGTCTTGCCTTTGCCGTTCTTGCCCACAACGCATATGCGGTCCCCGGCATTGACGGAGAGGTCGAAGTTTTCAATCAGGGGCGTACCGGCATTGTAAGAAAAGGATGCATTTCTCATGGACAGCACGTGCTTGCCGCGGAACTTCTCGCTGCGAAAGGAAAAGTCAAGCGTGTCGATCTGGCCCAGCTTATCCTTTTTCTCCAGCTTTTCCAGAGTTTTGATGCGAGACTGCACCAGGTTGGCCAGCCGGGCTTTTGCTCTGAACCGGGTGATAAACTGCTTTATTTCCTTTTGGCGGCGCTCATCATTGAGGCGGGTTTTCTCGTAAATCTCCTCGTCCTGGGCAATCTGAGAGTAGTATTTGTTGGTATCCCCGACAATTTTTCTGGCTTTGCGGCGGTGGATGCCCACCGTATGGGTGACCACCTTATCCATGAAGCCCCTGTCATGGGTAATGAGCATCAACTCGTGGGGCCAGCGCACCAGAAAACGCTCGACCCACCGTATGGAGGTAATGTCCAGGTAGTTGGTGGGCTCATCCAGCAACAGAAGGTCTGGTTCCGAAACCAGGATCTTGGCCAGGTTCAGGCGTACCTGGAAGCCGCCGGAAAATTCCTGTGGGTGCCGCTGCATGTCATCCTGTGAAAAACCCAACCCCGCCAAAATCTTTTCCACTTTCCAGTGGTGGTCCTTCTCGGTTTCCGGAAGGCCGGTCACACCCTCCAACAGGATGGTGTCTTCGGTAAAGTCGAGCTGTTGGCGAACAATTCCAATTCTGTAGTTCTTCGGAATGGTCAACGCACCGCCGTCATAGGCCTCCTCCCCGGAGATGATGCGGAAAAGGGTTGTCTTGCCGTGCCCGTTGCGCCCCACAAGCCCGACGCGCTCCCTGGCATTCACCTTGAATGCCAGGCCGTCGAACAGCACCTGACCGCCAAAGCTCTTTTGTAAGTTTTCTATATTGATCATACGTAATGGTTGCCGTTTCCTTCCATAAATTAAATCAACTACCAACCCGTCAATGGTGATATCGATCAAGGTTTAGCAGATTATTGATGCGGCAACCATTACAAAATTATACATTTTTTGATTGCGAGTCAATGGGACGGTATTTGCTTCGCGTCATTAGGGCTTCGCCCGATATTAGCGCTGACGCGCGTTATTACGCTTCACTGACATTTATTGTTGCTGACAGCTTGAGGCCGATATCGGCAATAAATTACCCCCGAAGGGCAAATTACGTGCAAAGCACAAATGACAGCCGGAGGCATAATGACATGCGTAGCATAAATTACGCCGCAGGCAAATTACTATATATTACCGCCTGTTCCAGAACCTCGAACCGAACCTGCAGCCGGCTTGCAAGATCTGCATATTTTTTGGAAATATCCCGGCGGAAGTCCACATGCAGACCGTCTATTTTCATCTGGATTTTGTTCAGGATCCGCTTCTTCTGCTTCAGCAGCCGTTCCATCTCACGGCGCTTCTCCCGATAGCTGGCCTTAGCCTGTGCCGAACAGGTTTCCAGACGTTCGCAAAGGTAGGTGTATTTTTCGTCCAGGTAGGAAGCAACGCTGTCGGCTTTGATCATTTCACGGGTGATCACATTAAAATGGTGGCCGATAATGGCCAGCTTAACCGCCTCGGTGAACACCCGGGGGTTGTGGGCCAGGTTCCGCAGCAGGAACCGGATGTACTGATACCCATAAGGTGCAATTGCCTGGCGCAGCATCGACTTGACCAGCACCCCCAACTCCCACATGTGAACATCTCTGCCGAATTGGGTGACCCTGCCCATGTTGTCCAGCATCCGGCTGCAGCGGCGGAAATAATTTTTCAGCCGTTTGTCGTAGATGGTGGCCAATATCCTGTTGTAGCCGTTCCTCAACTGCGCAAGATCCATGCGCGGTGTGAAATTAATGGCATTGCAGTGGGTGTTGTTGCCGTCGGCAGCATGCAGCAACCGCCCTTCCGAAGCCAGTCGTTTGTAAAGCTGCGTGCCGGGCAGAGCGGTCAGCAGCCCCACCATGGCCTGGGGGATGCCGGTCTTCTGGATAAAGGCAATCTGACGGTCGAAAATATCCGCCGTGTCGCTGTCAAATCCCACTATGAAGCCGGCCATCACCTCCATGCCGTAGCTCTGGATGGTCCTGACGGCCGCGACCATGTCCGATTTCAGGTTCTGTTTTTTTCCGGTTTCCTTGAGGCCTTCCCGGGAAGGGGTCTCGATTCCGATGAATACCTCATCAAAACCTACATCCCGCATGCCCTTCAGCAGCACCGCATCATCCGCCATGTTGATGCTGGCTTCGGTGAAAAATCGGAAAGGGAAGCCGTGTGATTGCTGCCACTCTGAAAGCACCGGCAACAGATCATTCTTCACGGCTTTCTTGTTGCCGATGAAATTGTCGTCCACGATGAATACCGGACCGCGCCATCCCAACACATAAAGCGCGTCCAGCTCGGCCGTCACGCCGGCAGGCGATTTCAACCGCGGTCGGTTCCCGTAAACGTTCCAGATATCACAGAATTCACACTTGAATGGGCATCCCCGGGAGTACTGCATGGACATGGATGAATAGGCCTGCATGTTCAGAAGGTCGAACCGGGGCACCCGCGTTTCGGTCAGAGCCGGCTTGTCCCCGGAAGGGTATACCCGTGCGGCCTTCCCCTCCTCCATGGCAGCAATAAAATCAGGGAGGGTGTTTTCCACCTCCCCCAGCACAAAGTGGTCAACCCCTTTGATATCTGGATGGCCCGTTGTGGGATAGGGACCGCCGGCAATGACCGTTTTCTGCAGGCGGTTGCAGGCCGCTACCACCTTCTCGAATGAATCCTTCTGTACAATCATGGCCGAGACGTAGGCCTGGTCGGCCCACAGGATGTCCTCATCTCTGAGGGGTTCGATATTGAGGTCCACCAGCCTGAGTCGATACTTTTCAGGAAAATAGGCCGCGACGGTGATGAGGCTCAAGGGCGGCATGGCGCTTTTCTTACCAATGAACTTAAGGGCGTACTGGAAGCTCCAATAGGTATTTTGGGGAACTTCGGGATAGATGAGCAAAATATTTTTATTCATGGCCAAGCCGTAGCCGAAAAAAAAAGCAAAGTACAGGGAAGGTTTTGAATTTACAATTTTTTTACAATCGTGTATGCAGAATTCATGAACCGTTCGAGATGGCTTTTCCACCCCATATTGATCCTTATTTTCTCCATCCTGGCCCTGGGAACGTCCTTGTTTCTCTATATCTACTGGTACATCGAGGCCAGCATGGGCTTGAAGGCGATTGTCAAACGGTTCAACCTCGATCCCGATCAGGTCCTGGCGTCCCAGACATGGGTGGTCATTCTGGTGCTCTCCCTCCTGGTGGGCATCATATTCCTGGGTATTTTCATCATTTTTGTCTACAACCTGAAAACCCTGCAGCTCTATCGCCTCCAGCACAATTTTATTAACAGCTTCACCCACGAACTGAAAACGCCGGTAACCGCCCTGAAGCTTTACCTGGAAACGTTCATGAAACACGAGCTCTCCCGGGAAGACCAGCTCAAGTACATCCAGTACATGCTTCACGATACCGGACGGCTGTCCGACGACATCAACCGCATTCTGAACCTGGCCCAGATCGAGAGCAAGAGCCACGGCGATGAAATGGAGACCCACGACCTGGTGAAAGTCGTCAACTGGTTTCTGAAAAAAAACTCGCACCACTTTCAAAAAAGTAAAATCACGTTTTCAAACGTTTCGGGCGATGGATACCCGTACAGCATAAACCTTTCCCTGTTCGACATGCTCCTGATGAACCTGCTCACCAATGCCATCAAGTACAACCATGCCAAGCCACCCAAAATAGAGATTTCTTTTGAAGTGCAGGGTAAAAAGCTGTATATTCATTTCAAGGACAACGGCATCGGCATCGGCAAATCACAAAGGAAAAAGATATTCAGGAAATTCTACCAGGTGGGCCGATCCGATGACATGTCCGCCAGAGGCAGTGGTTTGGGACTCTACCTGGTAGAAAACATTGCTAAAATTCACAAAGGGAAAATAGAGGTGTCCAGCCAGGGTCTGGGCAAAGGCTCGACCTTCAGCCTGGTCTTGCCGTTGAGACATTTACCTGCCGAATTCAGGACCCAGCATGAACAATAGTGAAAAAAAGCGCATCCTGATCATCGAAGACGAAAACCACATCGCAGAGGGTCTGAAACTGAACCTTTCCCTGCAGGGCTACGAGGTTAAGGTGGCCGATAACGGGAATACCGGTCTCAAGGCCTGGAAAGAGTGGCAGCCCGATCTCGTTGTCCTCGACATCATGCTGCCCGGGATAGACGGACTCTCGGTACTCAGAAGCATCCGGCTCGAAGATGAAAGGATCCCCATTCTCATTCTGTCGGCCAAGGCGGCCACCGATTATAAGGTGAAAGGGCTTTCCTACGGCGTCGATGACTACCTGACCAAACCCTTCAGCCTTGAAGAATTCCTGCTCCGTGTGGAAAGGCTCGTGACCCGCCTGTCGTGGTACGAAGAAAACAATATCGACAACATGAACGGCGATCCTGAAAAAAACATCCACACCTTCGGGGGCAACCGCATCGATTTCAGCACATTGACCGCCCGCGGGCAAAAAGGTGAGATCCAGCTGACCGGGCAGGAGGCCAAGCTGCTGAAGCTGTTCATCCAGAACCCTGGCAAACCCCTCACCCGGCAAAAGCTCCTCGAAATTGGCTGGGGGTACACCCGCGGAACGACCACCCGGACCGTGGACAACTTCATCGTGCGCTTCAGGAAATATTTCGAGAAAAACCCAAAAAAACCGGTTCATTTTAAAAGCTTAAGGTCTGTCGGCTATGTCTTCCACGCCGACCTTGAATAAAATTGTGTGCCACAATTTTATGAAACGCGACTACGTCGCTACCATAAAAGGATTCAAATTCAGAACATTCGATCCCGATAAAACGAAAATAATTTGAACATTTCGTGTTTTTTGCTCTTTCGTGATTTCGTGATTAATTTATATTTGGCACTTCCCCAGAACATTTACTTGGGATCAGTTATTGGCTATGAAAAAATTGCGATCACAATCAATGATCTTATTTGAAAAAGGGTCCCGACAGGACCGGGAGCAGGCACTCATCCTGGAGGAACCGCTCTCCATCCGCATCGAGGGAAAGCCCTATTCCGTTGTCATGCGGACACCCGGAGATGAATTGGCCCACGCAGCCGGATTCTGCCTGGCCGAAGGGCTTGTAGAAGTCCCCGAGGATTTCGCGACCCTTGGTTTCTGCACGGAAGACGACGTCAACGTGGTCACAGCAACCCTTGCGCCTGAAAGGCGCCAAAAGGTGCACGATATTCTGAACCGCCAGGGATTTATCAGCCAGACCAGCTGCGGCATCTGCGGCAAGGAGCTGCTCACGGACCTCTACCAGATCGTAAAACCAGTGAAGAGCACCATAACCATAGACATCGATCAAGCTAAAAACTGTGTTCAACGGCTTTCCGAACACCAGGACCTGTATTCCCTGACGGGCAGTTCCCACGCGTCCATGGTTTTCGATGCAGGTCTCGTCCCCCTGGCCTGGGCCGAAGATGTGGGGCGGCACAATGCCCTGGACAAGGCCATTGGCAAAATATTCCTCAAAGACCAACTTGACCAGCTGCGCGTTGGTGCCATGTCGTCACGCCTCAGTTTCGAGCTCGTGCAGAAAGCCGCCCGGGCAGGCCTGGAAATCATGGTCAGCATGTCGCGACCCACCGCACTGGCCGTTGAGCTTGCGGAAAGCCTCAACATGACCCTGGCTTGTCTGGGGAAAAAGAGAGGTTTCATGATTTTCTGCGGCAAGGAGCGGTTTTCGCTCTCCATGTAGCCGCCCAGCCTTTTCTATTGACATACCCTGCTACAATGTAGCAAAGGATAGATTCTGTTGTACAGGAACATAATTTTCATTTTTGCGGCTTGCCGTTTCTAATGATAGGAGATCAAATGGACAATAAAGAATTCGCCTGGTTCAGGAAAAATCTAAAGAAAACCCAGAAGGAGATGGCCCAGCTGCTTGGTACATCCCTGAAGGCCATTCACAGCTATGAGCAGGGATGGCGAAGGATTCCCCCTGGTGTGGAACGCCAGATGTTTTATCTGGTTGCCAACAAACGCGGTAACTACCGTCCGGAAAAATCGTGCTGGAATGTCAAAAACTGCTCTCCCAAGGAAAGGCAAAAATGCCCTGCGTGGGAATTCCAGAGCGGCAAGCTCTGCTGGTTTGTATCCGGAACCATCTGCGATGGTGAAGTGCAGGACAACTGGGAGAACAAAATGAAAAAATGCCGTTCCTGTGACATTCTGAAAGCCATTGTGGACAACCTCGACACCTGAATTTTTTATGAGGTCCAGCACCATGAAAATAGTCTCCCTTGCTACCAGCCGGAAGAAAGGCACTCGCAAAACCACTGTCGATTCAGCAGTTATCCTCCGTGATCATGGGTTGCAGGACGATGCCCATGCCGGGGACTGGCATCGCCAGGTGAGCCTTCTGGCTGTGGAAAGCATCGAAAAAGCACGCCAGATGGGGCTGGATGTGACCTTTGGCGATTTTGCCGAAAACATCGTCACCTCCGGCCTTGACCTGCCCAACCTGCCCGTGGGGACCCGCCTGAAACTGGGCGATACCGTTGTCCTGGAAATTTCACAAATCGGAAAAGAGTGCCACAAGAAATGCGCCATTTATTACCAGGCAGGCGACTGCATCATGCCCCGGGAAGGCGTATTTGCCAAAGTGATCGAGGGTGGCGCCATTTCCTGTAATGACGAGATTACAATATGCTGATTGATCAATTTTTCAAACGTGGACAAGATTTTTTAGGGTGCCGCTACCCCATCACCTGCGGTGCCATGACCTGGATCAGCGACTACAAGCTGGTGGGCGATGTTGGCGAAGCCGGCGGGTTCGGGTTCCTGGCCGGAGGGAACACACCGCTTGATCTGCTGGAAGAAGAAATTCGCAAGCTGCGCGATTATTCGGACAAACCGTTCGGCGTCAATCTGATCACCGTGTCGCCCATCTACAAGGAGCAGCTAGAGCTGGTGTGCGATATGGAATGCGACGTGGTCATGTTTGCCGGTTCCATCCCCCGCGAGCCCGAGATCAGGAGGGCCCAGGATGCCGGTGCCAGGGTGATCTGTTTTGCACCCACCGCTCCGCTTGCCCTCAGGCTGATCAAAATGGGCACCGACGCGCTCATGCTGGAGGGCTCCGAAGCGGGCGGTCACATCGGCCCGGTGTCCCTCATGGTTCTGCTCCAGCAGATTCTGTTCGAAGTGGAGGAGGTCCCCATTTTCACGGCCGGCGGGATCGCCACCGGTCGGATGATGGCCCACCTTTTAATGATGGGGGCAGCCGGTATTCAAATGGGAACGCGTTTCGTGATGTCAGACGAATGCAAGGCCCATCCCAACTTCAAGGAAACGTTTCGGCGGGCCAGGGCGCGCGATGCCATAGCCACTCCCCAGTTCGACAGCCGCCTGCCGGTTATCCCGGTCAGGGCCCTGAAAAACAAGGGCACCAATGCATTCGGCAAACTGCAGCTGAGCATCATGCAGAAGCTAAAGGAAGCAGCCATCAACACCCAGGAGGCCCAGTACGAAGTGGAAAATTTCTGGGCCGGGGCCTTGCGCAGTGCCGCCATCGACGGCGACGTGGAAATGGGGTCCCTCATGGCCGGTCAGTCGGTGGGGCTGGCCGATAAGATCATACCCATCAGGGGTATTATCGACGAACTGGTCAACGATGCCGAAGACGAGCTTCAGAAGCTGAAACTGAAACTGAAAGCCTGAGCCCGAAACCGAATATAGCGTCAGTAATAAGGTACAATATCCGAACCAGCCCATCTATCCAACGCATGACAATCGCTATAGCAGGAGGCTGCCTTGTTCAGCATCAACGAAATTCTCGATATCGCCATTCGACTGGAGAAAAACAGCGAAGCTGTCTACCGTGAAGCTGCGGGCAACACTTCAAAACCGGAAATTGCCGCTGCCCTGGAGTGGATGGCGGATGAAGAAGCCAAGCATGCCCGGTGGTTTGATGGCCTGCGGGATACCATTGATATCAAGCCCGATGCCGCCTCCCTGGAAGAATTGAACGGTGATTTTCTGAAAACGATCATCGGGGGGCAGAGCTTTTCCCTGGACGATGTCGATTTTGAGAACATCGAACAGTTGTCTGAGCTGCTGGATGTGTTTGTGGAGTCTGAAAGAGACGGCATCCTTTTCTACGAGATGCTCACGCCTTTTATACGCGAAGAAGGCACCCGCACCATGCTGGAACACATCATCAAGGAAGAGCATAACCACATCAAAATCCTGAATGAATTCATCGCCCCTGCTCCTCCCCTACAAAAATAAAAGCAATTTCAGGATCTGATGAATGCATAATCTCAATTGTACATTGTTGATTCATCATAAGATTTAGCTGTAATCTGCTTTTATTTTTCTATAATAAAAAATTATTGAAATTATAATATTTATTACATTGACTTATAGTAAGCGCGGATTTATATCGCTCTCAACAGCACAATCAACCGTTGGAATATGTGCTGGAACACGTTGATTTAATACCGGTTGTCTTAAAATGTTCCAGTCCAGAGGAAATTAGATTTCGGAATATTCTTTAATCAAACGCTATAACTGTAAATGGAGGACCTCCAATGAGTCGAGAGCCATTGTTCAGACGAAAAACTTCGATTTCCTACAAAACCGAAGAGAAAACCGTCATGCGCGGTTACAACCTGAGTGACCTGGCCGAAGAGGGCTACTCGTTTTACGATGCCATGTTCGTCCTTTTCCAGAACCGCATCCCCACGGAAGAGGAAGAACAGATGCTGAAGTACGAGATGGGGGTCTTCCTGGAACACTCCATGTCCCCGTCTGCCGTGGGCGCCATCGGTGTCAGCGCGGGCCGGCCGAACCTGCCTGTGTGCGTTGCCGCGGCCGTCTCCACTTTCGGCGGTGTGCACGGTCCCGGAGCAGCCCATGGCTACATGCTCAACAAGTACCTGGAGCGGGCCAAGAAGGAAGGCAAAACCGTCGACGAAATGGCCAAAACCCTTGTGGATGAGTATATGGACGCCGGCCGGCCGGTCATGGGCATGGGGCAGCCCCAGCACATTGACAGCGACCCCCGGGCCGAACCCATCCACTTGCGACAGGAAGAGCTGGAGCTGGAAGGCGTCTACCTCGAATTTCAGCGGGCCTTGGAAAAGTACTTTCATGCCAGGCGCAAGGCCGAAGGGCGGTCATACGTAGGCGTGAATGTTGTGGGGTCCGGCAACACGGCCCTGATGGAGATCGGCTTCTCGCCCAATGCGGGGTGGTGCATCGGCAGCGTGGTCAGGGGTTACAGCTGTGCGGCCCACGCCCTTTACAACATGAAGAAAGGACGGGCCTGGGGGGCATCCAGAAATGAACCCATGGTCCAGATGATCGACCTGTCCATGATCAAATACATCGGCCCTGAAGACAGAATCGTTCCCAAGAAGGAAGAACAGCAGGAATACGCCAAAAAACAGAAAGAAGAGGGGGAATACAAAAAATGGGTTATCTAGATAAGGAAAAGACAGACGCTCTGAACAAAGCCAAAAGAGCGCGCGGCATTGGAAATTTGGGCAGCCCCAAAAACCCCTTTGACTACTATGATCGAGAATACGGCACAATGCCGCAGGACACGGAACGGGCTCCTTTTCAGTGGGTTTCCGAAGTTGCCTACAAAAACGTTCACCGGATCGTCACCAGGGGCTATGACACAACTGAAATAATGGAGGAAGGCTACGGGGTCATCGAAGTTCTTTTCGTGGACTACCAGGCCCGCATACCCACCATCGAAGAAGGCCAAATGCTCAATTATGTCATGATCATGGTCCTGGAGGACGGGCTTTCGTCACCTGCCGCCATCTCCAGAATCGTGGCCCGCTCCAAGACCTTCCTGACCCAGGCCTGCGGCGCTTCCATCATGGCTTTCGGACACGCCTACGGCGCCTATTCGGCATTCGGCAACCGGATTGAACACTATTTAAAAATCGCCGAGGAACAGGGTCTCTCCCTCGAGGAGGCCGCTAAATTACTGGTTCAGGAAAACCTGGAGGACGAAGCCCTGGGGGTCTCCGACCTCATGCTCAAAGACCCTGCCGCCCAACGCATGTTGGCCCGGGCAGAAAAATTAGGGATTGCCGGAAAGTATATCGAATTCACCCGGCACGTGGTTAAGGCAGCTCAGGAAATTGCCGATGGACCGGTGGATCTGGACATGCTGGGCGCCACCGGTGCCACCATGATGGACCTGGGATTTACCCCTGAAGCAACCTGGGCCATTATAGCGGTCACGCGCTCCTTTGCCGCAGGCGCCCACTACATCGAGGAAGTGGAACGGGAAGGCGTAAGCCGGCTCGGCCAGCAGCTCACCCCCAAGGAAGACTATGACGGTCCCGAGGACCGGCCGGTGCCGCCGATGGCTGAAAGGGCCGCCCAAGCCAAACCGGCCCTTTGCAAAACACCGGAAGAGTGGAAAACGCGTTTCGAAAACATGAAAGACGTCAGGGGCAGCGGCTTCAGCATCATCGAGGAAATTCATGACCCGAGCAAGAAGTCGGGCATTAAGAAGGTGGGGAAGCTGTAACAATCAGAGGACAGAACCACAGAGTGTCAGAGAACGGAGAACAGAGCTACAGTAGGGAGTATGGAGTAAGCAGTAAGGAGAAGCGTTGTCAGAAAATAGTTAAGAGTGGGCTGACTGCCATTAGACAAGAGCTTTCCTCTTAACTGTTTCCTGTTTTCTAATAACTGTAACGAGTTAAATATCAACCACCAGCACTTAGTATCCAGAAACTGTGAGCAACCAATAAAGGGGAGATAAGGTTATGGAAGTCGTCAAACCCGTCAAACGAAATGTGCTTTTGAATCCGGGACCGGCCACCACCAGCGACGCGGTCAAATATGCCCAGGTAGTGCCTGACATCTGTCCCCGGGAACAGGAATTTGTGGACATCATGACCGGGGTGCGCAAAGATTTGGTAAAGGTGGTCCACGGCGATCCCGGGAAGTACACGGCGGTCATATTCACCGGGTCCGGCACCATCGTGCAGGATGTGCTTGTGAACTCTCTGGTCCCTGAAGGTAAAAAATTGTGTGTAGTCAACAACGGCGCTTATGCGGCCAGGATGGTTGAAATTGCCGGCTACTACCAGATTCCCTGCATCGACATCAAGTTTCCCTCCACCGGTCTGCCGGACCTCGCAAAGGTCAGGGAAACGCTGGAAAAGGATCCGGACATCGCCGTGGTTGCCGCTGTTCACCACGAAACCGGCACAGGCGTTCTCAACCCCATAAAGGAAATCGGTCAGATGGTCCACGAATACGGCGCCGTATTCGTGGTGGATACCATCTCCACCTACGGTCTCATGCCCATTGACATTCAGGATCAGAACATCGACTTCCTGATGTCATCGGCTCAGAAGGGCCTGGCAGGTATGACCGGTGCATCGTGGACCGTGGGTAATATCGCGGAGATTGTTAAGTCCAAGGACTATCCCACGCGTTCCTACTACTGCAACCTTTTCATGCAGTACGACTTCTTCGACCGGGTGGGTGAAATGCATTTCACCCCTCCCGTGCAGACTATTTACGCGCTGCAGCAGGCTGTCAAGGAGTACTTCGAGGAAGGCGAACGGCCCCGCTGGGAAAGGTTGACCGGGTGCTGGGAAGCGATTCACCGGGGTCTCACGGATATGGGGCTGAAAACGGTCATCGACAAGGACATCCAGGGGCACCTGGTGGTCACCGTACAGGCACCTGAGGACGGACGGTTCGACTTCTTCAAACTGCACGACTACTGTTACGATAGAGGCTTCACCATCTACCCCGGAAAAATGTTCGGGGTGGAAACCTTCAGGTTGTGCAACCTCGGCCTCATTACGGCAGGGGACATTCAGGATTTTTTCGTGGTGACCAGGGAAGCCTTCCAAGAGATGGGGTACACGCTGCCGATCACAGAGTAAAGGATCCTAATTTTGGAAATACCATATTACTTTCTCGATATTAATTAGTAAGAAACCGACAAACATAGTTTA
The DNA here is from genome assembly GCA_039714495.1 of Thermodesulfobacteriota bacterium. GTDB lineage: Bacteria > Desulfobacterota > Desulfobacteria > Desulfobacterales > B30-G6 > JAJDNW01. The sequence continues at coordinate 14,102 of JBDLJD010000012.1, forward strand.
AACGGAGGAACACATCATGGAAGACAATGTTCAGGAAATGTACGAACGCGCCAGAAATGCTTTCAAGGAAATCGAATTCTGGCCCCAGGAAAAAGTCGACGAAATGGTGGAAGCCGTGGCCTGGGAATTCTTGAAGGAAGGCGTGCGCCACAAACTCGGCTATATGGCCGTAGAAGAATCGGACATCGGCAATGCTGAAGACAAAAAGAACAAGATCAAGAACAAAACCCTGGGAACCCTGTACGACATGCGCGACGCTAAAACCTGCGGTATGATCGAAGAAAACAAGGCCCTGGGCGTTCGTAAATATGCCAAGCCCATCGGCGTAATCGCTAACGTGGTGCCCTGCACCAACCCGGAATCCACCATCTGCTGCCTGGCGCTGAGCACCCTGAAGACCCGCAATGCCCAGATCGTGTCCCCCCACCCCAGAACCCAGAAAACGTCCTTCGAGACGGTCATGCATGCCCGCAAAGCCCTTGAAAAAATCGGCGCACCCGTGGATCTGATGCAGTGTATCAAGAAGACCAGCCATGCCAAAACCGCCGAAGTCATGGCCCATTGCGACTATGCAGTCGCCACCGGCGGTGCCGCCCTGGTGAAAGTCGTCTATGCCGCCGGAAAACCGGCCCAGACCGTGGGGGCCGGCAACGTGGTCTCCATTGTGGACGACACCGCGGATCTTCCGGCAGCAGCCCACAAGATTCGGCTTTCGAAAATTGCCAACAACTCCGCCTCCTGTTCTTCCGAGAACGCCGTGGCGCTCTACGAAAGCATTCATGATGACATGATCGAGGCCCTCAAAGCCGAAGGCGGCTACCTGTGCAGCACCGAGGAACGTGAAACACTGCGGACATACATGTGGCCAGACGGCAAGCACCTGAACCGCGACATCGTGGCCCGACCCGCTACGGTCATTGCCAAAAATGCCGGTCTTACCGTGCCGGACGATACACGCTTTCTGATGGTGTTCGGCGAAAAAGTCGGACCGGAAGACCGGTTTTCAGGAGAAAAGATCTCCCCCGTGCTAACGATCTGGAAATGGACCGAATATGACGAAATGCTGGACCGCCTGGAAAAGATTCTCAAGTTTTCCGGAGAAGGCCATTCAGTGTCTTTGCACTCTGAAAACGATGACCGCCGGATCCAACTGGCCCTGCGCGCCAATGTAGGCCGGGTAGTATGCAACATGCCCCATGCGCATGCCAACAGCGGCGGTTGGAATACGGGCCTGCCCACAACAGACACCCTGGGCTGCGGCTCCTGGGCCGGTAATATTTTCAGCGGCAATGTCAACTGGCTCAATTTCATGAACATCACCATGCTGGCCATCCCCAAGGAGGAGTTCATCCCGACAGTGGAGGACCTCTGCGGCAACTATCTGAAAAAATGGGGCCAGGAATAATCTATTCACCGCAGAGGCGCTGATAACGCAGAGCCATATATCCATTTACCTTTCCGGCATCACGCCGGAAAGGTAAATAACAATTTCTTGGCGTTCTTTGCGAGCTTGAGCGCAGCGGGCGGTTAAAGGTTTACAATGCTCAAAGCCATTTTATTCGACTTCGGACAGACCCTGGTCAATTCTGCCGACGGATTCCGTGCCGCCGAAAAGACGGCCAAGCAACAAATCTACGCAGAATTCGATCCGGGACAGGTATCCTGGGACCGGTTTCTGACTGAATACCGCAAAATCCGCAAGGCCTTTCACCAGAAGTCTAATTTTTCCAGGCCGGCCATCTGGCAGGCGGTGTACGGTGCCTTCCGGGCCACGCCGGATTCAGAGCGACTTCAGGACTGGGAAACCCAATACTGGGAGCAGGTCAAAGCCCTGACTGCCCCTTTTCCTGAAACCATCGAGGTCCTGGAGAAATTGAGCGAGCGTTATCGCCTGGGGCTGATCACCAATACCCAGGGCCAGGCGCGCACCGGCACCCACCGCATCGCCCTGTTCCCCCGGCTGGAACGCTTTTTCGAAGTCATCATCGTTGCCGGTGAAGGCGGCGTACGGCCGAAACCCGACGCCGAACCTTTCCGGCAATGCCTGCAACAGATGAGCATCCCTGCCAAAGAGGCAGTTTATGTCGGCGACGACTGGCGCATCGACATCTGCGGCGCCCGCGATGCGGGCATCCAGCCGGTGTGGCTCCAGCACCACAGCGTCAAAAGAAACTGGCCCGATGTGGAGCCGTTCGAGTACACCATCACGCGCCTGGAGCAGCTGTGCGAACTGCCTTTTATCCAGCCCCTTTACATAACCTCTATCGATGAGGGTTCTTCAAATTTGAAGTAATCTTCGAATTCCGGCTTAGGTAAATTATCGAAGGCTTCTTTTGCGAGTCTCAAGGATTTGGCTTTCCTGTAAATTCCGCCTATGTCTTTGAGCATCCTGCACCTTTAATACCCTCTTATACCAGCCCCTGATCCAGCATGGCATCGACTACCTTCACAAAACCGGCAATATTGGCGCCGTTGACGTAATTTCCCGGTGTGCCGTACTGTTCGGCCGTTTCCATGCAGGTCTTGTGGATGCTGATCATGATCCGGTGCAGCTTTTCATCGACTTCCTTCCTGGACCAGCCCAGCCGCATGCTGTTCTGAGTCATTTCCAGCCCTGAAACCGAAACGCCCCCGGCGTTGGCCGCTTTCCCGGGTCCGTACAGCAGCTTGTTTTCGATGAAAAGCTCGATTCCCTCGGGAACCGTAGGCATGTTGGCTCCTTCAGCTCAATGCTCATTTTCACCTTCACTTGCTCATTGCCGCTGAAGCCCTTTTACAAATTGATGCGTCTGTGCCCTAACCCATTCTGAACACAACGTTTCATGTCAGCCCATGATATAAGATCTGATTAATTTTTCGATCTTTTTCTTCCCTTTGAAAACGCCGAAGTGCCCCTCACAAAGAATATCAGCGTTGAGACTCAAAAGAAATTTTAAACTACGAATATAATCTTCAGGATTTGATAGTAAAGATGGATCCAGTGGTCCGTGAACATCCTGGCCAAAAAGCACCCGGATTTTTTCAAATTCGACCATATATACCACTGAGCCGGGAGAGTGCCCGGGACAATGATATGACATCATTTCTCCTGAGTCGATTTTGAAGCTTTGCTTTCGGCCTCTAATTTTATGATCGATATTTAAAGGTGCTATTTTGGCACCATACCAGGATGCAGCCGTCACATCATTATTAGCGGACTCAAGGTATATGGCATCCAATATATGCGTCACTATTTTACATCCATAACGATCTCTAATGGCTACCGCACCACCGACATGGTCATAGTGGCAGTGGGTCAGGAACAGGTAAGTGATTTGAACGCTTTCGGGTAAGACTTTAGAAATATTTGCAACCAATCGGTCATGTGCTCTGCCACAACCAGCGTCAATTAAGACAGCCTGATGTTCGAATCGAATAAGGTATATCGCCGCATCCTCCGGTGCGGTTAAATCGCCACCGCCCACCTGCCAAAGATTCTTTATAATCTCCATTATTCGCTCCGCTAACGTCATTCATTTCAAGAAGGCATACAAAGCAGTGCCCTTATTTTGGTTTCAAACATGTTGGCGGCATAGGCCGGTTTCAGGACTACAGCTGTATCAGCACCTCTATGGCTACCTGCAATGGCGACCATATCCTGATCGGGCGTAATGTGTCCGGCTTCGGCGGTCATGATGGCTATTCAACGCAGACCTTTATACCATGGCAGAACATGCGTAGGCTGTCGGCAACGATGTTCAGAGGCATCATACCGGTCTTGTATTTGTTCTGAAAAGCTTTTTCAGTCGCACTGAGGGCGTGCATACCTCGAACGATGGTGATACCCTTTGCCATGATTTCATCTCGATTTTCCAAAAACTGTTTCACCTCTTCGGGAAACCTGCTGCCTGCAGAATAGGTAACCATAGTGATGTCCGTTGCGGCAGGAGCTTTTTCATGAAGCTTCAAGGCGGTTTCGCCTGTGGAAGAGGCAACAACGATATTTTGTATCTTCCGCTCTCTACAGCATTCCAGGGCGATATCCAGCGTTTTGTCCGTATTGATCGGTCCTTTGCTATCGAAATAGAAAATTTTGCTTTCCTGTCCTGATGTCATTTTTATTATTCCTCTTTTTAGGGATTCTATCCTGATTGGTTGATTTTATAAAACGGTACTAATGCAAAGTAACTCAGATTTCGGTCAATTTTTTGCCCTGCGTAAATCTTTCCATCTCTGAAAAGCAAATACTTTGCCTACAAGCCATGAGGTCTGTTTAAACCATTTTCCTTCAAATTCATCAGCAACATTTTCAAGCGTGGTTTGAATAGGTAGATTTTGTGGACAGGCCTCTTCACATTCGCCACATTTTTCACACATTGATGCAAAAGCTGGGTCACCTACTGCACCGGAAAGGAAAAACAAATACATCATTTTTGCTCTTTTATGATGTCCAAACATATGTGCACTGTTATAAAATTCAAAACTTATAGGGATATTAACTCCTGAAGGACAAGGCATACAGTAATTACAGCCGGTACACCCGATTTTCATCAGTTCTAAATATTTTTTTCTGACTGAATCGACTATCTGCAATTCATTTTCGCTTAGTGATTCTGGGAGGGAATCGCTGGCAATTTTGATATTTTCATCAATGTGAGCCTCTTCATTCATACCCGAGAGCACACAGGTAACTTCAGGATGATTCCAGATCCATCGTAATGCCCATTCAGCGGGACTCCGTTTGGTCTCAGATTTATCCCAGAGTATCTGCACATCAGGTGGCACATTCCCGGCTATATTACCTCCACGCAGCGGTTCCATGATTATTACACTGACACCCTTCTTATCTGCATATTTGAGCCCTCTTCTGCCAGCCTGGTTCTGTACATCCAGATAGTTATATTGGATCTGGCAGATATCCCAATTATAGGCGTCAATGATCTCTTTAAATGTATCTCTATCCCCGTGGTAAGAAAAACCCGTGTTGATAATTCGTTGGTCTTTTTTCAATCCTTCCAGAAATTCAAGCACACCGAATGATTTCATCTTTTCCCAACTCTTTTTATCGAGTGCATGAACCAGATAATAATCAACGTAATCGGTGTTTAGTTTGTTGAGTTGTGCTTTGATAATTTTTTCCATGTCCTCTGGTACATTGACATGAAAATGAGGAATTTTGGTAGCCAGTTTAATCTTATCCCTAACCCCGCTTGTAAAAACCTTTCCTAAAAAAAGTTCGCTTGCTCCCATGTGATACGGCATTGCGGTGTCAAAATAATTTACGCCATTATCAATGGCATAAAGAATCTGTTTCCGCGCACGTTCCTCATCAATTTTTCCATCCCCAGGTGTTCCCTTTTTTTGAGGAAGACGCATGCACCCAAAACCGAGTATTGAGAGTTCATCACCGTTGCTTTTCACTTTTCTGTATAGCATGACATCTCCTTTCGTTAATCGGTTTTACATACGTGTGGGGCCCAATATGCTTCTTTGTAAACGGAAACGCCGCTGCTAAGGGAGGTAATGCGAGCTCGCCTTTTCAAGATCCGCCTGCGTGTCGATATCCAAAAAAAATGATGCCCGTTTGACTTCTATGGCAAGAACCTGGCCCGGATTGTCCTGGATGATTTTTCTGGCACCCACATCCCTTCGGATATTGCTGATCTCATCGTAGAACATGCTGCTGAAAATGGTGGGGTTGCCCCTTTTCTCTTTAAAAAAGGGAACACAGATATCTTTATCCGAAGCCCAGTAGCGCTCCAGCATGCGGTTCAGCGTGGGTGTATCCATAAAGGGTTGATCACCGAGGATGAACATGGTCGATGGATAGGTTCCGCGGATCTCCGCGATGCCGGCTTTTAATGAAGTGCTCTGGCCTCTCCGGTAGTCCCTGTTGACGATGATTTTCAGGCGGGAGTGCGCAGCCTTATTGCCTAGAGCCTGCACGATTTCACGCCGTCTGTAGCCAAGCACCAGGTAAATGCTCTCCAGAAGGGAATCAAGGCAAACATCCAAAACCCGTTCGATTAGGGGCTTTTCTCCGAGCATCGTCAGCTGCTTGGGACTCCCGAACCTCGCGGACATGCCGGCTGCCAAAATAATCCCGGCGGTTGGTTTTTTGCGTGCCATGAAGCCCCTCGTGGATACATATCTGAAAACAATCAATTCAGATTTCAATATTGGCTGGATTTAATTGTAATTTCAATATTTTTTTGACGCTCCGATTATCTTTATGGTATTAAAAATCCAAATGACTTCTTTGCGCCAGGGGTTATCCCTGAAAAAAAGCGGTGTGATCAGTCTGGTGGGAGCCGGTGGCAAAACAAGCCTGATGTTCAGGCTCGCCCATGAGCTGTCCGCAGCGGGCGAGACGGTGCTGACGACAACGACAACAAAGATCATGCGTCCAACCGAGGCGCAGTCCAGGCACCTGATATTATCTTCATCCCCTTCAGAAATCATAGACGCCGCCGGAGCAGCCCTGAAGTTGTCTCCCCACGTATCAGCCGCTGCCGATCATGCTTCACCCCATGACAAACTGATCGGTTTTTCTCCGGAGACAATAGAGCTGTTCCTGAAATCGAACCTTTTTCGTTGGATCATCGTGGAGGCTGATGGCGCGGCCAGGCGGCCGTTGAAGGCACCCAGGCCTTACGAGCCTGTAATTCCAGGCTGTACCAAGTGGGTCATCGGCATGCTGGGCCTTAGCGCCTTTGGAAAACCGCTCGATGAAACAACCGTATTCCAGCCGGAACTTGTTGCCGGCATCACGGGGCTGGACGTGGGTATGCCGATCATAGCCGACACCCTGTGTGATTTACTTGTCCACCAACAGGGAATATTCCAGGGGACACCGGCAGATGCCCAAAAGATCGCCTTCCTCAACCAGGCCGATATCCCGAAAATGGCACAAGCCGGGCGTTCCATAGTCAAATGTTTGGACAGGCACAAAGGTATTGACTTGTCTCGGGTGATTATCGGCAGCACGTGGAGCGATCCACCCATATTGGAATGTCATGATTTACCGTAAGAATACCCTCTGACAGGAGGCAAAAAAACGATGGTAATACATCAGGCAAAACCGTTGAGGGACCTCATCGTGGCTATCAAGGGGGCCGGCGACCTGGCCAGCGGGCTGGCATGGCGTTTGTATCAAGCCCGTATCCGGCGTATCTACATGCTCGAAGTCCCCAAGCCGCTATCGGTAAGAAGGCGGGTCGCCTTCAGCGAGGCGGTTTACGATGGACTGAAAACCGTTGAAGGTGTGACGGCCCAGCGGATCGACGATAATGCAAACCTGCAATCGGCATGGAGCAAAGGTCACATCGCCGTTCGAGTAGATCCCAAGGGGAACACAATCCATGAATGGCCACCCAACGTGCTGGTTGACGCCATCATGGCCAAGAAGAATCTGGGCACCCGGATAGAGGATGCCCCGCTTGTTATCGGCCTTGGGCCGGGGTTTACGGCCGACAAAGACGTCCACAGAATTATCGAAACCCATCGAGGATCGAACCTGGGGCGTCTTATCGATCGGGGCTGTGCCCTGCCCGATACCGCTATTCCCGGAACGGTCGGCGGGTATTCAAGCGAGCGGCTTCTACGGTCGCCGGCAAGCGGCGTTTTTCAGACCACCCACCGCATAGGAGAACAGGTACAAAAAGGTGAAACCGTCGCCATGGTGAACGGGCAAGTGTTGAAAACAGCCATCGACGGCGTTATCCGGGGCCTCATCCGTCCTGGGATCGATGTCACCGAGGGCCTCAAGGTGGGGGACATTGACCCTCGCGGTCCAAAGGTAGACTGTGACCTCATCTCCGATAAGGCCAGGGCCTTGGGTGGCGCGCTGCTCGAGGCAATTTTGCATGCGTTCAATCGCTGATGGCAGAAAAAAAGCAGCCGTGTTTTCACTGGCGCGAATGCGGTCGGGCGCCAGTTTTCATAATGCCGTCAGGATCCATTAGAATTGTGTCACCCTGAAGGCAAAGCATGCACCCCCCCAGCACCCCCTGGGTGCGCAGTTTTTCGGCGGCGGCAGCCCCCCTTTCCAGAGCCTGTCTTCTTTGCCCAGGAGTTAGTTCGCCGACATGTTCGGTGACAAGCGTATCGCCCAGGTCGGAAAGTGCATCCAGGCTGGAGGCTTTCGCCTTTTGGATGCTTTTCCCTTTTACGAACGTCTGCCCGGCAATGAAGGTGGCGGCTGCATCGGCCAAAGCGGCGTTCTCCGCCCAGACTGTGACCATGTCCGCTACGCCCTTTGAATGGCTCCTTCCCGACCATCCGCTGGAGGCCACCCCACCGATACCGGATCCGCCTTCAACATAAAGCCGTCCGATCATTTTATCTGAACCGGGAGGCTTTATACCCACAACGGCGCGCTCACGTTTCTTGACCGTCACGGCAATATCCCCGCCATTGTTGACGATTACCCGGTCTGCCCCCATGTCGACAGCTTGAGCGGCCACCTCGTCGGCAACCGCCCCGGCAACCGCGGCAAGGGGTGTTAAATCTCCTGACATGCGGCGCACGGCATCCAAGGCCCTTTTGACAACGGCGGGCAGCGGCCGGTCATGCGGCAGAGTGGACGTTTTGCGTTTCAGATAGCCTTGAAATTCAGACAGGGTTTTGAGGTAGAAAAGTGCCTTGCGGCCTGCTTTGGCGGCAATGACCGGCTTGGCCCGGCCATCTTGCCAGGCTGAAACCGTCAAGGTCATGGGGCCCCAGTCCACCAGGACCAGGTCTTCGGCAATCACTTTGACGGGCGCTTGGATTTGTTCCATGCGTTATTCGGAAGTTCAATGTCCCATTCGGAGAATGGAAGTTAATCCATCGCCTTTAAGGGAGTTAGATGGAGCAGTATTTTTCATATTCTTTATTATCCAGCTGATCCAGGGAGCTTTCGTGGCAAACGCTGCCATGATAGATCAGGTACGCCCGGTCGCAGATGCGTTTTGCAAAGCTCAGGTTCTGTTCCGCCAGCAGGATAGACACCCCTTCGTCTTTCAGTTTTCTAATCGTTGCCGCCAGTTGATCTACAATGACCGGGGCCAGACCTTCCGACGGTTCATCTAGGATGATCACTTCGGGGTTGCCCATCAAAGTCCTTGCAATGGTCAGCATCTGCTGCTCGCCACCGCTGAGTGTGCCGCCATCCTGATTGCGCCGTTCGGCAAGATTGGGGAACAGTTCGAACAATCGTTCAAACGTCCAGGGCTCCAGGCCTTTGCGTGCCGCCTGGCGGCCAACCTCCAGGTTTTCCACTATGGTCAGCCTGGAAAACACGCGCCGGTCTTCAGGGACATACCCCAGGCCCAGCCCGCAGGTCTTGTACGGCGGTAGATTCTGTATCTCCCGCCCATTGAAGAGAACCTTGCCATCTCTGGGTTTGACGATGCCCATAATGCTTTTGAACGTTGTGGTCTTCCCGGCACCGTTGCGTCCCAGCAAGACAACGACTTCCCCCCGGCTGATACCGAGGGACATGTTGAACAGGATCTGGGCTTTGCCGTAAAATGCGTTCAGGGACTGCACGTCCAGGGTGTGATTGTTCACTTCGCTGCTCATGTCGCTCCTTGGATTTCCCTGCCGTTTCAGCTGCAGGACTGCTTCAGACTGGTTCCTCCCCCAGGTAGATCTCCTGGACCCGGGTGTTTTGCCGAACCTCGTCCGGTGTGCCTTCGGCAACCAGCTCGCCACGGTTCAAGACGATGATACGATCTGCCCGGCCAAATACGACATCCATATCGTGTTCGGTAAACAGGACCCCGATGTTGCGGGTGCGCACGATATCGGATGTCAATCCCATCAAGCCGTCACGTTCGGCAGGCCCCATCCCGGCGGTGGGTTCGTCCATCAGCAGCAGTTTGGGGTCGTTGGCCAGGGCGATGGCCAGCTCCACCCGCTTGACATCACCGTAAGCCAGCACGCCACAGGCGCGATCATGCTGGTCTGCGATACCGACCAGCTCGAGCAGTTGCATGGCTTCACTGCGGTCCATCTTGGGAACCGGCTTCAACAGCGATTTTGTACGTTTTTTATAGGATAACTCCGCCATCTGGACATTTTCCAGAACCGTCATGGAACTGAAGGTAGCTGCGATCTGGAACGTGCGCCCGACCCCAAGCTTCCAGACATCCCGGGGCTTTTTTCCATTGGTCTTTTGTCCCATAATGGTAACCGTGCCGTTGTCAGGTCGAAGCTGGCCGTTGATCAGATTGAAACAAGTGGATTTTCCGGCCCCGTTGGGGCCGATCATGGCCAGCAATTGCCCCCTGGCGAGATCGAAACTGACATCGCTGACGGCTTTGACACCGCCGAAGGATTTGGCCAGGCGGCGAACTTCCATAACATTTGACATGATGCGTCGTGACTCCTTAACTAGTTACTTTACCGTGGTCGAAAAAACCGGCTCAAACGACTGCCGATGGAGCCGGCGATTCCCATGGGAAAAACCACCACCAGCACGATGAAGATGCACCCCAACACAAGCTGCCAGAGATTGATCCTGGAAATGGTGTCGTGCAGCCAGGTGAAAGCGGCCGAACCGGCAATAGGGCCGAAAAGGGATTCCACTCCTCCCAGCAGTACCATGAAAAGAAAGTCGAACGAGCGCGGGATGGCCATTTCATCCGGGAAGATGCTGCCTTTTGAAAATACGTACAATCCTCCCGCCAGCCCGGCAAATGCACCGGCTATGGCAAAGGCAAACCACTGGTGCCGCTGCAGGTTGATCCCGATGGAATCCACACGCAGCGCCGAATCCCGGCAAGCACGCAGGGTATAGCCGAAGGGGGTGAAAATAAAATGGCGCAGCACCAGAATACCACCCAGGCACAGGATCATGGTCAGATAGTAAAAAACAATTTTTTCACTGGCCCAGTCCGACGGCCAGATACTTAAAATCCCGTCGTCCCCCCCGGTGAATTCGCCCCATTGAAATACAATGGACCAGCAGATCTGGGCAAAGGCCAATGTCAGCATGGCCAGGTACACCCCGGTCAGCCTGACACAGAACCAGCCAATGATCAGCGCCAGAAATCCCGTAAGCAGAGGGGCCAGGAACAGGGCCAGCTCCATGGGGGTCTGCAGGTAGTGCACCAGCAGGGCTGCAATATAGGCACCGCCGCCAAAGTAGGCCGCATGACCGAAAGAGACCATGCCACCGGGCCCCATGATGAAATATAGGCTCATGCAGGCCAGGGAAAACAGGGCGATCTCGATGAGCAACACCAGCTGGAAGGTGCCGACAAAAGCGGGCAGTACCGCGACGAGAACCAGCAGGGCCAGACCCGCTATCTTCAATTTTCCGGAAGCCGGCCGCAACACCGATTCGTCCCCAGCGGTACCCCCATGCTCCGGGGCCTCCTTCTTTCCCAACAGTCCGTAGGGCCGGATGATCAGCACAACCGCCATCACCAGAAACATCAGCACCAGGGTACTTTCCGGAAAAACCAGCACCCCGAAGGCGTTGAGTTCACCGATAATCACCGCCGCCAGAAAAGCACCGGGGATGCTGCCCATGCCCCCCACCACCACCACCACGAAAGCGGTGGCGATGATGTTCAGGTCCATGAGCAGGTCCGCACCGCCTTTGGGCAGTTGAACCGCCCCTCCGAGACCGGCCAGAAATGAACCTAAGAAAAATACGCTGGTGAACAGGCGGGTCTGGTTCACCCCCAGCGCATCCGACATTTCCCGGTCTTCGGTGGCGGCCCGCACCAGGATCCCCCAGCGGGTCTTGGTCAACAATAGCCAGAGCCCGGCCAGAATCGCAGGTGCGATGATGATCAGCACAATGTCATATTGGGGAATATAGCTGCCCATGATATCGATGCTTCCGGAAAATCCCGGTGCCTGCTGCCCGAGGAGGTCTTCTGCACCGAAAAGCCACCGTGACAAATCCTGAATGATCAGCACCACCCCGAAGGTGGCGAACAGGATGAACAGCTCCGGTGTGTGATAGAGCCTTCTCAACAGCAGCACCTCGACGATCACACCGATCAACCCCACAGCCGTTGCGGCCAGCAGAATGCCAACCCAGAAGGAAAATGGCCCCTGGGGCAGCCTGTCGATGAGGGTGTAGGCAATATAAGCCCCCACCATGTAAAATGACCCGTGGGCCAGGTTCACAATGCGTGAGACGCCGAAAATCAAGGAAAGGCCGCAGGCGACCAGGAACAGTGCCGATGCGTCTGACAGCCCGGTAAGCAATTGAACGATATAGAAACCCACTCAAACATCCTTTCCGCTCAACAAATCCGTCATATTCTATTGCATCGAATTCCCTGGATTCTGAATTCTGACTCCTGGATTCTGCACTTCATTATTTAGCCCTCAGCTTGCGCACTTCATCATCACTGGGCAGAAAATCTTTTCCATCGGCGTAATTCCAGTCCACCATCACACCCTTGCCGTCCTTGAGAGCGGTGTAACCCACATAGGCGCCCATGGTCGACTGGTGGTCGATTTTACGGAAATGAACCGGCCCTGTGGGTGAATCGTAGGTCAGCCCTTCCATAGTATCCACCATCTTTTCAGTGTCCGTGGTGCCGGCTTTTTTCAGCATTTCCGCCACGGCCATCATGGTATTGTAGCCGACGACGGAACCGGTGCGGGGATAATCGTTGTATTTCTTTTGGTAAGCAGCCAGGAATTTGTCGTGAGCCGCCGTTTTGATGTCATACCAGGGATAACCGGTCACCAGCCACCCCTCCGGTGCTTCACCCTTCAAAGGATCGATGTATTCCGGCTCCCCGGTGAGGAGGCTCACCATGAATACATCTTTAAAGAATCCGCGCAGGGTGCCTTCGCGGACAAACTTGGCCAGGTCGCCACCAAAAGTCACATTGTACACGGCCTCGGGTTTGGCCGCGGCAAGGGCCTGGATTTCCGATCCCGCGTTGATCTTGAACAGGGCCGGCCATTGCTCGGCCACGAATTCAACATCAGGACGCAGGGCCTTCAGCACTTTTTTAAAGGACTTCACCGCATCTTTGCCGTAGGCGTAGTTGGGGGCGATGGTGGCCCAGCGTTTGGCCGGATTTTTGGCCGCTTTGGCAGCCAGCATGGCGGCCTGCATATAGGTGGAGGGCCGCAGCCGGAAGGTGTAGCGGTTGCCCTTGGCCCAGACCAGCGCATCCGACAGCGGTTCGGCTGCCACGTAGAGCACCTTGTTGCGCTTGGCGAAATCGGTCATGGCCAGACCGACGTGGGAGAAAAAAGAGCCCATCAGCAGGGCCACCCGGTCTTTGGTCACAAGTTCCTCGGCGATGGTGACCGCGGTGCCCGGTTTGCCGGCGTCGTCACGGGAGATGACCTCCAGCTGTTTGCCATTCACGCCTCCGGCGGCATTGATCTCTGCAAGTGCCAGCTGCCAGCCGTTGCGATAGGGAAACGTAAAGTTGGTCAGTTTGCTGTAAGTGTTGATTTCACCAATTTTGATCGTGTCGGCAGCCGGCGCAGCCGGCACCAACCCAAGCGTCAAAGCAAAAGATACCATCAGAACAGTTACGAGTGTTCGTTTTACAATCATTTTTTCCTCCTTGATATGGGTTGCGGTTTCAAAGTTGCAAAGGGGCGCACGGCTCCCACGTGCCCTCCCATCTCCTCGTAGTCATCCAGTCGCATGGTGTATTCCACCGGGGCCACACTGGCGGGTGTGGGCACCCAGGTGAAGGCGCCGGATTGGACGTGTTCCACATCCACGTAAAACGTGATGCCGCCGCCGGGGAGTACGAAAACCGGTGCTCCGCCGCAGGTCAGCACGGCCTTGCGGGAGTGGACCGCCCGGGTCAGGCGCAAGGGGTATTTGGCCACACCGGCACGGGCCGATCCGCCGGCGCCGCCCACATACATGGCCGACACCCTTGATGTCTGGCAGGTTTCGGCGATGGCGGCCACGGCCTCCTGAGCGGCTTTTGTCAGCGGCATGGGTTCAAAAACAGCTTTGTCGCTTAAGCGGAACATGGCGGCCTGTTGACCGGTGGTTTCGGTAATCAACAGGGTGCTGGACAGTTTTGTCCGTTGGGTATCCATAGACGCGACGATATCCAATGGATTTTCGATGTCCGTTCCCCCCCATCCGTTGCCGTGTTGGCCAAAATAACGACCTGGCGTCGAAGCCGGATAGACCAACTCGATACCGGAGGGTTCCTTACCCAAATAGCGTCCGGCCGTGTGATGACTGAAAAGCGAGGTGATGTGGGCATCCAGCACGATGACTTCGTCGGCGGCTCTTTCCAGGAACTTGGCAAACAGGCCGGCCGTGGCCGAGCCGCACCCCACCCGCATCTTGGCGGCCTTTTGCCCGTCGATCACCGGTCGCCGGCCCACCTGGATATCCAGTTTAGCCCCGCCTTTGACGGACAGCTTCACGGCTTCCCGGTTGGCAATGGCGGCCACGGCGCGGGCCGCGGCAAATCCCGCTTTTCCGGTCATGCGGTTGACCCCGCCCACGGCCAGTATCTTGGACCCGTACTCCTCGGTCTCCACCATGCCCACTGTGCGTCCGTCGAATTTAACCGCGGCACCCTCTTTGCCCACGGGAAAATCGGTGTCAATTTTTACCTTGATGCCGGAGTATGACAGCGGAACCTCGGTGACCACGGTCACCACGTCCACCCCATCTCTTTCATCGGACACTATATAGGGGGCAGGCACGTAGTCGGGGTAGGTGGTCCCGGCGCCGATGGCCGTGATCAGGGGTTCTTTGATTTCCGGTGCTGCTCCCTCAGGCAGCGTGGCAGCCACATCCTGGTAAGTCAGAAGGGGACGGGTGCGTATTATCCGGCCCTGTTGGTTGACAAAACGTTGACAGGCCCCAGTTTTGCCCGCAGGTATCTGGCAGGTCACCGGGCAGCATTCACAGGTAATGGTTCCGGGCGCAGGCGTCTGGATATCGATGACCGCCTGTTTGGGGCAGACCTTCGTACAGGTGCGGCACTCCACGCATCCCACCTCGATAACGGCCTTCTTTTCTTCAAGATGGATAATGGCCAGGGGGCAGTCTTTAACGCAGAGCCCGCAGCCGTTGCATTTATCAATATCGATTTTCATATTCTCAGGCTGTCTTTATGTCTGCGCTACCTCCGGATTCCCCCTCGAGGTTTTTCAACCCGTCCAACACGTGTGCTCGCGAATGCTCAATCGCCGATTCCAGGTCGCCTTTTTGAAAGGCCTCCAGAATCCGGCAATGAAACCTGTAATTCATCGACAAATGCGCTTTGTTAGACAGGCTGTGAAAACTGAAGTGGCGAATCTGGTTATGCAGCATTTTAAGAATCTGCTTCAGACGCTGATGGCCGGCGGCATCCACGTGCACATCATGAAAACGGGTGTTGAGCTCCTGGTAGAGGAAAACATCCGGTTGTTCGGCCTCCACACAGGTTTTCATCTCTGCCGCCAGTTTTTCCATGGCGTCGATATCCGCGGGTTTAAATCGTTCGAAACCAAGCTGGATGGAAAAGGTATACAGCTCTGCCTTGAATGTGTAGATTTCCCATACATCCTGATGGGTCGTTTCGGCGACAAATACCCCGCGCCTCGGTTTGCGGATGACCAATCCCTCCGCCTCGAGAAGCTTGAAAGCCTCCCGAATGGGGGGTCGGCTGATCTCCAGGGCTTCGGCGACCTGGTCTTCCTTGATCTGCTTGCCCGGGGGCAGCTCTCCTGAAAAAATCCTCTTTTCCAAATATTGACGTGCCAGGTCAGTGATGGAAAGCTGTTGCATTCTTTTTCTCTTCTTTATCCAGCGAGCTGTGAATCCGCATTCGTCAGTATGGCATCGAGCTCCATTTTCATACCCTCCGCCAAACGACAACGATTTTCCTGCATGATCAGGTCTTGATATGCTTCAAGGGCTTTATCCAGCAGTCCTTTTTTGCCTTCGCGCAACCAATCCTCGTGAGTCGCGCTCGAAAACAGGGCCGGCCTGAAACCGTCCCGGCAGTGCCTCAAGGTATGCTCCGCCGTTAAGAAATGCTGGCCTGGATCTGTTTCGGCTATTACTTCCAGAGCCAGGTGGTCTGCATCAAATGCAAAGCCGGCTACCAGCTGACGCGCCATGGCGAATACTTCGTTGTCGATGATCAATTGCAATGGGCTCACCGCCGTGGCCACCTCGAGTTGACCGGCCCCTCCCAGGATGTCTGAGCCCGACAAAGCCATCAACGTGGTCAGCATACTTCTTTCCGCCTGTGACTGACGACCCACGTGGGCGGAATCTGTTCCGGATCCGTAGTTATGGGTGGGAAGATTGAAAGCGGCCTTGATGAGTTGGACCGCTCCGGATGCACCTTTAAGGGCTCCCACACTGGACTGCAGGCTCCTGCCGGTCTGCATGTCTGTGGAAAAGATGATCGGACAGGCCACCACCGGGGTTCCCGGGGAAACCGCCTGGGCCATGGCCACCATGGCCAGGATTTCGGCCACGGTCAGAAGCATGACACCGGCTGTGGTCGCCGGTGCCGTGCCGCCGGCACCCGGAAGTGAACAGGCATGGATGGGTACCGATGCCCGTACAGCCTGGAGAATCACCTCGATGTCCATGGTCTTGAAGGTGCGTGGCGTCAGGCTGCAGGCGATCATGCTGATTACCGGGTTGGATTTGAGCGCTGCCTGCTCCCCGGCAATGGTTTCTGCCATCTGCAACAGGTAAGGGATACTGTCCGTACTGTAGGGCTGAACCCATATGTGCTTGTCACTATTGACCAGGAGCGTATGCAACCCGTGGATATCGGCCGTTTGCACCGGAACATCGTCGGCATATAAATACGGTAAAAAATCGATTTGGTCCAGATGGTTGATCAGGCCGGCCCATTGGGCCAGGTCGGCTTTGGTCACCTTGCGATAGGTGCCTGTTTCGGGATCGATCCATCCATGGGAACCTGTCCCGGTGCGGGTGTAAAACCCGCCTTCGGGACGCGGCAGCCGCAACGTTTTTTCTTGGTTTCTGGCACCCAGGGTAAACGCTTTCGGGGCTGACTCGAGCAATCTTTCCATCACCGGTTTGGGGAAACGCACCATGCGACTTTCCACATCCACCTGTGCTCCGGCCTGGGACAGAAGCTCAAACATCTCCGGGTGTTGATCCAGCATGACCCCATGGTTTGCCAGCAAATCGAGAACGGTAGAGCGCAACGACTCGACTTGTTTGGCAGGAAGATTCGAAAAATGAGAGCCTGGCATGATTACCCTCCTTTCCTTCTTTTTACACCCAGCGAGCGGTAACGGTTTTTTCATCCAGAAACAGCCTCATGGAGGCCATACGACTCTTAGCCCCACCCATGAAGGACTTGCGCTTTGAACCCAACGGAAAAAAGGCATAGGGCTGTGGCACACCCACGTTGATGCCCACATTGCCCACAATGACCTCGCGGGCGAACTTGCGGGCATGGCGACCGCTTTCGGTCATAATACAGGCCGAATGACCCAAGTCCGTACGGGTGTTGATCATCTCGATCACCTCGTCCAGGTTATCGGCCCTTATCAACCCGGCCACCGCCCCGAAAGCCTCTTCTTTGGCCACCTCCATGTCAGGATGCAGGTTTTCGAGAATGGTGGGCCCCATGAAAAAGCCTTTTTCCAGTTCCGGCGCCAGTTCACGGCCGTCCTGCACCATGGTGGCCCCCTCGGAGAGTGCCTTCTCCACCCACTGAGCGACGTTGTCCCGGTAACCGGCAGTGCAGTAGGGCCCCATGGTGGTGGCTTCGTCCAGGCCGTAACCCATCTGCATGCGCTTGGCTTCAGCCACAAAGCGCTCCTTGAAGTCATCGTAAATATCGCCGATCACCACCACGTTGTCCGATCCCAGGCAACGCTGACCGGTCATGCCGAAACACCCCTGGCGCATGAACGGTATAATGACATCCAGGTCTGCGTCGGGCATGACCACCACCGTGTTTTTTCCGTTGCCGTTGATGGAGGAATTTTTTCCGAGACGGCCGCATTCCTTGAAAAGGTGCCAACCGGCCGTGGTGGAACCGATAAAGCCCAACCCCTGGATCTCGTGCTGTTCGAGAATGTACTGGTTGATCTCGCGACCGCCGTGGACCACGTTGATGGCGCCTTTGGGCCAGCCGACCTCCAAAGCCACCTTGCTCATATACTCGGCGGCCACCGGATCCTGACGGCTGGGGCTGATCACCACCGGGCAGCCGGCTGCCAGGGCGTAGGGCACAAAAGACGACCAGGCATGCATGGGGATATTGCTGGGGGTGACGATCAGAAAAGGCCCCAGCGGCTCCCAGGTCAGCCACATGTCGATGCCGTTGGCCAGGTTGTCGATATGCTCGTTACGGGCGGCCATGCCATAGGCCGCGGAACAGGCCGACTCGATATTTTCGATACAGCGCCGCACTGACCCGCGGGCTTCGCCGATGGTCCGGCCGTGATCCTGGGTCAGCACCCTGGACAGTTCTTCAGCCTGTTCATCGTACTTCTGCCGCATGTCAAAGAGCATCCTGGCCCGCTCGCGCAGGGCGATCTTGTTCAAAGCGCCAAAAGCCTGTTGAGCCGCATCCACTGCCGCGCGGGCCTCTTCCTTGGTGGCCGTGGGGAACTCGGCAATAACCTCACCGGTGGCCGGGTTTACCGTTTCATTTACCTTTGTCGACTTGGACGCCACCCACTCCCCGTCGATGAGCAACTTCAGTTTTCCATAATGTGACTTGACTTCAGGAATTATTGCCATTTTTACAACCTCCAAACTTTAGCTAACTTATAGTATTTATTATCACACGATTTTGATTAAAGTTGAAGAATCAGGGTTCAAGTGAAATAGGAAATAGCTCATAGCTGATAGCATGCTATGAGCTATCAGCTATGAACTCATTTTTATTTATTATCTCAACCCGTCTTCGAATTTCGCCTCTTCCTTGGTCAGCCCGCCCACACGGGGCAGCGGCCGACCCGAATCGGTCACCACCAGCACCACCATGAGTTCGTCTCTCCGGGGTGCGTCCTCCACGGCGACGGTCATGCCGTCAAAATGGGAACGCACAAAAGCGGCATCCTTGTGGTTGATGGGCACATCCACCGTACAGCCGGCCGGTCCACGTTTTTTCACCGAAGGAATCAGGGCCAGACCCCGGCCTAACGCATCCCTAAAGGGTTTTCCCAGCTTGGGGTGCAGAATGGCGGCCGCATGTTCCAGTTCCCCGTCGGTGCCCACCACGCAAGCCTTGGCGTAGCTTTCGGCTTTTTCAGGGCCGATGCCCAGGGCCTCCAGACATTTTTCACCCAGCAGTGTGCCCAGTTCAGCGCCAGTATCCATCAGTTCGGTCAGATCTTCCACGTAGCGTCCGGAAAAGGGGTTTGCCAGCACGGCAATAGCGGCCGCCTTGCGGGTGGGCGGCACCACCTCTTGATCCATCTCGCGCATCGTCTCTTCCACAACGGTGATAATTTTTCTGATTTTCATCTTTTTTTCTCCTTACACATTATAAAGCATTCCCACTTGAACAAATTTAGTAGCTTGCACGTCACGATTTTTAGTTGTGAAACTACGTAGAAAAAAAGTAAATATTCTTTGTGTTCTTTGTGCCTTTGTGGTTCAGCACTATCAAGACCAGGACCGCTATTGAAGCACTTTTGCCTTTCTGACCGGCGGCGGTGAATTACGGCTCTTTTTCGCCACTACCTGGCCGTCCACCATCACCATGGATATGCCCGGGGTGTCCCCCTCGACCAGCGAAGAGAACAGGTCATTTCCCGCTGACCCCATGGGCGCATCCAAAAATAACAGGTCGGCCTCGCACCCTTTGGCAATCAGGCCGCGGTTGAGGCCGTAAAGGCGGGCCGTGTTTCCGGTGGCCGCACAGATGGCCAGGGCCGGATCAAGCCCGCCCAGGGAGGCCAGCCAGGAAATATTGCGCAGAATCCCGAGGGTGACCACACCGGTTCCGGAAGGGGCGTCATTGCCCAGAATCAGGCGGTCTTCTTCGCCCCTTTTTATCATCAGTTCGGTCACCTGTGCCGCCCGCTTCACATTGCCGCACTGCACAATCTCAATTGCTGCGCCGGTCTTGGCCACCACCTGCTCGGCCTCCTCAGCGCTCATGGCCGTGGGGCCGCCGTTGATATGGGAAACCACGCTGGGTTCGACCGTCATGATATCTTCCGCACCCACCACGGACGACCCCGGAATCGAGGTTCCTCCGGAGTGCATCATAACCACCATGCCCCGCGCCTTGGCCCAGCGGCACATCTGCGCGGCCTCATCCGGCTCCTTCACCGATCCCAAACCGATCTCGCCCACCACGCGGACGCCCTGTTCGGCCATTTCGTCGAAATCGGCCTCGGTCAAACCCTTTTCCAGAATGACAGCCCCCCCCAGCACTTTCATGCCCCCGGGCCGGACAGAGGCCCAGGACTTGGCTGCCAGCATGGCCAGGTATTTTGCGCCGGCCGCATCTTTGGGACGACCGGGCAAATGGACCTCACCGGCTGAAATAGCGGTGGTTACGCCACCGTGAAGCATGGAATCGAGAAAATTCTGCATCTGCTGTCGCGGTGTGTAGTCACCCAGGACCACATGGCAATGGGAGTCGATTAAACCAGGGCAGAGCGCACTGCCGCCGGCATCGATTACGCCGGCCCCATCGGGGGCCTTTAGCGACGATCCAATGGCATCGATACAGCCGTCTGCCACCAGCAGGCTGTCCGCCTCGATAACAGGTTGCCGGATATCACCGGACAGCATCAAGCCCACATTCCTGATCAGCCAAACACTCATGGGAAGCCTCCTTAAAATTTCGGAGCGACAAAGTCGCGTTTCATAAAATCGTGTAGCGATTTTATTTATTGACGACAATAGACAATTGTGGTTATGGATGTCAAGTTCAATACCAAACTTCGACAAACGATTTTTCGTCTTATGGATGCTGAAAAACACTTTATACGGTTTACACTTAACGGGGCTCCTTGCGAGCTTGAAACCCCGGCAGATTTTACAGCACTGGAACTCCTCAGGGATCTGTTGAAACTGAGAGGCACCAAGGAGGGCTGCGGCATCGGTGAATGCGGCGCCTGCACCATCCAGGTAGACGGCAACGCCGTCAACAGCTGCCTGATGCTGGCGTGCCAGTTGGAAGGACGTGAGGTATGGACGGTCGAGGGCTTCGGCGATGCTGAGGACCTGCACCCCATCCAGGAGGCTTTCCTGGATAATCACGCCGTGCAGTGCGGATTCTGCACCCCCGGCCTCCTGATGAGCACCAAGGCGCTTCTGGAAGAAACCCCTCACCCGGACCGGGAAACGATCGTAAAGGCAATCTCCGGAAACCTGTGCCGCTGCACCGGTTACCAGCAGATCCTTTCCGCGGTTGAAGATGCTGCCGGACGGGATCCGAAAGGAGACGACTGATGTTCGATATCGGTTATACCCGGCCGGAAAGCCTGGATGAAGCCCTCGATTTTCTGGTTGAAAAAGGGAAAGAAACCGCCCTGCTGGCCGGCGGGACCGATATCGTGGTCGATTTGAAATCCGGCGATTTGCAAAAAAAACATCTTCTGGATGTCAGCCGCCTGAAAGAACTCAAAGGCATCGAGATGACTGATGAGGGGCTTTCCGTGGGTGCCGCGGTCACCCTTTCGGAAATATGTTCTTCGGAAACCCTGGCCCGTTATGCGCCTGCCCTTAAAAAATGCGCCTACACCTTTGCCGGCAAACAGATCCGCAACGTGGCCACCATCGGCGGCAACGTGGCCCACTGCTCCCCGTGCGGGGATACCGTTCCCCCGCTGGTGATCCATGAGGCCGAGGCGGTGCTCGCCAATAAAAATGGTCAGCGGAAGGCGCCTGTGGAACAGATCGCCTCAGGTCCCTATACCTGCTCTTTGCCCACGGAAGAGATCATCGTGCGTTTCATCCTCAAGCCGGCCCATGACATGGATTTTGCCGATTTCCGGAAGATTGGCAGGCGCAAAGAGCTGGCCATCTCCCGCATCAGCATGGCCGCCATGCTGCGCAGGGACCCCGACGGCCGGGTTGCCTTCATGCGCTTTTCGCTGGGATCGTGTACGCCGATTATTCAACGTTTCGAGGAAGTGGAAGCGCATTTCATGGGCAAAACACCTACCGAACCGCTGCTGTGGGAGGCCGGGAAAATGTTGACCGACCACATGTTCGCCATAACCGGTCGGCGGTCATCGGCAGTGTACAAGGAACCGGCGATTCAAGGCCTTTTTGTGAGGATGTTGCACCCGTTGGTATGATCATGTGCATCATCTCACGGTCAGTTGTCGTTCTATTGATAACACGAAAATGAAGGGGTGTGTTTCGTGATTCCGTCCTTTCATGATTTCGTGATAAGAGATCTTTTTCTTTTCCGGCTCTGCCGGGTAGGGCTTTTAAAGTATGGAAAATCCATATAAATCCATCGGGAAAAACATTCGAAAAAAGGGTGCCCTGGAACGCCTTGTTGGCGCGCCCGTCTTCAGCGCCGACATCGAACTTGAAAACCCGCTTGTTCTCAAGGTTCTGCGCAGCGGTAGGACTCATGCGGAGATCCTTTCCATCAATACGGAAAAGGCGATAGCCATCCCAGGGGTTGTACGGGTATTCACCTGCGACGATATCCACGGTAAAAACCTCATGGGCATCATCAACCGCGACCAACCCCTTCTGGCAACCGGCAAAGTACGCTCCACCTCCGACCCGGTGGCCCTGGTGGCCGCTGAAACGGAACAAGCCGCCCAGGCGGCATTAAAGGCCATTGCAGTGACCTACGAGGATCTGCCTGCGGTATTCGATCCCCAAGAAGCCATGAAAGCCGAAGCACCCCGGATTCACGAGGACGGCAACATTTTACTCACCCGCACGGTTCAACGGGGTAACCCTGACCATGCCTTTAAAGACTGCCACAGAGTTATCGAAAAAACCTACCAGACCTCCATGATCGAGCACAACTACCTGGAGCCCGATGCCGGGACGGGCTTTGTGGATGAGGACGGGACCCTGGTGATCTACGCCTCCACCCAGAACCCGCACTATGACCACAAGGAGGTGGTGTCCCTGTTGGGTGTCGAAAACAACGCTGTCAGAATCATCCAGGCCGCCACCGGCGGCGGGTTTGGCTCCAAGCTGGATCTTAACCTGCAGGGCTTTATCGGCCTGGCCCTCTATCATCTCAAACGACCGGTGCGCTGCGTGTACAGTCGCGAAGAAGCTTACCTGGCCACGGCCAAGCGGCATCCCTTGACCATTACCATGAAAACCGGCGTCGATGACCAGGGGAAGCTCAAGGCCATGCAGGCTACCATCATCTGCGACACTGGCGCCTACGGTTCCTACGGCATTGCCGTGGCATCCCGGGCCGCGGTGCACGCCACCGGACCTTACCAGATCGATAATGTCGACATCCAGAGCCATTGTGTCTACACCAACAAGCCTTTCTGCGGAGCCATGCGCGGTTTCGGAACCCCCCAGATCGCCTTTGCCCACGAGAGCCAGATGGACCTGCACGCCAAGGACCTCGGATTGGACCCCCTGGAAATCCGGATGTGCAACGCCTTTAACGTGGGTTCCGTCACTGCCACCGGGCAGACGCTCTCAGCCAGCGTGGGTATCGTAGACTGCCTCGAGGCCCTTAAACCCTACTATGAAAAAGCCAAAAAATCGTGGCTGCAGTCAGGCAGTGAGCCCCACAAATGCAAAGGCATCGGCGTGGGCGCCATGTGGTACGGTATCGGTAACACCGGGACCAAAAACCCTTCCAATGCGAGGGTGGAGATGGACGAATACGGCAGGGTAACGCTCTTCACCGGCTGCGCGGATATCGGGCAGGGGTCTTCCACGGTGCTTTCGCAGATTGCCGCCGAAACACTCGGCATTCAGCCGGACAATCTCAGACTGGTTGCGGGCGACACTGGTTTGACACCCAATGCCGGGGCCACGTCGGCCAGCCGCCAGACCTATATTTCCGGCAACGCGGTCAAGGACGCCGCGGAAAAGCTGGCCCATGCCCTGAAAACCGAAGCGGCACAGCGACTTGGCGTGGCTGTATCGACGCTGGTGCTCGATTCAGGGATTGTACGGGCACCGGCGTCTCCAGACAGGCAGGTATCCTTTGCCGACCTGGCGCGGCAAATCATCGCCAGGGGGGAATCCCTGGTGTTTCAGGGCCATTTCGATCCATTGACAACCCCGCTTGATCCCGAAACCGGTCAGGGCGTTCCCTACACCACCTACGCCTTTGCCTGTCAACTGGCACTGACAACTGCCGACGCACTCACCGGAGAGGTCACCGTGGAAAAGATCGTGGCTGCCCACGATGTTGGCAAGGCCATCCACCCGCAAAACGTAATCGGACAGATCTGCGGGGGCGTGGCCATGGGGCTGGGGTTCGCGCTCATGGAAAAATTCGAACCGGGCAATACCCTGTCCATGAAGGACTACCACATTCCCACCTGCGCCGACATGCCCGAAGTAGTGCCGATCATAGTGGAATCCGAAGAACCTTCCGGACCCTTCGGCGCCAAGGGGGTCGGCGAGCCGGCCCTGATTCCCACCGCGCCGGCGATACTCAATGGTCTGGCAAATGCTTTGGGGAAGCGGATATACGCACTGCCCGCCGACCTTGAAAGCGTGCTCGAAACCAGTATTGCCTCCGGTCATTTTGGACCGGAATCAACCTCCTCCAGCTAAATCAGGAAAGGAAAATGAATAGTATGTCAAATATAAAATACGAGCAGGGTATGACTGTGAGACGTGAGGTTCTGGGTGATGAATATGTAGACAAAGCCATGGACGCAATGACAGAGTTCACCGAACCGCTGCAGCAACTTGTGACGGAAGACTGCTGGGGTACTATCTGGACACGGGAAGTTATTCCCAAAAAAACCCGCAGCCTGGTTACCTTGGCCATGCTTGCAGCACTCAAGGCGTCAACGGAGCTCAAGGTCCATGTTCGCGGTGCGCTTAGAAATGGCTGCACCGTAGAGGAAATTCGGGAAGTTCTCCTACAATCAGCTGTCTACTGTGGTGTCCCTGCAGGTATCGAGGCATTCAGGGCGGTAAAAGAAGTAATCGAAGATTGGGAAGGGTGAGTACATGAAAAAAAGTATAGCGATAAATCCGATCTTCTTAAAACTACCGTCGGCCTGAAAGCAAACGGCCGAAAACTCCCTTTGGGAAATAAATCACCGCCGCCACAAAGAAGATACCCAAAAATAAAATCCAGTAATACGCCATCAGCTCGGAAAGATAGGTTTCCAGGGTTCTCACCAAAAGTGCCCCCAAAAAGGAGGCAAGAATCACTTCCTTCCCCCCCAATGCCACCCAGATCAATACCTCTGTGGAGAGGCCGAACCCGATGAGGGTGGGCGAGACGAATTCCGTAACAATGGCAAAAAGCGCGCCGGAAAGGGCGGCAACAGCTGCGCCGATGGCGAATGTGATGATTTTGTGCTGAGCGCTGTTGTACCCGAACGATTCGGCGCGGGGCTCATTATCCCGAATGGCCCTGAGAATAGTCCCGAAGGGAGAATTGACCACATGCATTAGCAGCAAGTAGACAATGACCGCCAAGGCCAGAACGACATAAAACAGAGCCAGCGGATCGGTAAACTCGTATCCGGCGACGGATAGGGGTGGAATGCTGAACAATCCATTATACCCCCCGATATAGTACCAGTCGACGGCGATCCGTTCCACAATCACAGCAATGGCCAGGGTGACGATTCCCAGATATGGTCCTGACAGGCGGCCGTAAAACAGGAAATACCCCACCACAATGGCAAACAGGGCAACACCGATTATCGCCGCCATTAACCCGACAATACTGGTAGCCAAAATACCAGTAAATCCGGGTACCATGCCCTTGACGATCAGGGTATAGATATAAGCACCCATGCCAAAATAAACCGCATGGCCGAAGCAGAGGATGCCTCCATATCCCCACACCAGCGACAGACTCATGGCGAAGATACCGTAGACCATCAATTGGGTGAGTTGAACGACCCAGTAATCATTTTTGGTCATGGGGAAAAGTAAAAAGAGTGTCAACAGGCCTGCGGCGATCCAGGATGATCGGGAGTACCGGGTAGTAGACCGGATAGCTGACAGGGTATTATTCATGATTTTTGCCCCCCAACAGCCCCTGGGGGCGTATCCGGATCAGGATAATCGCCAGGGAAAAGATCACCACCTGGGCCACCACGGGTGAATAGTGATAACTGAACAGGCTATCGCCACCCCCCACAATGGTCCCACCGACCAACACACCGTAAAGGGTGCCGGTCCCCCCCACCAGGATCGATAAAAAGGCCGGGATAAAAAACCCGAGCCCCATCTGGGGGTCACAACTCATGATCGGAGCCATGACAGCACCGGCCAGACCGGCCAGGGCGGCCCCGAAGGTAAAGGTCGTCCGATACATCCGCCGGGTGTTGATCCCTAAGGTGGCGGCCATATTCCGATTGGCAATCACTGCCCGGGCACCCAGACCAAAATCGGTTCTGAGAAAAACATAAAAGGTAAAGGCAATAATGGCCAGGGAGATGGCCATGATAAAGAGCCGATACGCTGGGTATTCGACCCCGGCCACCGATACCATGGCGGGCAGAGGCGGGGCGACCGTCAGACCCGCCGGACCGAAAAATATAATAATCAACTGCTTAATGGCCAGCGATACGCCCCAGGTGGCTAAAATGGTATCCAGCGGACGCTGGTAGAGGTGCCGGATACAAAGATACTCAATCAGCATGCCGATCAGTCCCACCACCAGCGGTGCCAGCACCAGCGCCGGCCAGAACCCCAGGCCCAGGCGGTTGGTCATTACCACCGTATACGCGCCCAGGAGAAAAAATTCACCGTGGGCCATATTGATCACGTTCATCAGGCCGAATATAATCATCAGCCCCATGGCGACCATGATGAGGACCAATACGAAATTCATTGAGTTTAATATTTGGATGATCAGGTCTGTCATTAGGTTATACCGCCATATATCGCGTGATCATAGATTCGTCTTCTCGAAGGTCGTCCACCGGACATGTTTCTACGATCCGCCCCTTTTCTAAAAATGCACAGGTATCGGCCAGGTCAAATACCATGTCCACATTTTGTTCAACAACGACGATGGTAATCCCCGTCTTTGCATTGATATCAAGCAAAATCCGGGCAATTTCCTGGACAATGGAAGGCTGGATCCCCTCGGAGGGTTCGTCTAGTAGGAGTAATTTCGGGTTTGTCACCAACGCCCTTGCCATGGCGAGCATCTGTTGTTCACCGCCGGAAAAAGAACCGGCCCGTTGGTTTTTTCGCTTTCCCAGGATCGGGAAGTATTCAAATATCCGGTCCGGGATGTGTCGCTGTTTTCGGGGATATCGTAAGGTCGCCAACTTGAGGTTTTCAAAAACGGTAAAATCGCTAAATATTTCCCGGCCCTGGGGCACATAACCGATGCCCTTTGCAGCGATCTTATGGGGTTTTAATCCTCCTATGGATTCATCGGCCAGTTCAATGCGTCCCGATTTAGGGGACAAAAGGCCTACGATGGTTTTCATCAAGGTGGTTTTCCCCATGCCGTTTCGTCCCATAATGGCGGTGATTCCCCCTTGTTTAATCGACAGATCAATCCCCTGTAAAATAAGGCTGCCCCCGTACGACGCATGTAGATCTGAAATCTTCAGCATCACCGACGCCTTCCAAGATAGATTCTCCGCACGGATTCGTCGGCCTGGATTGTTTCGTAACTGCCTTCCTTGAAGATGGCGCCCTTGTATAGAACGGTGATCCGACTGGCGATTTCCCGGACAAACCCGATATCGTGTTCGATCACAAGGATAGTGATCTTTTCGCCTTTAGAGATATCCCGAATTAGTTGAGCGGTTTTGTGGGTCTCGGTGACCGTCATCCCGGCGGTGGGTTCATCAAGGAGCATGAGCCGGGGGCGTCTGGCGAGAACCATCCCGATTTCCAACCATTGTTTTTCGCCATGGGCCAGATTAATGGCCGGATGGTTGGCCTTGCCGTCTAAATTGATTTTTTCAAGCAGGGCCATGATTTTCTGGTGAATACCGCTGCCTTTACGCGGACTAAAAAAGAGTGATTGACGTTGATCACGAAAGAACGGGACCCGGATGTTATCGTAAACGCTAAGTTGATCAAAGATGCCCGGGACCTGGAATTTCCGGCCGATACCCATCCGCCCGATGATATGAATCGGTTTGCCGGTGATATCGTTTCCTTCGAAAAAGACCTGACCCGCCGTCGGCTTATAGCTCCCCGTGATGAGATTGAAGAAGGTGGATTTTCCACACCCATTGGGGCCGAGGATACATCGCAGTTCTCCTTCGGCCAGGGTTAAATCCACGTGATCGACTGCAGTAAGCCCGCCAAAGTTTTTGGTGAGCCCCCTGGTTTCAAGGAGGGTCGGCATGGGGATTAGAAATCCGCCATGATGGCGGCGGTATCGGTGATTATCGTTCCTTTTTCCCGCATCTCTTCAATGGCGGCCGTGATCCCCTCGGGCGTCAGTCCCCGACAGAGGTCGCAAAGGAGGTGGACTCGGTAACCGGCCGTGATGGCATCGAGGACGGTAAATTTGACACAGACATCCGTGGCCAGGCCGTAGACAAACAGATCCGTTATCCCGGCCTGCTTCAGCTGGTTGTCCAGTCCTGTCTTTTCCCCACCATCGTCGGTAAAACCGGAATAGGAATCAAATTTGGGATCCATCCCTTTTTGAACCACCGCTTCGAATCGGTCGTTTCCCATCATGATATTTGCACCGTCGGTCCCCTGGATACAATGGGCCGGCCACATGATCTGGGAGCGGCCATCGATCTCAATGGGCTCAAACAGGGTGGCACCGGGATTGTTGACGCCGAAACACATGTGGTTTTCGGGGTGCCAGTCCTGGGTTGCATAGACCGGGATCCCTTTTTCGGAAAACGCTTGTGTCGCCTGGATCACCGTTTCAATATACGTCACATCCGTTCCGGCAACGGCCAGAGATCCTTTTTTTTCCACGGTGAAATCTTCCTGGAAATCAACCAGGAGGACGGCCGTTTTATCGTTTTTGCCAGGTTGAGCATTCATCACTTTTCTCCTTGGCTGCGGCCAATATCGCCAGCTTTTTTTAGAAATGCCAGGCGGGCGGCGTTATCAGACCCGACATCGCCCAGGAT
This sequence comes from Thermodesulfobacteriota bacterium, assembly GCA_039714495.1. Classification (GTDB taxonomy): domain Bacteria; phylum Desulfobacterota; class Desulfobacteria; order Desulfobacterales; family B30-G6; genus JAJDNW01. Next base: position 43,211 of record JBDLJD010000012.1, read on the forward strand.
ATGGTGTTGCACGGTTTTAACCCCGCAAAAGCCAAAAGTACCCGCATCTTTGGTGAGCCGTGTGGCATTGTTTAAACCGGTCTCCTCCAGCAGGGTGGAGGGATTGTCGGCTGTGTTAAAAATGATCACCTTCTTTAGCTTGAGCAACGCGAGGAACTCGCCGGCCGGGGTAACGTCATAGGCCCAGCCCTTGGACAGTACGCGGTCGATCCATCCTTTCAGGATTGCGGGCGCTTCGTTCCACCAGACCGGATAGATCAGGGCCAGGCCATCGGCCCGGTCGACCTTGGCCTGTTCGGCCAGAATATCCGCTGGCAGCGTACCGTCTTCAACGAACTGGTTGAAATCCTTGCCGGCCATGATGGGGTTGAATCGGCTGGCGTACAGATCGTTGACATCAACTTTTGCCCCGGCATCATCAAGGCCATGTACAAAGGCCCGGCAGACGGCATGATTAAAGGATTCAGTATTTGGATGCGCTAGTAGGACATACCATCGCATAATGCACCTCTTCCAACCTGATTCGGGGTCGATCGATCATGAACATCCTCGCCGGCCCCGAATATGCCCCTTAGTTGCATAAACAACATGGCAAAGATGTTGATACCTACATCTTTTTCCCGGCACATTGATCCGACGGTTCAATAGTCCCCAAGTCTTTTTTTACTTCGAGCTTTCCACCGGTAAATTCACCGATCAGCATATTCAACACCATATGATGGTCGGATGCCCGCATGGTTTCAGGGCCGTTGCCCACAGTAATGGTCTGGTCGCCCATGGCGTCAACAATTTTCTCCTTGTCCACGCTCCCCGCTTTTTCGATGGCATTGGCCAGCAATTTGACCAGGCCGTAATGGGAACCGGTTGCCCAGGTAACCACCGTGTCTTTGCCAAACATTTTCTTTTGCCGGGCCACAAAATCCTTGGCTTCCGGTTTGTCCAGGCTGGCCAGGAAGGGCAGAGCGGTGAAGATCCCTTCGGACTGATTCTGTGTCAGGGCACCTAAGTAGTTTTCATCCGCGGCCAGGGCAACGATCTTGACCTTGTCCTTGAGACCGAATTCGGTGAACTGCTTAATAAAGGTAAATCCATCGGCACCCGGAACGATCAGTATCAGGACCTTGGCTCCGGATTTGGCGATTTTCTGGATGGTCGGGGCATAGTCCTTGACGCCGAAGGGGGTATATTCAACGGCCACGACTTTTCCGCCGATTTTGTCGACATTGCGTTTGATGGCTTCCGTCATTTTATGGGGCCAGACATAGTCGTAACCAAATATGTAGAAAGATTTTCCGTATTGTTCACCCATATACGGGACCAGTTTGTCCATGTCATGGTCGGGTATTGCGCTGTATAAAAAAACATAGCGATTGCAGACGCCGCCTTCATAGTCAATGCCGTAAAGCAGCGGGGTTTTGTATTTGTTGGCCACCGGCGTCATGGCATCCCGGGCGGCACTGCTGACCGGTCCCATGACGGCTACAACCTTGTCTTTCAAAATGAGCTTTTTGGCTTTTTCCACAGCTGTCTTGGGATCGGTTTTGTTATCTTCGATTACCAATTCGAGCTGCCGGCCACCGAGCACTCCGCCGGCCTGATTGATTTCCGCCACGGCCATTTGGGCGCCGCGAACGCCTAAATTGCCATAAATCTCGAATCCACCGCTCAAGGGGAGGACCACGCCGATTTTAATGGAATCCTTGGCAACAACCGGATTAGACAAAACAACAACTGACAAAAAAGCGGTCACGATAATCGTCAACATCAAATTTCTTTTTTTTCTCATGACATCCCCCTCCGTTTCTTAGGTTTGCTTCAGTTATCCGTGATCAATAAATTTGCATAGCTGCGAGTATCGAAAATCGTCGATCTCCATACACAATTTACCATATGAGCATTCAAGGTTTCTTCATATTTTTTAAGGTGGCGCCATTATGGTTTACTTCTCTTCGTTTTCTTCCAGGCGGTCGCTCATTGCTTTTTCCAGGAGAATGCGGCTCATATAGTACATGAAAAGAGGGATGAGCTCCAAGGCGGTAAGTTCCAGGCCTTTCATCTCCTTGTCTGAAAAAGATGCATTCTCGACACCTTCCACAAAGCATTGTTCATAATAGTCCATGATCGGCATCAGCATGTCCCGGACCTCTTTCAAGGCCGCACGCGGAAAGCCTTTTTCATAGGACAGCCCCCTTTTGCGCATGTCCCCGATCAATTTTCCGATCTTGATGCTGTCATGGGGGTACACTTTTTGATTCGGTTCTCCATCCGGCGTAATGATGCCGTATGCTTCGAAATCCGCCAATCTATCGGCACTGATGCCGGTAAAGTCCAGAAATGCCGCTGCGCCCTCTATCTGCAAGGGCAGAAAATGGTCGGCAGTCATGAAATAATCGCTTTTGATGTCCAGCAGGTTTTCGTCAAAAGGGGAATCTGCCTGCCAATCGAGGATCTTTTTGATCAAAGGGATGGGGAGGTAGTGCTTTTCCTGCAATTTTTTTATGAAAAGAATGCGTTCAACATGTTTTTCGGTATAAATTGCCTGATTGGGGCTGGGTTTTTTGACCTCGGGCAGCATCCCTTCCCGGGTGTAGTAATGTATCGATTCCCGGGACACACCGGTTTGTTTGACCAGTTCGCGCATTTTCATGGTGATTTCCTCAACAACCACAGGAGCAACTTTTGATGTCGCCTATATCCAGTTATTAGGGATTTGTCAAAAAAATACTTGCACTCAATATGTATAACGATATAATGTATAATCGAATTACTTAAAATAGTCAACCTCCATTCTAATTCGATCCAAACCAGACTTGGAGATAGCGCCTTATGGATGCCGTATTCCTCAATGGTAACATTATCACCATGCGCCAGGACGTCCCGGACGCGACAGCTTTTGCCGTGGTTAACGGGCGGTTTTATGCCGTGGGTGACGATGACAATATCCGCACTTTAACAGGACCGGACACGCGCGTGGTCGATTTGGACGGAAAAACCGTACTGCCCGGGTTTATCGAATCTCACAACCATATGTCCATCTTCGGCATCCTGACGCTTCAAGCCGACTGCAGTCCCGGTGCCAACCAGTCCATTACCGATGTGAAAAAGCGCCTCCATAAAAAAGCCCAAACCGTGCCAGCCGGCCAGTGGGTAAAAGGCTGGGGATATGACGACACCCTTATTGCCGACAAACGCCACCTGACCTGCATTGATCTGGATGAAGCCGCTCCCGACCACCCGGTGATGGTTCTGCATGTTACCGGGCACCTGGCCTATGCCAATTCAAAGGCCCTTGTCATTGCCGGCATCGGGCCGGACACACCCCAGCCCGCCGGTGGCGAAATTCACAAAAATGCCGACGGCACGCCTTCCGGGTTGCTGATGGAGCCCGGCGCCATCAACCTGGTGAACCAGCATATCCCCCCCTACACTGCCGACCAGTTCAAAAGAGTGCTTCCAGAGGCTATGGCCCACTACAACCGCTACGGCATCACCAGCACCCATGACGCGGCCATTGGCTACAGCGGCGAGGAACGCCTCGCAGAGTGCCGGGCCTATAGGGAACTCGAGGCGGAAGGCCGTTTGAGCTTAAGGGTCTATCTGACCATTGTGGAAAAGCAGTATCAAAAACTAACCGACCTGGGATTGGGCACCGGCTTTGGGTCCGAGTTTCTGAAACTGGGCAGCGTGAAACTGTTCCAGGACGGTTCCATTCAGGCCCTGACAGCCGCGCTCACCGAGGGCTATCACAACAACCCCGATGTCAAGGGCGAATTTATTCTGCCCCATGAGACCCTCGAAGACCTGGTGGTCAAATATCACCAAGCCGGCCTCCAGCTGGCCATCCATGCCAACGGGGACCGGGCTATTGAAAGCGTCCTTAAGGCCCTCGAAAAAGCCCAGGACCGCCATCACCGTGACGATCACCGCCACATGATCATCCACTGTCAGACCGCTTCCGATGATCATATTCAGCGCATGAAAAAAATCGGTGCCATTCCGAGCTACTTTGCCAATCACGTGTATTACTGGGGCGATCGCCATGAAAAACTTTTCCTCGGTCCCGAACGCGCCGCACGCATCGATCCCCTTGGTTCTTCCCTGAAA
>JBDLJD010000013.1:0-45439 GCA_039714495.1 Thermodesulfobacteriota bacterium
TACCTGGACCGGATTGTATGCATATCCGACCAGATTAGAAAGGTTCTCCTTGCAGACGGCATTCCGGCCCGCAAACTCCAGACCATTCACAGCGGTGTGAATGTTCGCCGCTTTGACGGGGTTTCACCACCGGATGATTTCCGGAAAAAGCTGGGCATTCCCGATGATCACATTTTAGTGGGCACCATGGCCGCCATGGCGGATCACAAGGACTACCCCAACCTGCTGCATGCTGCGGAGATGGTGTGCCGGCGGACTGAGAACATCAGTTTTTGTGCGGTGGGAAGGGGGCCGGAGGAAGCCAGGATCCACAAATTGGCAGAGTCGTTAAACCTTGGGGAGCGTTTTATCTTTACCGGGTTCAGGAAAGATGTGGGCAATTTTTTAAAGTCATATGACATATTTGTGCATGCATCCTACCTGGAGGGCTTGGGTACCTCGATTCTGGATGCACAGAGTGTGGGCCTTCCGGTCATTGCCACCCGCACGGGCGGCATTCCGGAAATCGTCGATCACGACACGACCGGCATCCTGGTTCCCCCGAGAGATTCCCGGTCTCTGGCGGAGGCCATCTGTGAACTGGCCGATGACGCTCCCAGGCGCAGGCGGCTGGGAGAGGCCGCCCGTCATGCGGTGGAAGAATTTTCCATAGAGAAAACCGTTGATAGAAATATCGAGATGTATAAGGACCTGTTGTAAAGGCGGGTCTTGTGCCCGTGCTGTTTTACAAAATCACGGCTGCGCGGGAACCCTAAAAGGGGCGCCCCAACATGGTGTTTCAATGATTAACCGTTCCGGATGCGGTCGATCACGCTGGTCGTGCTGGCATTGTCCATCAGGGGAACGATCATGACCCTCCCACCGGCCTGCTCCACCACGTCGCGTCCCACAACAGTAGCAGGGGTGTAGTCGCCCCCCTTGACGAGCACATCGGGGGTGAGCCGGCAAATGAGCTCAAAGGGCGTCTCTTCATCGAAAAGGACCACCAGGTCAACCCCCTTGATATTGGCAAGCAGAGCGGCGCGCTCTTTTTCCGGAACCACCGGCCTGGTATCGCCCTTGAGTTTTTTGACCGATCCATCGGAATTGAGGCCGACTACCAGTCTGTCGCCCTGGTCAGCGGCGGTTTGCAACAGCTTGATATGCCCCACGTGCAGGATGTCGAAACACCCGTTGGTGAAGACAACGCGCTGCCCTTTCTTTTGCCACGCATTGACCATGTCTGCCGCCTGGCCAAACCCCACGCATTTGGCAGCACCTTTTACGCCTTGATTGGCCAGAACCGCCTTAAGTTCTTTGTGCACGATGGGTTGGGTACCTATTTTACCCACCACGACCCCTGCGGCGGTGTTGGCCAAACCAGCAGCTTTTTGCATTTCCATGCCCGCGCAAAAGGCTGCGGCAAGGGTGGCGATGACCGTATCGCCGGCACCCGAAACATCAAATACTTCCTGAGCTTCGGTGGAGATGTGGACGGTGGGGTGGTTGGCACTGAAAAGAGACATGCCCCGCGCCCCGCGGGTCATGAGGATATAGCGCAGGTTGAGCTGCTCAATGGTTCTTTTGGCCTGCGCTTCGAGGGCGGATTCGTCGTATTCGTCAAACGGGGCCACAAGATTGAATTCGGCGGTGTTGGGGGTAATGCAGGTGGCGCCTTTGTACCGATCCCAATCATGCCCTTTGGGGTCTACAAAAACGGGGATGTTCAACCCACGGCATCGGTGAATTATGCGCTGGGCAGTGTCTGATTTGAATATCCCCTTGCCGTAGTCCGATATGATGACCCCTGAAGTGGCATCCAGGCCTTCCTCCAGCGTATTCAGGAGCCCATCGACGGCCTGTCCGTCAATGCCCAGGTTCCTTTCTTCATCCAGCCTGATCAACTGCTGGCCTTGCCCCAGGATGCGTGTCTTGGTGGTGGTGGGGTGGGTTTGGATCGTAGTCAGGCTGTGTTCGATAGCCTCTTTATCGAGAACAGCGCCCAGCAGGTCGCCATTGCCGTCAAGGCCCCTTAATCCGATCAGCCGGTGCCCGCAGTTCAACCCCTTGAGGTTCATGGCTACGTTGCCGGCCCCGCCGAGGCTCATGGTTTTTTTGGTCACCTTGACAACCGGTACGGGAGCTTCAGGCGAGATCCGGTCGACATCGCCCCAGAAATACCGGTCCAGCATCACATCGCCGATCACGGCGATGGTTCGATTTGAAAAATCAGGTAGACGTGTCACTTAAAATCCCTCTTGGGCCAGAAGCGCGACTTCTGCTGTATCTGCCCAGAAATGCAGGATGAAGATATGGACTTCCTGAATGCGAGCGGTTACATCGGAAGGCGCCTTTACGGCCATATCGGCCAAGTCAGCCAGGGTCCCGCCGCCATCACCGGTCAGGGCAATGGTCTGCAGACCTGAGGTGTTGGCCTGGTGAACGGCCCTGATAATATTTTCCGAATTGCCCGAGGTCGAGATGCCGATCAGGACGTCGCCCGGTTTTCCCAGGGCTTCCACCTGCCTTGAAAAAACATTTTCATACCCATAATCGTTGGCCACGGCAGTCAGGGCAGAAGTGTCGGTGGTAAGAGCCAGAGCAGGCCAGGCGCTTCTTTCCCGGGTAAAACGCCCGACTATTTCGGCGGCAAAATGCTGGGCATCGGACGCGGATCCGCCATTGCCGCATATCAGGATTTTTCGGCCGGCCTGAAGCGCAGAGATGATCGTGCCGGCAGCCTCGTCGATCGGCTCCCGCAAACCATTGAGCATCTTGAAACAGTTTAAATGTTCGTCAAGGGTTTTATTAAACATGCCGAATCTCTTTTGTCATGTTGTTTTAGCAGCCTTGGGGTTTTTCAAAGGTAGACGTCCTCCTTGAGGAGATAGTTCTGGACATAATCACAGATGGCCGCCTCCAGGCTCGTGAAGGTAACTCCACACCCTGCCTGGGTAAGTTTCTCCATTTCAGCCCGCGTGTAGTACTGATAGCGATCTTTCAATGAGTCGGGCATGGAAATGTATTCGATGTTTGACGCCAGATCCGTGGCGCTGAAAAGCGCTGCCGCCAGTGCGTTCCATGAACGGTCCCTTCCAGTGCCGATATTGAACACCCCGTTGGTATCCGGATGCTCCAGCAGCCACCACACCACGTCGACGCAGTCTTTGACATACACGAAATCCCGTCGCTGCCCACCGTCCTGGTATTCCGGCCGGTACGATTTGAAAAGCCCAAGGCAACCGGTTTCACGAATCTGGTTGAATCCCCGGAAAACCATGCTGCACATATCGTCTTTGTGGTATTCGTTGGGGCCGAACACATTGAAAAATTTCAGGCTGGCCACCCTGTTCAGGGCGCCCGTGCGCAGGGCCCACAAATCGAAAAGCTGTTTTGAGTATCCGTACATGTTCAGCGGTTTCAGCTTGTGCATGGTTTCCTGACTGTCGGAAAAGCCTTGGGATCCATCCCCGTATGTGGCGGCACTGGAGGCATTGATCATGCGGATGTGATTGTGAAGGGCATATTCGGCCAAGGCCGTCGAATAGTGGAAATTGTTTTCCATCAGATAATCGGCGTCTCTTACGGTGGTCGATGAACACGCCCCCATGTGAATCACGGCATCGATGGGGGCAAACTTGCCGCCGGTTAACATGGTCAAGAAATCTGATTTGTGGATATAATCGACATAGCGGCGGTTCACCAGGTTTTTCCATTTTTCGGATGAACCTAAATCGTCCACCACCAGGATATCATCGATTCCCTCTTTGTTGAGCTTCCACAGGATGGCGCTGCCGATGAATCCGGCTCCCCCGGTAACGATGTACATGCTGCCCTCGAATAGGAAAAGTGCTTAGTGTTTTAGCGACTTAAGTCGCGTTTCATAAAATTGTAGAATACGATTTTATTAATTCTCATAGCGATTTTATTTTTGCAAGCACCATTGTATTCTGCTATGAATTTTCATGCTCGCTGATAGACAATAATAACAAACTATTAAATAATCGTCGGCACGTTGTTTATGCAACCCGGCGTATACCCGAGGAGGACCCGATGGCCGTAAAAAAAGAACTGCTGGATATTCTGGCCTGCCCTAAATGCAAAGGGGATATCCATTTGAACGAAAAAGAAGACGGGCTCATTTGTGACAGCTGCAAGCTGCTGTATGAAATCAGGGACGATATTCCCATTATGCTTATCGATGAAGCCAGGCCCTTGTGAGTCGACCCGCATCCCCACGCCCGGCCAAACTGGTCATCAGTTTATTCTTGCAGGAAAAGAATCTGATACAGCCTGTGGTGGAGGATCTGAGATCCTGTTTTGGGGAGCTGGATCTGGTGAGTGCCTGGTTGCCGTTTGACTTTACGTCTTACTATGCGCCTGAAATGGGCGAGCCCCTTTTCAGACGGGTGATGTCGTTCGAGGGGTTGATACGGCAGAGTACCCTCGCTTCCATCAAACGACAGACCAATGCCATCGAAAAGGCCTATGCGCGGGCCGGCAGGCGCAGGGTGAATATTGATCCCGGATACCTGCTTGCGGAACGGTTTGTGCTGGCTACGGGAAAAAACTTCACCCACAGGATCTATATCGGCGGCGGGATTTATGCGGACCTGACCCTTGTTTTCCAAAAGGGTGCTTTCCAAACCCTGCCCTGGACATATCCCGACTATGCCGAACAACGGATGCAGCTGTTTCTGACCTCGGTGCGCAACTTGTATTTATATGCGATGAAAAATGTTTCAGGCGGTGACAGCCGGAGAGGACGCTAAATGATTAAAAGCATGACAGCATTTTCCAGTGTCGAGAGACACCAGGACAACATGAACATACAGGTGGAAATCAGATCCTATAACAGCCGTCACCTAGATCTCAATGTGCGGTTGACTCACGGGTATATGGCTGTCGAAGAAAAGTTGAGATCCCTGATCGCCGGCCACGTCGTAAGGGGCAGGGTGGAGATCAAGGTGGGCATAAGGGACGAGTCGGAGACCGGCTATGCTTTTGAAGTGGATGCTCCCAAAGCCAGGGCCTATTATAGCGCCCTTACCGAACTGAAGCATTGTCTGGGAACAGACGGCGACATTCCCATGGAACTGGTGGTATCCAAAGGCGATGTGATCCGTCCGTTGGAGCAGGCCAGGGATGTGGAGCGGGCGTGGAGCGTGGTCGAACCGTGTGTTAAAGAGGCCCTGAGCGACCTGGACACCATGCGCTTGAGGGAAGGGGAGAATATTGCCGAAGACCTGTCCATGCGCCTTGCTAAAATAGAAGCAAACCTGGCCGAGGTTGAGGAAAACAGCCAGGGGCTGATCGAGGTTTATAAAAAACGGCTTGAAGAAAGACTTCTGGTGTTGGCCAAGGACGTGGTCAAACTCGATGCGGGGCGCATTGAACAGGAAGCCGCCCTTTTAGCGGACAAAAGCGACATATCCGAGGAACTGGTCCGGGCCGCCAGTCACATCAAGCAGTTTAAAACCATCATGGCCAGCCCGGACCCCACCGGGCAGCCACTCAACTTCCTGCTGCAGGAAATGAACCGGGAATTCAACACCATCGGCTCGAAAACCGGCAAGGCCGCTGTTGCCCATGCAGTGGTGGCGGTTAAATCGGAATTGGAAAAGCTCAGGGAGCAGGTGCAGAACATCGAATAGTAACACCGCTTCGCGTTGTTACGAAACGCGGCTTCGCCGCTAAACTAATCCTGGCTTCAGGAACCAGCATTCAGCATCATCAAATTTTATCTGAGATATGGTTAAGGCAAGAGTCGCTTTACCGGATTTCAATTAAGAATAAGGAACGGCAAGTGGAAAAAGCGCTGTTAAATATCGGATTCGGCAATACCGTGGTGGCGGAACGCGTGGTGGGGATCGTGGCCCCCAATTCAGCCCCCATGAAACGACTGAAAGACGAGGCCCGGGAGGACCGCCGGCTGATCGACGCAACCCACGGCCGCAGGACCCGTTCTATCATTGTGATGGACAGCAACCACATCGTGCTATCGGCCATCCAGGCAGAAACAATTTCTCAACGCTATGCCACCTTGAAAGAGTAGCGAGGGTCGGATTGGAAACGACAACCAGATCAAAGGGACGACTTTTTATCATTTCCGCACCATCGGGCGCAGGCAAGACCACCCTGTGCAGGAGGCTCCTGGAATATTACCCGGATATTGTCTATTCCATATCCTACACGACAAGGCGCCCCCGTCCCGGTGAAAAAGACGGTAAGGACTATCATTTCATCTCCAGGGAGGATTTTCTGGAAAAAAGGGCGCTTGATTACTGGGCCGAGTGGGCCCGGGTGCATGATCATTACTACGGGACGTCGGCCGTGTTTCTATCCGATTCCCTGGCCAGGGGCCGCGATGTCCTCATGGATATCGATGTCCAGGGGGCTATGCAAATTCTTACGCGTTTCCCGGAGGCGGTCACTATCTTTATCATGCCGCCCTCCCTGGACGCACTTAGGCAGCGCCTCACCCAAAGGGGCACCGACAGCCATGGAACCATCCAGAAGCGTTTGCGCAACGCGGCAGAGGAAATGGAAAAAAGAGAGCTGTACCGCCATATCATCGTCAACGATCAACTGGAACGGGCTGCAGAGGAGTTGCTCGCCGTTGTCAAGCACTGCCGCGAAGGGGGAACTTGAAATCGAAATATTGTACGGACATCATCCAATAGCCGAGGCCCTCAAGGCCGGTAGAAGATCCATCGTGGAAATATTTCTGGCCCGCGATAAATCTTCGCCTCGCCTGGCAGCGATTGCAGATAAGGCGTATGTCGGAAATATCCCCGTGTCAAAGGTACCGCCCGCCCGGCTGTCCGGACTGGCCGGGTCAGAAAGGCATCAGGGGGTGTGCGCCAGGGTTTCCGGTTTTCCTTATATCGGGCTGGATGAGGTGCTGAAGGGCGCAGCCATGGAGAAGGCGGACAGATCCGCCCCTGGTTGCCTGCTGCTGCTCGACAGTATTCAGGACCCCCACAACCTTGGCGCCTTGATCCGGACGGCCTATTGCGCAGGGGTCGACGGAGTGGTGATTCCCAAGGACCGTTGCGCGACACCATCGCCGGCTGTCTCGAGGATATCGGCGGGAGCGCTGGAGCACACCCGGCTGGTCAGGACCACCAATCTGGTCAAGGCCATTTCGGTCCTCAAATCAAGAGGGCTCTGGGTGTCCGGCCTGGATCGGGCCGCAGGGGGCACGCTTTTTTCCACGGATTTTAACGTGCCCCTGGCCATCGTCGTGGGCAGTGAGGAAAAGGGCTTGAGGCCGCTGGTTAAAAAGAACTGCGATATGCTGATCGGCATTCCCCAGATGGGAGAAGTGGATTCCCTGAATGCCTCGGTGGCAGGCGGCATTGTCATGTACGAAGTATTTCGGCAGCGGTTGTCCCATGCCGGCAACAGAGGGAGCTGAGCCGCAAAGGCCAAAACCAGAGGACGGAGACCGGAGGCCTGAGGGTCAGAGCCGCAGAACCACAGAGGACGGAAGACTTGGAAATTGGTTATTCGTTATTGGATATTGGACATTCGCCTTTCTCATTATGAATATCCAATAACCAACAATGAGTTAAAAAATAAGTAGATATTTTTATGGTTGCAGGAGAGGAGAATAATATGAAAATAGAGAACAAAAACGGCCAGTTGAATGTTCCGGATCATGTGGACATCCCGTTTATAGAGGGAGATGGCACCGGCCCGGATATATGGCATGCAGCCCGGCTGGTTTTTGATAAGGCGGTGGAAAAGGCCTATGGACCTGGCCGCAGCATCGCCTGGCTGGAGGTGCTGGCAGGTGAAAAAGGGTTAAACAAGACCGGCGAATGGCTTCCTGATGAAACCCTCGACGCCATTCAAGAACATGTGGCGGCCATCAAAGGACCGCTCACCACGCCCGTGGGCGAAGGCATCCGCAGCGTGAACGTAGCCATCCGGCAAAAACTGGACCTGTTTGCCTGCGTGCGCCCGGTCAGCTATATCGAATCCGTTCCCAGCCCCATGAAACAGCCGGAAAAAGTGGACATGGTCATTTTTCGGGAGAATACCGAAGACCTGTATGCCGGGATCGAGTGGCAGGCCGGCACGAGCGATGCCGAAAAAGTCGGGCAGTTTCTCAAAACGGAAATGGGGGCGGACCTTCCTCCAGGCGCCGGCATCGGCATCAAACCCATCAGCGCGGCCAACACCAAACGCCTGGTGGCATCTGCCATTGCCTATGCCATCGATAACGGTTTGTCGAGCGTAACGTTAATGCACAAAGGCAATATTATGAAATTCACCGAAGGGGCTTTCCGGCAATGGGGGTACGAGGTGGCGGCAGAGCGCTTTGCGGACAAGGTGATTACCGAAGCGGATGTTTACGAAAAGCACGACGGCCATCCGCCGGAAGGCATGGTGGTCATAAAAGACCGGATTGCGGATATGCTGTTCCAGCAGGTGCTGCTCCGGCCCGACGAGTTTCACGTGATCGCCACGCCGAATTTAAATGGAGATTATCTTTCGGACGCTCTGGCCGCCCAGGTAGGCGGTCTGGGGATGGCTCCGGGAGCCAATATCGGAGACACCTGTGCGGTGTTCGAGGCAACCCACGGGACCGCCCCGAAATATGCCGGTCAGGACAAGGTAAATCCCAGTTCCCTCATCCTCTCAGGGGCCATGATGTTCGATTACCTGGAGTGGAAGGAGGCGGCCGAAGCCATCCGGCGGTCTTTGCAGACCACCATTAAGGAAGGCACGGTGACGTACGACCTGGCCCGTCAGATTTCGGGCGCCAGGGAGGTCAAATGTTCGGTGTTTGCCGAGCGGATAGTGGATCATATGTAGACATTGAAAATACCCCCAAGGTTGCATAAACAACGTTGGGATTACCTGGTGACATGGATCGGTCATGCCGTTTATGCAGCTAAGGAATATAATTAAAGATGCATTGCTTCCGGTTAGTTGCAGGGTATGCGGTCATTTTTTTCACCCCTTGGAAAACAGCCGGCGGGCTGCTGGCAGCGCATCTGAGCCGGAAGGGCTTGCGGTACGCTTCAGCCGTTTGCTGGCCCATCACCTCTGCCCGGCATGTGCCGGGCAATTTACGGCGGCCGAATCGCCCATTTGTACAAGCTGCGGCATAATTTTTAAAAGCCGGCAGGGCGATGACCACCTGTGCGGAGACTGCATCGAATCGGAAAAGCCATACAGGATGGCCCGGGCGGCAGGCGTTCATGACCAGTCGCTTATGTCCATCATGCATGCCTACAAATACGACGGAAAGGTGCAACTGGCCGGACCGCTTTCAAAACTGCTGACAGCGGTTTATGAGCGCCACTGGCGGCCTGCTGCCATCGACCTCGTGCTGCCGATTCCTTTGCATCCCGCACGATTCAGGAAAAGGAGTTTCAACCAGGCCTATCTTCTGGTCCGATCCTGGGGGGACGTCGTAAGGAGGGATATCCTGGAACGTACACGCCGGACACCTCCGCAGACCGGCCTGGGGAGAAAAGAACGGTTGAAAAATGTAAAGGGGGCATTTGCGGTGAAAAGCGCTGCTGCCGTAAAAGACAAGCGCGTCCTGTTGGTGGACGATGTCTATACCACCGGTGCAACCGTAAAGGAATGTGCCCGGATCTTGAAGAAAAGTGGTGCCGCGCAGGTGGATATCCTTACCATCGGACGGGCGGTCACATGAGGAAGTCGGATCCGCTGCATCCCGTTTCCATGGGGAATACGTTAACCGGGCCGAACATGAGGGGGGATTTACCGTATTATCGGTTTGCCAACATGGCCGATCTCCCCGGTCTTGTACACGGCATTTTTACACGCCAGGGGGGCGCGAGCAAGGCACCCTTTAATGCCCTGAATGTCGGCCTTGGGCTGGGCGATCAGCCCGATGCAGTATATGTCAACAGAGGCCGCGTGGCAGCGTGCCTGGGTGTGGACCAACTCCTTTTCATAAATCAGGTACACGGCGAACGCATCCTGGTGGTCAGGGACCGGTATGGCAAAATGGGAGGAGGCCTGGAACATGCATCCGGGGATGCCATGATCACGGATGTGCCCGGTATCTGTCTGGCCATCCAGGTGGCGGACTGCCAGGCTGTGGTGCTCTACGATCCTGAGCGTCATGTTGTGGCCAATATCCATTCTGGATGGCGGGGCAGCACCATCAACATCATCGGCAGGACCGTGGAAACCATGGTTGCGGAATTCGGGTGTGATCCCGGCAGCCTGCTGGCCGGTGTGAGCCCTTCTCTGGGGCCCTGCTGTGCGGAATTCGTGAATTACAGGCAGGAGATCCCGGAAAAATTTTGGCCCCATAAGATGTCTGTGGATCATTTCGATTTCTGGGCCATCAGCCGCGACCAAATGGTCAAGGCCGGGATTCCCCATGCAAATATCGAAATAGCAGGATGCTGTACACGCTGTAACCTGGAGCGGTTTTTCTCGTATCGGGCCGAGCGGGTTACCGGCAGGTTCGTTGTGGCCGCGGGGTTGCTGGGGAAAGTAGGGAGTAAGGAGTAGGGAGTAGGGAGAAATCCAGAGGCCGGAGATCAGAGGTAGTCTGTAGTCGGTGGTCTGTGGTTGGTGGTTTTTGAAAAAAATGAATCACGAAAACACGAAATCGAAAAAGCACGAAACGTTCAGAAATATTTTCGTGTTTTCATTCTTCCGTGATTTCGTGATATCGTGACGAAAAGAGCCCATTTATAAATCAAACACCCGCGGGGGGACAACGCTTACCATGCCATTCTTTGAGTCTTTGAGTCTTTGTGGCTGAAAAGAGAATGTTGATTTCGGAATGCGGAATTACAACAAACCAAGGGGTTAAGCGTTACCAGAAACGGTTGAAATGCTGCCATAATTAAGGAATGTACATCAATGCACAATCCAATCGAGAAATGTCTCCAAAATGCACAGGTGCTGTGGAACCGCCCGCAGGGATCCGGATATTTTCGCATGGGGCTCGGGTGTGGCGGCCATATCCAAGGAGCAGAACCGGGCCAGTTCCTCATGGTGCGCCTCGAGGGGCAGCAATCCCCCTTGCTGAGAAGGCCCTTTTCCATCCACCAGGTGATTATGGACCAGGGGCGGGTGAACGGTTTTGAAATACTGTACAAGGTGGTTGGAACCGGAACCGCCCTAATGGCAGGGGCTGGAAAAGGGGACGGCATCGATGTTCTGGGACCTCTGGGAAAAAGCTTTGACCTTCATCCCGGGCATAAAACATTTTATTTTGTGGCCGGCGGCATCGGTGTGGCGCCGTTTCTTTTTCTGGCTGACCGCATGGCCGCTGCCGGGTTCGACATGTCACGGGTGAACCTTTTTTTAGGGGGGCGCACGGCAAGTGATCTCCTCTGTGTCACGGACTTCGAGCAGTTGGGCCTGTCTACCAATCTGACCACCGACGATGGCAGTCGAGGCAGGCAGGACCTGGTCACCGGCCCGTTGGAAGAGGCCATCAAGGCCTCCCCACCGGATATGCTTTACGCCTGTGGACCGCTTCCCATGTTGAGGGAAGTCATGGCCATCGCGGACCATCACGACCTGCCCTGTCAGGTGTCCATTGAAACCATCATGGCCTGCGGCATGGGCGCCTGCCTGGGGTGTGCGGTCAAAGACAAGCAGAGCAATGATGCTTATCGGCACGCCTGTGTAGATGGACCTGTATTCGATGCTGGCGAAATATTGATATAGGTGAAAAAGTATCTTTTTATCTTATAGTTAGCGGCAAAGTCGCGCATCATAAAATTGCCTTTGGCGATTTCATTTTTCGTTGACTTGACCATGAACCTGTGTTAGTTCCATTTATCCCAAACCGGCAGAGGACAAACGCTGCCAAACCTGACAAAGCGTTCTTTTGCATGGAAGAGGAAACCAGGCGTTCATTAAGAGAGTTGGTCTATTTCAGCAGCATAGGCCTTTCCGTGGCGCTTTCCATTTTCATCGGGCTCGCCTTCGGGCTGTGGCTGGACCGTAAATTCGGTACGTCACCGTGGTTGATGTTCACCGGGTTGGGGATGGGGATTGTGGCTGGGTATCGGAACATCGGCCTGGCCATCAAAAGAAGCCGTAAACTGTAACCAAGACTCAAATTATAAGACTGTGAATATACAGGCAAGACTGCTAAAATTTGTTACCCGCACCAATTGGGTTTTGTTCGCTGTGGCAAGCATTATCGGACTTGTATTCTGTCCGCCCGGTTTTGCTAAAGGTATCATTTTCGGCGGCCTTATCGTAACGGTTAATTTCCACCTGCTTTCCCGGACACTGCGCAAAGCGCTGGCTCCCCCGCGACTCACGTCACCCAATGTTATCCTGGCAAAATATTATGTCCGTTTTTTCTTCAGCGGGCTGATCCTGTTTTTTCTTATCTCCAGAGACTATGTGGAACCGCTGGGCTTGTTCGTCGGGCTGTCCGTGGTGGTGGCAAGCATCATGCTGGCCACACTCATCGAGGTCAAAAATTTAATTTTCAAGGAGGCAATATAAGGATGGAGCATCCCTATCTGTTTTTTGTAAAGTTTTTCGAAGTGATTGGCCTGGCGCATTTTGCCCATGCCTATCCCCATGTCATTTACATGTGGGTCGTCATGGCTCTTCTTATCATCCTCAGTGCAGTCGCGGTTAAAACCGTTACTCTGGTCCCTTCCAAAGGGCAGAATTTTTTTGAAATCGTCATCTCGGGCTTGGAAGAGTTTGCCGTGACGATCACCGGTGAAGAGGGCCGCTGGCTCTTTCCCATCGTTGGCACGATCTTTATTTTTATCGCCACCAGCAACCTGATAGGGTTGGTCCCTGGATTTTTTCCGCCCACCGCAAGCCTGAATACGACCCTTGCTTGTGCGCTGTGCGTGGTTGTGTTCACGCATGTGATCGGCATCAAATACCACGGGGCAAAATACATCAAACATTTTCTGGGGCCGGTATGGTGGATGATTCCCATCATCTTCCCCATCGAAATCATCGGCCATCTGGCCCGGGTTCTCTCTCTTTCTTTCCGGCTTTTTGGAAACATGATGGGGCATGAGCTGGTACTGGCAATATTGTTTGCCCTGGCTGGCGCCTTTTTCGCACCCTTGCCGATCATGGCGCTGGGTATTTTTGTTGCCCTGGTACAGGCCTTCGTGTTTTTCCTGCTCTCGGTTATGTACTTTACCGGGGCCATGGAACATGCACACTAATCCTGTGTCGTGACAGTTTAAACGATTGGATTTACATCGCCGGTCCGCTGAATGGGCGGCTGGGCCGAGCGATCAGGATAATGGGTATTTGGAAGAAGCGAACTATTAATCTCTAAAAAGGAGGAAGATCAAGTATGGAAGCAACAGCATTAAGTTTTTTCATTGCATGCGTAACAGCAGCAGGTTTCGGGATCGCCATTGCGGCATTCGGTTGTGGTCTTGGCCAGGGCATCGGCCTCAAATCAGCCGTGGAAGGTATTGCCAGAAACCCCGAATCTTCAGGTAAAGTTACCGTAACCCTGCTGATCGGTCTGGCTATGATCGAATCTCTCTGTATTTACGCACTGGTTGTTTCTCTGATTCTTATTTATGCTCATCCGCAGGCAGCTGCTATCGCCGGTCTGTTGGGTGGCCATTAAGAGCAGGTACTCCCAAAACTAAAAAAGGCCGCTCCATTTGGAGCGGCCTTTTTTAGTTTTCCAGATATGGCTTCAAATACTGCCCCGTGTGGGATTCAGGAATTTCGGCTATATCCTCCGGGGCGCCGCATCCCACAACACAGCCTCCTTTGTCGCCCCCTTCCGGTCCCAGGTCAATAATGTGATCGGCGGTTTTAATCACATCCAGATGGTGCTCGATGATGATGACCGTGTTGCCGCTGTCAACCAGCCGGTTGAGCACCAGCAGCAGTTTTTGAATATCGTCGATGTGGAGACCGGTTGTGGGTTCATCCAGTATATAGACGGTTTTTCCGGTACTCTTTTTGCTGAGTTCCCGGGCCAGTTTGACGCGCTGCGCCTCACCGCCGGAGAGGGTCGTGGCCGGTTGTCCGATCTGGATATAACCGAGGCCCACGTCCACGAGGGTTTGGAGCTTTTCGCGGATATTGCCGATTCTGTCGAAAAATTTCAGGGACTGGTTGACTGTCATGCCCAGGACATCGGCGATATTACGGCCTTTGTATTTCACCTCCAGGGTCTCGCGGTTGTATCGGTTGCCCCGGCAGGTGTCGCAGGCTACGTAGACATCAGGCAGGAAATGCATTTCAATTTTGACGATGCCGTCTCCGCGGCAGGCTTCGCAGCGGCCGCCTTTCACGTTGAAACTGAACCGTCCGGCCTTGTATCCCCGCATGCGGGCTTCCGGCGTTCTGGAAAAGAGCTCCCGTACGGGCGCAAAAATACCGGTGTAGGTACCCGGGTTGGACCGCGGGGTTCTGCCGATGGGCGATTGGTCGATGTGGATAACTTTATCCACATGGTCAAGCCCGGTGATAGCCGTGTGGCGTCCCGCTTGGATGCGGGCCTGGTAAAGCTTTTGTGAGAGGGCCGGAAATAGGGTTTGCAGCACCAGAGAAGATTTGCCGGATCCGGATACGCCGGTGACACAGATAAACTGCCCCAGAGGGATTTCAACCTCGATATTTTTCAGGTTGTTTTCCCGGACGCCAGTCAGGACTATCCTTTCCCCGCTTCCTGTGCGCCTTTGAGCGGGCAGCGTGATATGTTGCCGTCCGGAAAGATAAAGCCCGGTCAACGAATCCGCATGGTCAAGCAGCGCGTTGGGCGGACCCGAAAAAATGACCTTGCCGCCGTTCACACCGGCGCCTGGCCCCATGTCGACCACATGGTCGGCAGATCGAATCGTCTCTTCATCATGTTCTACGACAATGACCGTGTTGCCCAGATCGCGCATTTTCATCAATGCGCCCAGAAGGCGCCGGTTGTCCCTCTGATGCAGCCCAATGCTGGGTTCATCCAGGACATAGAGGACGCCGGTCAGTTTGGAGCCGATCTGGGTGGCCAGGCGGATACGCTGGCTTTCGCCGCCGGAAAGCGTGTTGGCGGCCCTGTCGAGGGTGAGGTAGGGCAGGCCTACGTGAGCAATGAACCCCAACCGTTCCCTGACTTCTTTCAAAATTTTACCGGCAATGGTTTCTTTTCTGCCGGAGAGGTGCAGCCCTTCTAAAAAGGCGATGGCCCTTGATATCGACAGCCGGGTCACTTCATGAATGGTGAGTCCGCCAATTTTGACCGACCGGCTGGCCCTGTTCAGTTTGGCGCCGTCGCAGGCCTTGCAGGGACTGAAACTCATGTATTTCCGGATTTCATCCCGGGCGCCGGTGGAATCTGTTTCCAGATAGCGTCTTTCGAGGTTGGGAATGATACCCTCATACGTTTTGTGATAGGTGACCCGGCGCTGGTCCTGCTCAAAGTAGAACGGTATCTCATCTGACTGGGAGCCGTGCAGCAGTACGCTCTGGAAACGCTCGGGAAGTTTACGGAAAGGCGTGTAGATATCCACCTGGTAATAAGCGGTCAAGG
Organism: Thermodesulfobacteriota bacterium; assembly: GCA_039714495.1. Taxonomy (GTDB): domain Bacteria; phylum Desulfobacterota; class Desulfobacteria; order Desulfobacterales; family B30-G6; genus JAJDNW01. Next base: position 15,476 of record JBDLJD010000013.1, read on the forward strand.
CATCCAGAAACTCAGCAAAACGTACCGAATTTTTCCCGGCCCAGGGCTCTACAGCCCCCTCCCTCAACGACAGATCGGGGTTGGGAATAATCAGCGCGGGGTCGATGGCGGTGGTCGCGCCGAGTCCGTTGCACTCGGGACAGGCGCCCTGGGGAGAGTTGAACGAAAACGAAGCCGGTGTGAATTCCGGATAGCTGATACCGCATTTCAGACAGACGGCTTTTTCGCTGAAAAGAACCGGGGATCCGTTTTGAATGTCCACGACAACCCTGCCGCCTGACAGGGAAACAGCCAGTTCCAGAGAATCGGCCAGTCTGTTGCGCATTTTATCCTTGGCAATTAAGCGGTCGACGACTACGTCAATGGAATGCCGTTTGTTTTTGTCCAGGGTTTCAACAGCATCCAGTTCCAGGGTTTGCCCGTCGATGCGGACACGCGCATAGCCTTCCTTCTGCAAGTGCAGCAGTAGGCTTTTGTGGCTTCCTTTCTGACCGACCAAAAGGGGGGCAAGAATGATCAGTTTCGTCCCTTCGGGCAGAAGCATGACCTTTTCCAGCACCTGATCGAGATCCTGGGGTGCTATGGGTTCCCCACATTGGTGACAGTGGGCCGTGCCGACCCTGGCATAAAGCAGTCTCAGGTAATCGTATATTTCAGTGACCGTACCCACAGTGGAGCGCGGGTTGTGGCTCGCCGTCCGCTGCTGAATGGCAATGGCAGGAGACAGTCCCTCTATCAGGTCCACATCGGGTTTTTCCATGCGTTCGAGAAATTGACGTGCATAGGTGGAAAGGGATTCGACGTACCGCCGTTGGCCTTCGGCATAAAGTGTGTCAAAGGCCAGGGTTGACTTGCCGGAACCGGACAGGCCGGTAATGACGACCAGTTTGTTGCGCGGCAGGGTGACATCGATGTTTTTCAGGTTGTGCTGACGGGCACCCCGGATGGTGATTTCATTGGTTTGCATGGGAAAGAAACATACCAGATTATTTTATCTAAGTAAAAGCGGGGTACCCGCTTTTACAATTTGTGTTAAGTTTTCATTGGGTTAATATGAGGGGGCATTAGAAATGTTTACAGGCCTGTGAGATGGATAATAATAAATATGAAAATGAGAGAAAATAGGAGAAAATAGTAGAAAACAAGAGAAAAGTAAATTGTTAATAACTTGTTGATAAGGATGGAATTGCTTAGAATTCTTGGAAAAAAATTCAAGATTGGAAATCCTTAATCTAAAAGGGTTAACATGAAGTGCACAAAATATTTAAATTAATTCAGATAGATATATATTAAAAGATTGTTGTGATTCAGGGGCTTCGAGAATCGGCACCATCCGGTTTGACTAACAAAGCTGGATCCATTAAATCTCATTCAACTTTGTGGAATTTTCAACACATCTGGTTGTAATTCTAACAAACCGATTTTTTTCAGTTATTTGTCTGACGTATTTTAATCCCTAAAACAAACCGTAGGTTGCATTGATCTGGACTGGAAAGAGAACATTCTTGTATGGAAGATATTTGGAAGGCAGCAAAAAATGCGGTAAAAGGGAGAATCCCCGAACACAGTTACAGGATGTGGATTGAACCGATCGCGTTTGATAAATCCACCGCGGACGGCATTGCTGTTTTATGTCCGAACCTGATTTACCAGAAAAAGATAGAAGACCATTATGCCGGGTTGATAGAGTCCGAAATGGGCCGTTTGGCAAGCAGAACCCTGAAGCTCCAGATCAATACCGGCAAGTATCAGCAAACCAGCCAAGGACCAACCAAGCACCGTCAGCTCAGACTTCCCAACATCACACCTAAGCAATACAGCGGCCGGATGCTGCGCGGCAGCTACACCTTTGACCAATTCGTTGTGGGGGATAACAACGGGTTCGCCTATTCGGCGGCCCTGTCACTGGCTTCACGAAGAAGCAACCAGCAAAACGCCTTGTTTTTACTGTCCGAAACCGGGAATGGGAAAAGCCACCTTTCCCAGGCTATCGGTCATCACATTCTTGCTGAATTCCCTTCCGAACGGGTGTGCTACATTACAGCGGAAGATTTCACCAATGAAATGGTCTATGCTTTTCAGACCAATTCCATAAACCAATTCAAAGATAAATACCGGGGCAAGTGCGATGTCCTGTTGCTGGAAGATGTTCACTACCTCGCCGGTAAAAACCGGACTCAGGTTGAACTGGCCTTGACCTTGGACACGCTGTTCGATGCCAATAAAAAGATTATTTTCTCAAGCTGCTATCTTCCCGGCGACATTCCCAAACTCAGTGACAAATTGCGATCCAGGCTCTCGTGCGGGCTTATCTCGACGATGGAATCACCTGACTTCAACACGCGTGTGCGCATCCTGAGGAAGAAATCACGGCTGAACAATTTTACCATGTCGGATGATGTTATCGGCTATCTGGCCGGTGAACTCACCGATAATATCCGGCAGTTGGAAAGCGGCCTGATCGGCGTTGCCGCAAAATCGTCACTTATGGGCGCCGAAGTCGATCTCGATCTTGCCAAAAGTGTCGTGCAGAACATCGCCCGGCAGAAGCAGGCCATCACCATCGATGTGGTCAAGAAGGTTGTTTGCAAATACTACAAGGTTACGATTAAAGACCTTGTTTCCAAATCCCGCAAGCAGAGGATCGTCAGACCCAGGCAGGTCGCCATCTACCTATCGCGCCGTTACACGGACCAGCCCCTGCAGTCCATAGGCAAAAGTTTCAACCGCTACCATGCCACGGCTCTGCACGCCATCAACTCCGTGGAGCGTGGCCTCAAGAACGACGCCCCCGTGCGCAAGCATGTAGAGTTCTTAAGCAAGAAGCTTGAATCCGGCAAATTCTAAAAAGAAATAACAGCCCCATCAATCGTTATTTTTAACGATCAATGGGGCTGCTATTTCTTTTTATTGGAATTTTATGAAGGTGCTGTTGGAGGCCATGATGTCTTCGATGAGTTCCAGGCGGGCCTTTTGGCTGTGTTCAATGGCACAGCGCAATCGCAAGGCACAGTGTTTACGGCAGATATCATCTCCATTGTTGAACTCACCCATGCAATCCAGGTGGTTGTCCAAAAGTGTTTCATTGTCCATTTCGTATATCATTTAAGCTTCCTCTATATCCAGCAGGGTGATCATCTCAGCATGGATGTGGCCATTGGTGGCCAGAATTTCATCTTTTTCAATTGAATAAGCTGTATTCGAAAAATCGGTAATCCTGGCACCGGCTTCTTCCGCGATGCACAGGCCGGCTGCCGTGTCCCAGGGGTGTAAATTCTGCTCCCAGAATCCGTCAAAGCGGCCGCATGCCAGATAGCATAAATCCAGGGCTGCCGACCCGAGACGCCTGATCCCCTGCGCATGCTTAAGACAGGTGGAGAACCGTGTCTGCAACTGGTTGAACAGTGGCGGCAGATCATAGGGAAAACCCGTGGCCAGCAAACTTTCCCCTACGCTGGTTGCATCCGATACGGTGATGGGGTGATTATTCAAAAAAGCGCCTTCCCCTGCCATTGCCGAGAACAGCTCACCGTTTGCGGGATTAAGGACAACCCCTATTACCACTTCACCGTCACGCTCGAAGGCGATGGACACGGAAAAAAAACCCAACTCATGGGCGAAATTGGTGGTGCCGTCCAGGGGATCGATGATCCACCTGTTCTGGGCGAGGCCTTCATGCCCGCCCATGTCCAGGCCGCTTTCTTCCGCCAGGATGGCATGATCAGGGAACCGCGAGCGAATGGTTTCGATGATGGCCTTTTCCGATTCCGTGTCGGCGCGGGTAACCAGGTCTATGGCCCCCTTTTTTCGAATTTCGGGTTTTTGACCGAAATAAGACTGCAGCACTTTCCCGCCTTCGTAAGCCGCTGCAATGCCGGTCCTTTTTATATAGTCGAAGTCCATAACTCCCTTTATTGCTCACCGGCGCCATATGGTCTCAATCAGCGACCACCAGCAGAGCTAAATCCCATCCGCATACCGGCCCTGTAAGGGGGCGCTGATTGTAGCCCTTTTTATATGTGATCTTCCAAAGATGTCAATATCAAATAAGGGCCGGGCCTGCTACGCCTTATGCGAGGGGCGGCTTTTATTCGTGAGCATGGTTTCCAGGGTTTCAATGAGCGGCAGCGTTGTCTTTTTCTTTTTGGCTGAAATGGGGATGCCCCCGATGGAGCGGACCATCTTTTGGAGGGTTTCTTTAGAGACCAGGTCCTGTTTGTTCAGGACTCTGATGGCCGGTATCCGGTGCAGGTCGAGATCGGTCAGAATCGTTTCCACAGCCCGCACCTGATCCATGCAGCGCGGATTTCCGATATCGATTACGTGCAGTAGAATGTCTGCACTTTTCAACTCCTCCAGGGTGGCCCGGAAGGCGACTTTGAGGTCTTCAGGCAGGTCTTTGATAAAGCCCACCGTGTCCGTCACGATGACCTGGGTGTCTCTGGGAAAGCGGAGGCGCCTGCTTGAGGGGTCTAGGGTGGCAAACAGCCTTTTTTCCGCCAGAACCCTGCTGCTGGTGAGTGTATTCAGCAAGGTGGATTTCCCGGCGTTGGTATAGCCCACAATCGAGATTACAGGAAGATTTCGCTTGGTCCGCTTGGATTTCTGTTGATTCCGTTGGCGGCGCACCTGGGACAATAGATGCTCCAGGTGTGCAATGCGGGTCCGTATACGCCGGCGGTTGATCTCCAGCTTGGTCTCTCCGGGACCCCGGCCGCCGATCCCCCCCGTCAATCTCGACATGGCCGTATTTTTAGTCACCAGGCGCGGCAGCAGATATTTAAGCTGGGCCAGTTCAACCTGCAGTTTCCCCTCCCTTGTGCGGGCCCGCTGGGCAAAAATATCCAGAATGAGCTGGGTCCGGTCGATCACCTTCAACTCGATTCGATCGGTAATGGACCTTATCTGGGACGGGTTCAGTTCCTGATCGAAAATGATGAGGGTGGCGCCCTTTTGAAGGGCGAGGATGGTGAGCTCCTCGAGTTTTCCCGATCCGAGCAGGAATTTACTGTCTACGGATTTGCGCTGCTGCAGGATTTTGTCCACAATCTCGATGCCGCTGGAAAGGACAAGCTCTTCCAGTTCATCCAAAGCATCGACAGCCTTTCGTTTGGCGGCCGTGGTTACGCTCACCAAAAGGGCGCGTTCATACTTTGATTGTGTGTGCACCGCCTGGCCGCTGGAGCTAGCGAGTTCCGCTTCAAGGGAATAGATCAGCTCATGGCACCCGATGTCCGTATGTCCGGGTTCCAAAGGATCGTGGATGCGAAAGGGCGGCCCCTCTGTTATCCCGGGAAGGATGTGGCTGACGTGGATTTTATTGGGCAGGCCCTCCCGGCCCACGGCGATGGCCGCCATCAGGTCGAGCCGCATGATGACAAGGTCGTTGAGGTCGTCCCTGGTAAGCGCTTCCCCATCCAGGTGGGTGTGAACGCAGCGGACGCCCTTGAGGCGGTCCGGGGCTGTTCTGTATTCGCGCATCTGGGGGATGACAATGCCGTGGTGGTCCCCGACGATGACGGCTGCGACCCTTCCTTTACGGTCGATGAGCAAACCGAGCTGGCGGTTGATTTCAAAGGAGAGGCGGCTGATATCGAGGCCGAGTTCCGGCGTAAGGACATGTTGAGGTGGCGTGCGGCGCCGGTACAGGTTTTCGATGCGCCGGACCTGATTTTTTTTCAGCCCTTTTGTATTGCCGTAGAGCTTTTTCATACGGCAGCGCCCGTACAACCCTTCTGTCTTTCGGGCAAACAGTAAGGGTGTTGATGACTGAAGAAAACGCTGAACAACATCATTGATTCACGTATCTGTCGTCCGCCAGGTCTTCAAAACGGGTGTAGGTGGATATAAAAGCCAGCTTAATGTCCCCGGTGGGCCCGTTTCTCTGTTTCTTGAGGAGGAGTTCTGCAGTTCCCTTGTTGGGGTTGTTCTCGTCCTTGTTGTAAACCTCATCCCTGTAAATGAAAGCCACCACGTCGGCATCCTGCTCAAGGGCGCCCGACTCTCTCAGATCCGAAAGCTGGGGCCGTTTGTCATGGCGCTCTTCGAGCTTTCTATTGAGCTGGGAAAGTGCCATGACCGGTAGTTCGAGTTCTTTGGCCAATGCTTTGAGGCTCCGAGAAATTTCCGATATCTCGAGATCGCGCCGTTCGGCAGATGCCCGGCCTTTCATCAATTGAACATAGTCGATGATGATCAGTCCTATATTTTTATCCATTTTGAGCCGGCGAGCCTTGGCCCTTATAGACATGGCTGTAAGGTCGGGGGAATCGTCGATGTAGATCTCCGCATCGGACAATACTTCAGCCGCGTTGGTCAGGCTGACCCAGTCTTCCCGGCTGAAAAAGCCACTCCTCAAGCGGGATGAATCGATTCTGGCTTCTGCGCATAAAAGGCGCATGGAGAGCTGTTCCTTGGACATTTCGATGGAGAAAACAGCTACCGGTGTGCCGGCGTCGATGGCAGCATTGCGTGCAATGTTGAGGGCCAGGGCGGTTTTGCCCATGCTGGGCCGTGCCGCCAGAAGGATCAGATCCGAGTTCTGAAGGCCCGAGGTGAGATTGTCAAGCCGGCTGAAGCCCGTGGAAACACCCGTAACAAGGGTTTTGTTGCCTTGCCGTTCCTCGAGCGCGTCTATGCTGTGTCCGACGATCTGGGAAAGTGCGTAGAACGACTTTTTATTTTTATTGCCGGCAATTTCGAAAACAGCCCTTTCCGCGAAATCGATGACATCGTCCACGTCGCCACTGTCTTCAAAGCACTTTGTGCTTATCTCGTTGGCACGTTCGATGAGCGCCCGCAGGGCTGCTTTATCATGGATGATCCTGGCATAATGCTGCGCATTGACGGCGAGCGGAGCCGTGTCCACCAGTTTGGCGAGATAGGTTGCCCCCCCGATCTCTTCCAACTGGTCCTTTTCCTTCAGGATATTGGCCAGGGTCACCAGGTCCACCGGCTCGCTTTTAGTGAACAGCTCGGTAATGGCGGCAAACATCTTGGCGTGGGCCGAGCGATAAAAATCTTCGGGTTCCAGGACTTCCAGGACATCCAGCAGGGTATTGTTGTCCAGAAGGATAGCGCTGAGAACCGACTCTTCGGCTTCGAGATTCTGGGGCGGAATTTTATGAAGCGCCGGGTCCTTCTCCATTTGTCCCTTCACTGCTTGCCGGTTTTATCGGATGGTGTTTGTTGATTAATCCGAATGACCATTTCCAAATACCGTTTAGAAAGGCCGAAGGCGGAAAGCTGATCTCAACTTTCGTAAATTATCATGCATGTATCTCAAGTTTTCACTCTTACAATACCATATAGACGGCATTGTTGTCATGCAACATGTATTTAGGGATGATAATTTACTCGGGCACGATTTCCACGGTAATTTCCGGCTCGACTTCCTTGTACACGCGGATGGGCACCTTGTGTGTCCCGATGGTCTTGATCGGATCCGTGAGGAGCACCATACGTTTTTCGATCTCCACGCCCTGGTCCTGGAGCGCCTTCAGGATATCGCGTACGTTAATCGATCCGTAGAGACGGTCCTCTTCACTGACCTTGGCGGCAATTTTACACTCCACACCTTCAAGGCGCGCTGCCATCTCTTCGGCAATCTTTTTCTCTTTGGCGATCTGCAGCTCGAACTTGGTTTTTTCCTGCTCCAGCATCCGCCTGTTTTCAGGGGTGGCCAGCACGGCCTTGTTCTGGGGAAGCAGGTAGTTGCGGGCATAACCCTTGGCGACGTTGACTTCGCTTCCGATAATACCGAGAGAATCAATGGTTTCTTTTAGAATAACTTTCATTTTCAACCTCCATGAAAATTTTTATGCGCTAACACGCCCGGGGAGGCAGCCTCATCATACCTGCCGGGCTAGCTATGATTGTCTGTTTTTATTTTTCTGAAATTCAGCCACATATCAAATATGCCCAGGCCGATGACCAGCAACAGTATGAATTGCTGTACTGCGATGAGGGTGTACAGAAACAACCGCAACGCTCTTGGGAACCGCTTTTTCTCAAAATAATACGAGACCACGGCAATTCCCTGTAAAAAATACACGATAAAAAGGATCAGCAACCCGTTGAGTCCCAGCATTTTCAAGCTGGTGCCGGGTATCAACAGCAGGCCTCCGCAACCGATCAATACCCAAATGAGGGCATCCGGCGCTTTCCAGTGATTGAGAGCACCGAAATCCGGAAAAAACATCCCCTTGGCCGCGAGTATCCTCCTGGCCAGGAGAAGATTGATCCAGGCAACAAACAGCGTCGAGCCGATCACCATGGCCGGTACAATGCGTACCAGAATATACTGTATCTGCTCGAGGGAGTTGGAAAGCTGAACAAGACTTTCCTCCGAAACCCCCATGCTTTCATACAGAGCCATGGTCATTTCGAGATTCATGGCAATATATTGGGATACGAGCAAGGTGATTCCCGTATTGCTCACATTGCTGTATAACACAAGGCCCAAAAGGCCGCTCAACAGCACGCTTGCGCATGTGTAGAGGATCGTTTTTTCCACTGATAGATTCATGGCCAGAAATTCACCAAGCATGAACCCGAGCAGCAGCAGTTCCAGGAAAAAAACGAGGTCCACAGCTATTCCGCCCATTACTGCGGCCATGACGAACAGAGCTGCTGCGGGAACGATAATCCCGACTTGCCTGCCCAGCTTGGAGCGGTAGAACAGGGTGGGCAGGGGGATAAAGAGTGCGCAGAAGAAGCCGAGTATCGGCAGGTAGCTGGTAACCGCAAAGATGAAAAGCGTTATTGCGGTTCCGGTTGCGATATCTTTGGCAACACTTCCATTATCCGTCTGAGACGCCATCCTCTGCTCCTTTGGGGGCATCGGCACTGTTTCCTTATCGGGTGCAAAAACCCGAGGGCTTCAACGTCAGGACATCCAGAGGATTAATGCTCCAATGTCCCCACATAAGGAAGAATGGCGATCGTCCGTGCCCGTTTAATGGCATGCGTTAGGGCCCGTTGGTGCTTGGCGCAGGTGCCCGAAATCCGCCTGGGGATGATCTTGCCGCGTTCGGTAATAAAATAACGCAGAAGTTTCTGGTCTTTGTAATCGATGACTATGCTGGTGTCGGCACAGAAGCGGCACACTTTCCTGCGGTGGTATACTCTTCTTTTTTTCTTTACATTGCCGCCGCGGTTTCGTTTCTGGGTATTGTAAGCTGCCATTTATCTACTCCTCTTCCTTGCTTGCGATTGGGTCTGTGGTCTCTTCGACAGTTTCGGGATCAGATGTTTCCGGGGTCTCGGCTTCAGCGGCAGGTGCTTCTTCAGGCGTCTCTTCTGCCTTCTTCTCCGCTTCGGCGGTGGCTGCAGCGGCTGCGGCCTCCGCTTCTGCTTTGGCCTTTGCCTCGGCTTCAGCCTTGGCCTGGGCATCGGCTTCGGCTTTTGCCTTGGCTTCGGCTTCGGCTTCCGCGATTTCCGCTTTTATGGCCTCGAGATCCACGTCTTTATCCAGCACAACCGTCATGTACTTCAATACCCTGTCGTCGATACGAAAGAAGCGTTCCATCTCGTTGACCACGGCACCGTCGCCACACAGGTCGATACAAATGTAATAACCGCGTGATTTTTTCTTGATGTCGTAGGCCAGCCTGCGCGCGCCCCATTCGTCCAATTTTACCAGAAAACCGTTTTGTGTGGGGATGAGTTGGGTGAGTCGATCGAATACGGGAGCCCTGCCGTCCTCGGAAAGGTCAGGGTCCAGAATGGCAATGGTTTCATATCTTCGCATAATGCCTCCTTTTGGATGTAAAGCCCCGGCTTAAAGGAAGCCGCCGGAGCAAGGATATATAAAAATGTTCCCTCGGGAACAGCAAACAGCATATATATTGGTCAAATATGGAGATTGTCAAGTAAATTTTATCTGAATCTTACATGAAATCGTCAATACGTATTCAGGCATCCTCCCAGAGGATTGGTTTGTGGCCGATGATGTTTTATCTGGTATGGCCCTGGGGACAAAGTTTTACATGTTGGAATAAGTGAGGCCTTTCCGCTGATTTTGCGAAAAGGCCTCAAAATAGTGACGAAGTCACGTATAATAAATATTGTTCTACAAAATTTATAATTGGTGGGCCGTGAAGGAATCGAACCTTCAACCTACTGATTAAGAGTCAGGTGCTCTGCCTAGTTGAGCTAACGGCCCAATCGAATAAATTGCTCTCCTAGCAGGTTTGTATGGGGTTGTCAAATTCTTTTACCCGAACCAAGCATTAAATTTATCATACGGCGACGTTCCCGCAGGGTTCCGTGTCCATAAAATTCCTGCATTCATATAAAATTCAGGGTTTTCGCCTGATACTGCGCCTGCGTTCGGATTTCCAGGTGACCTCGTCCCGGCGGCGCTGCTTTTTGGTCCGATGCCCCGGAGGCCGGGGTTCAGACAGGTCTGGAAAATAGCTTCCCGGGGTTTCGGAACGATGCGGCGTTTTCTGCGCCTCTTTTGGGGGCGTATCCTTTTTTTCTTTGGGCAGCGCAGGACCACGGAAACTTCCGTTAGGGATGTGCCTGCAGAGAAACAATCGCCGGCTGGCTTTGAGGAACAAGCATCCCCGATCGTGGGCCTGATCCACATTGATTGTCAGCAGCACAGGATCGGCCTCAAACCGTCTTCCCAGGCGCAGGGCCAGGTCGGCATCGGATGCAAGCACCACATGTTTTCTTCCCATGGGGTTTACCCCATTTTTCAGCGCGTGGGGATAGGCCCGCTGACGGACACAGGTATAGAGGAGCAGGGGCGGTTCGGCTGCATACGCGCGTTCTTCCAGATGTTCGCGCTCAAGGGCCCGGATGCGGTCCTCCTTCACTTCGACGGGCGGGTCGGCAATTGAATACAATACTTCATCGATGCCGGCTTTACGGACAAACTTCCAGCCATCCTCCTCGTGAAAAGCTTTCAGAAGTTCCTTGATTTTGACGAAGCCGTCTCCATCCGGCACCAGGCCGAACTCGTCCGGGTTCCTGCCCAGCGCATAGGCCAGCACCTTGGCTAATTTTATCGGATCTTTTCCACGCCCCATGTTATCCTCTTTGGTTGCTCCTTTTTGAAGTGGGCATATCAAATTTCAAGAATGGCTGGAATATAATCAATTTCATATGAATAGCACACTTCTACGGTCTCATAAACATTTGGAAATAACAGCCGGTCATATTGAAGGCTCTTGAAATCATGGGTTTATTGCTTTATAAAAACGATCAAAAGGGCTATCCACGGTTATCGTGCTTGGAAAAGATGGTCAAGTTAACGTAAATAGATAGTCGGCAATGCATATTCAATCCATAACGTAAAGAGGCTGAACCTATGAATTATGAGCGATCCCGTACATTATTTCAACATGCAAAGGAAGTTATCCCAGGTGGCGTCAACAGCCCCGTAAGGGCGTGCAAGTCGGTTGGCCGCGACCCGGTATTCGTGGACCGGGCCGAAGGGTGCATGATATATGATGCGGACGGGAACAGCTACATTGACTACGTGGGGTCCTGGGGACCTATGATCCTGGGCCATCGCCACCCCGCGGTGGTGAGTGCGCTTCAGGCGACCCTTGAACGGGGAACCAGTTTCGGTGCACCCACGGATCTCGAAATCGAGTTGGCCGAAATGGTGATTGCGGCAGTTCCCAGCATCGACACGGTTCGGTTCGTCAATTCGGGCACCGAGGCTACCATGAGTGCCATCCGCCTCGCCAGGGGGGTCACCAACAGGGACCTCATCATCAAATTTGACGGATGCTACCACGGCCATGCAGACACGCTGCTGGTGGAAGCCGGTTCCGGTGTGGCAACCCTTGGCATACCCGGAAGCCCGGGTGTCCCCGGGGCTTTTGCCGCCCAGACCATATCGATTCCCTTCAATGATTTGGAGGCCGTGAATAAGGTCATGGCCGAAAAGGGCAAGGAGGTAGCCTGTGTCATTGTAGAGCCAGTGGCCGGCAACATGGGCTTCGTACCCCCTGCGGAAGGCTTTCTCGCCGGCTTGAGGGAAGCGACCCATAAGGCAGGCAGCCTGCTTATTTTTGACGAGGTGATCACCGGTTTTCGGGTATCCCTGGGCGGGGCTCAAGCCCTTTACAACATCAAGCCCGACCTCACAACACTTGGAAAGATAATCGGCGGCGGCCTGCCCGTGGGTGCCTATGGCGGGAAAAAAGAGATCATGGACCAGATCGCCCCCGAAGGACCGGTTTACCAGGCCGGCACGCTCTCGGGAAATCCCCTGGCCATGGCCGCCGGGATTGCCACCCTGGCGGAGCTGAACAAACCCGGCGTATACGCGGAACTGGACCAGAAAGCGGCGTTCCTCACCGATGGGATCCGTGATGCTGCACAGGCCAGCGGCATACCCGTCCAGGTTGGCAGGGTCGGCTCGGTCTTTGGCATGTTTTTCAACGACAAACCCGTGAACAATATAAGTGACGCCAAAACCTGCGATCTTGACAGATTCACCAGGTACTACAACGCTATGCTGGAGCAGGGCATCTATCTTGCGCCTTCACAGTTCGAATCCGGCTTTGTATCCACGGCCCACGGGGAAGAGCAGATCAGCAAAACCATTCAAGCAATACAAACGGTTTTCAGCCAAGTGGCATAGCTGCAGGTGTAAACGACTATTTTATCTCGAACAGGCTTGAATTTTGAGCGAAGAAACTTTTACAAAAATAGTACACGTCTGGACTCAGGTTGTTCCGGACCTGCAGCCTCATAAGGATGTGCTGACCAAGTTCATTTATCTCATCGAGAAAATCGATGGACTTTCCCATATGGAGCGGCGTTTTCACCGGGAAGGGCTCAGCTTTTATCATGCCATATCGAAAAATCGTTCCCTTGCGGAACTCGAGGAATTTCTGAAGGTATTTTTCGAGGACGCGCCCATATCAACAGTGGAGACAATAGAAGGCAAGCCAGATGACACGGTTTCCGCTGAGCGCCTGGGCGGCATTCAAGGCGAGCAGGTGATGTTCGTCAAAAAGATCGGTGAGGCGGAGTTCTACGGGGCGTTGTGGCCCTGGAAAGATAAGGATGATGTTGTCACCATTCACCTGGGTATCTGTTCCCCCAGCATGACGGAAGAAAACCACGAGTTTATGTATTCCGCCATGAAAGGGCATCTCACCGAGACCACATCGGAAAAATTCGATGCCAGCGTACGCGGCCGAATACAGGGTGTCAGCCTTTCGTCTTTTTTACAGATGTCGGAAATGGAAGGGTCCACCTGTACGCTGATGGTCCAGGCCGGCAAAAGAACCGGAAAGCTGCATTTGCTGAACGGCAATCTCATCGATGCGGAAACCGGTTCCCTGAAGCACCGGGATGCGGCATATGCAATCCTCGGTTGGGAAGAAGCGGAAATAGATATTCAGAAGCCCAGTGGACGGAAAAAGAACGAAATCAACCTTCCGCTGATGCACCTACTCATGGAGGTGCTCAAGAAGAAAGACGAATTCGAGTACCAAGAAGGAGCCCCCGGTGCGGACCCTGGCGATCTGGTCATTGATGGGCAGAACCAGCCATTGCCAGAACCTGAACCCGGAGGGGAGGCGGAGAGATTCACAGCACCCGAATCGGGGCAGGATTCAGTGCAGCTCGAACATGCGCAGGTTGATTCGGGCGGACCGGAGCCGGTTCAGTCCGAAACGGCCGGGCACGTAGAACAAGACGTTGCTGTGTTCGGCGAAGAAGAGCCGGCCAAAGCTTCCCAAACCAAAGCAAGGACGTCCGGAGGGCGAAAGAAACCGGAACCCATTAACGGGAAAAAACGTACTCCCTTGGTGGCAGCAGTCGTAATGGTTGCCCTTTTAGTGGGAGCCGGTGCTTTTTGGTACCTCCAAGGGAGAAATGGCGGATCCGCAACCGAGGACTATGCGATCCTGATGGACAGGCTGGAAAATCTGGCGGACGATGGTGAAAAGGAAAAGCTACTCAACGCCTTCATCGATTCCCACAAGGATGATCCGGTTTACACAGACAAGGCCATGCAGGCGCTTTTCAATGTTTTGAGCCAAATGGAAGTGTCGGATTATGAAAAAGCCAGTCAGGATGTGTATAATCTGCCGCTGGACAGGCAGTACTATCAAAGGGCTGAGAAGATTTTCAACGCGTTTCTGGCGAGGCACACTGAAAGCCGTTTTCGTGACGATATTTCCAAAAGGCTGACGGAAATTTCCGAATTAACTGACGATGCCCACTTTGGCGAATTAAGCGATTTTGACCAGCGGGACTACCTGGGGAAGCTTGAGGCCTACAATACATATCTGAAGACTCACCCTGACGGGCGGCACAAAGAAGAGGTGGAACAACTGGTCACGGAAACCCTGAAAGCATCTTTTCGGGAATTTTCAATCAACATCAAAAAGTGCAAACAGCGGAAAAAGTGGGACAATTGCTTTGCTTTCTGCCGGCAATACAGGGAAACGTTCCAGCCCTACATGAGCATGGCCGTGGTGGATAAAATCGAGGCCCAGGTACGCGAACTTGAGGCTCTGGAAGTTCTGAAGGCTGAAACCGAAAATGCTGACGATGCGATTGTGAGAAAGCGCTACCTGGCGTTTATTAAAAAATACCCTGACTCATCGGAAAGGAATCGCCTGGAAAAGAGGGTGGCTGAGATCGAGAAGAAACTTTCAGCTATAGATGAGTGGATGCGTGTCAAGGCAGCCGGCCAGGATGCAACCAAGGCCCTTTCCCAAAGGGTTACCGTGCTGCAGCAGTATATCGACCTGAACCCGAACGGGCCCTATTTGATCGAAGCGGAAAATTTACTCTGGCAACTTGAACAGCAGGGCAAAACAGGTTCAACCGCCGGGACAGCAACGGGCAGAATGAAAAAGACACCCGCTGCCACAGCGGGAAAAAGCCAATCATCACCAACCGTGCAGGACAATACCGTGCGTCTTGCGAATCTGCGCCAGAAGTTGTTGGATGACCTGGCCCAAACCAGGGGACGATATTCTGTCACCAGGAACGGTACGGTCCAAGACAACGTTACCGACCTTGTCTGGACGATGCTCGATTCCTTCCAGGAACTGGGCCACTGTATGGATTACCGGCAGGCAGTGGCTTATGTAAAACAACTGGAGGACGGCGGGCGCCATGACTGGCGCATGCCCACGTCTGCGGAACTGGCCGGCATTTATCAAAACAGTCCCTATTTTCCGGCCAGCGGTGTAGAGTGGTACTGGTCATCCGAAGTGTATGAAAAGGGATACCAGACCATAGCCAACATTGTTAATGCCGAGCCGGAGGCGGTGTATCGCAAAAGGACGGCCGAAGTCCGCAAGTGTGGTTCCGTTCGTGCTGTAAGGCCGTAAGGTGTAAGGTCTTTCATCACGAAAACACGAAAATAAGAAAGCACGAAAAATACGGTATAATTTCGTGTTTTAAAGTTTCGTGTTTTCGTGATTGTTTTTTCTCTGAACGCTGTAAGATTCAGATTTTCACTCAAGCAAAAAGGTGCTGAACGAAATTGTCCATGGGAAAAAATGTAATCCCTGAAAAGGTAGAATCCATCCACATGATCGCCATTTGCGGTACCGGGATGGGGGCCCTGGCGTTGATGCTGAAGGATCTGGGCTTTGCCGTGACAGGCTCGGACCTCAAAGTCTACCCGCCCATGAGCGAATTTCTGACGGCGCGCGGCATCGATATTGCCGAAGGCTTTCGCCCCGAACACCTCTCCTATGGGCCTGATCTCGTCATCGTGGGCAACGCCGTATCCAAAGACAACCCCGAAGTCGTGCACCTGGGAGAGATGGGGCTGCCCTACTGCTCCATGCCCCAGGCCATCAACCGATTTGTGGCTGCCGGAAAAAAACAGATACTGATTGCCGGAACCCACGGGAAAACAACCACGTCCTCTATTGTGGCCTGGATCCTGGATTGTGCCGGTTTGGACGAGACCTTTTTCATCGGCGGCATCCTGGCCAATTTCAACAGCAATTACCGACTGGGGCATGGAGACTACATTGTCATAGAAGGGGACGAGTATGACACGGCTTTCTTTGACAAGGGGCCTAAATTTTTACACTACAACCCCCATGCCGCAATATTAACCAGCGTGGAATTCGATCACGCCGATATCTTCAGGGACGAGGATCATGTGCTGCAGGTCTTCAGGCAATTCGCGGCAGGTCTTGACGGCGGCAGCACCCTGTTCACTTTTGACGGTGATGCAAATGTCGCAAAGGTGACCGGCGCAGCCGGTGGAAGGGTCGTTGGGTACGGCAAATCAAAACAATCGGGATGGCGGCTCGGCAGTATCGAACTCGAGCCCCCCTGGTCAAGGTTCGAAGTCTTGAAGGACGGCGTTCGTTACGGACGGTTCGAGACCATGCTAGTGGGTGAACACAATCTGTTGAATGCTCTGTCAGCCATTGCCGTTGCCGACCTACTGGGAATTCCCGGAGAGACCATCGATAAGGCCCTTGCAACCTTCAAGGGGGTCAGACGCCGCCAGGAGGTAAGGGGGGTGAAGAACGGCATTGTGGTGATGGACGATTTTGCCCACCACCCCACTGCGGTAAGGGAGACGGTCAGGGCGGTCAAACCGTTTTACCCGGATGGGCGCCTGATCGCCGTATTCGAACCGAGAACCAACACCAGCATGCGCGACGTTTTCCAACATGTCTATCCGGCATGCTTTGACATGGCCGACCTCATCTGCATTCGCAAGCCGCCCCTGTTGAAAAAAATCCCCGAGGGACAGCAGTTTTCATCCCAAACCCTGGTGCAGGACCTCATAAAGAGGGGAAAGGATGCCCATTATTTTGAAACCACAGATCTGATCATCGCTTTTATCAAAGAGAAAGCGGTTTCGGGCGACGCGATCCTGGTCATGTCCAATGGCGGCTTTGACAACATACACCAAAGACTGCTGGAAGCTTTGTAAAAGAGAGGCACGCGCTTTTACAAGGGTTGACATTGTGTCTGATTTTCGTTAACCTCCAGTTATTTGATGGATAACGATATGTGATAGGGGTCAAAGCTTGAATTGTGAATTATCGGCTATTGAAAAATGATAATTCACAATTCAAGCTTTGACCCCACTTTTCTTATTATGAAAGATCAGATCCTCGCCATATTGAGAGACAAAAAAGCGGTGGTATCCGGAGAACGCCTGAGTGCACGTTTGGGAATCTCGCGGGTTGCCATCTGGAAGCACATCCAGAAACTTCAGTCCCTGGGCTATGAAATCCAGCCCTCGGCCAAGGGCTATCGATTGAACGCCTCGCCTGACACCCCTTTTTCCTGGGAGTTTCCGCAAAAAACGCACCTTGTCCACTACCTGGAACGTACCGCCTCTACCATGGACATTGCCATGGACATGGCCAGAAAAGGGGCTCCGGGGTTCAGCGTAGTGGTGGCCGGTGTTCAGGAAAACGGCCGCGGTAGGCTGGAGCGTACCTGGCAGTCGCCCTCGGGCGGTCTCTATTTCACCATGGTGGTGCGGCCGGATTTGCCTCCCATGCTGAGTCCCCGGATCAATTTCGCTGCATCGCTGGTGCTGGCCCGGGTTGTTGAGGCGGTTTGTGGTATCGAGGCGCGGGTGAAATGGCCCAATGACCTCTTGGTCGGGGAGAAAAAAATTGCCGGCATGCTGTCTGAAATGGAAGCCGAAGCCGACCGGGTGTCCTTTATCAACATCGGTATCGGCATCAATGTCAACAACGACCCGCCGTCCGATGTCGGCTATGCGGCGTCCATTCGTCAACTGACTGGAAAAAACCATTCGAGAATAGAAATATTGTCCCGCTTTATGGACCGCTTTGAGGAACGCATGGCAGCCGGGTCGCTGGATACCATTATGATGGAATGGAAACAGCAGACCGCCACCATCGGCAAAGACGTAATCATCGAGACCACCCGCGGTACAACCCGGGGCAAGGCAGTGGATGTGGATGACAACGGGGCCCTGATCCTGGAAACAGACACAGGTGAACGCCGGACAGTAATCTACGGCGACTGCTTCCATCAAAATGAATGATGCCTCAACCATTCAACTCAGCTGAATGGTTGAGGCATCATTCATTTTATAATTTCAAGATCAGGATAACGCTTTTGTTGCCAGGACCCAAATCATGGGCAAACAAACGGTGATTCCATAAAATAAGGGAACATCCTTTATGAAACAAGACACAAATCAATTGCGCATGACGGCCTACGCATCTCTGATGGCGGCCCTGACCGCCGTGGGGGCCTACATCGCCATTCCCATAGGCCCGGTACCCATTGTTCTGCAGAACCTTTTTGTTTTTCTGGCCGGCCTTTTGCTGGGCAGAAAATGGGGGACCATCGCCATAGCCACTTACCTTCTGGCAGGCGTTTGCGGTCTGCCGGTCTTTGCCAGTGGCAAAGGGGGCATCGGGCATATCATCGGCCCCACCGGCGGGTACCTCATCGGGTATCTGCCCGCGGTTATTTTTATCGGCGCCTTGGCTGAAAAAGGAAAAGGGCGGCCGTTTTTTGACTTAACGGGCATGCTGATCGGCACGGCCGCCATATATGGCCTGGGGGTGCCCTGGCTTAAGCTGGTAACCCATATGAGCTTCTCAAAGGCATTTGCATTGGGGATGTACCCTTTCCTTTTGGGGGACGCCATCAAGATCGCGGTGGCCATTCCGCTGGCAAGGAAGCTGCGGCCCATGGTAGCGAAGAATTGAGCGACGACATCATCATCGAAGTGCAGCATCTATCCCACCGGTTTTCCAACGGGGCCATGGGGGTGGACAACGTAAGTCTTTGCATCCGTGAGGGGGCGTTTGTCATCATGGCCGGGCCCAACGGGTCGGGTAAAACCACCCTTTTGCGGCATCTGAACGGCCTCATGATGCCTTCGGCGGGAACTGTTGCCATAAAGGGGGTCCCGGTCAAGGGGAACCTGCTGCGAGCCCGCAGGATGGTGGGGATGGTGTTCCAGGACGCGGACAGTCAGATCGTCGGTGAAACCGTACGGGAAGATGTGGCCTTTGGCCCCGGAAACCTGGGACTGGAAGCGGCCGTCGTTGACCGCCGAACCGACCGGGCTCTTGAAAAAGTCGGCCTGCCCCACAAGGCCGATGTGTCGCCCCATCTTTTGTCGGGAGGGGAAAAACGCAGGCTGGCCATAGCAGGCGTGCTGTCCATGCAGCCGGAGATCATCCTCTTTGACGAGCCCTTTTCAAACCTGGACTACCCGGGAATCTGCCAGGTGGTGGAGCAGATGAAGGCCTTGAAAATAGACGGACACACCATCGTAGTGACCAGCCACGACATGGATCCGGTGATCGGGCTTGCCGATAGCCTGGTGATCCTCGACAAGGGAAGGATCGTACGGGAGGGAGAACCTTCCAGAGTAGCTGCCGAGGCAGCCGCTTTCGGGATACGGCCGCCGGCGGCCTTCATGCAAAAAGAGGCCGGCTGACGTTCGGTTTGGGAACGAGTTGATGGAAACTGCTGCTGACACCGATTTCACGGGTGGCGCTGATTTCATTGTACGATGTTAAAATTAAGCAATCGTATGGTCGATATTGGAATATCATATGGGGTCTGTAAGCGCATTTGAATACCAGGCCGGCGGGACAATGGCCCACACCCTGGATACGCGGTTCAAGCTGGTTCTCATGGCCCTTGTAAGCATAACCGTGCTCAATGCGTCGGCATGGGCGCTTTTGGTTATGAGCTGCATGCTTGTGGTGTTGTGTTGGAATATCCGCTTACCTCTGCTTTTGGCTGTGAAAGAGCTCCGGTATTTTTTCCTTCTCCTTTTGATGGTGTTTGCGGCCAGGGTGCTGTCAACGCCGGGTGAACCGCTTGTGCAGATCTGGTTCCTTGAGATCGGCAAGAAAGGTCTTGTGGAAGGGGCCATTGTTTGCTGGCGCCTTCTGCTGGTGGTTGTTTTGGGCCTGGTTTTGATCTCCACCACCCGTGTTGGGGACATCAAACAATCTGTGGCCTGGTTTTTCAGACCTGTGCCCGGGGTGCCGGAAAAGCGGGTTGCCACTATGCTGGGGTTGATCGTACGTTTCATTCCCGTGATTTTCAAAAAGGCCGGAGAGGTGACAGCCGCCCAGCAGGCGAGGTGCATCGGCCGCAGGAAGAATCCGTTTTTCCGCCTCAAGGCATTCACCATTCCGCTCTTGCGGGGCATCTTCAGGGATGCCGGCAATCTGGCCATGGCCATGGAGGCCCGTTGTTATTCCGAGCACGGCATTCGCACAACCGCATCTGCAACCCCAAGTGACTGGATCATGCTGACTGCCGGAAGTGGCCTCTGTCTGGTTACGTTTTTTTTATGAGAAAAATTTCTTGCATCCACCGCTATTTTTCTATTGACAGTCATATAAAAAATAATTAATTGTATCTATTTTTAAGGGCCGTTAACTCAGTTGGTAGAGTATCTGCCTTTTAAGCAGAGAGTCGCGCGTTCGAGCCGCGCACGGCCCACCAAAATTCAGTTTATGTGTTTGCGTCCCCATCGTCTAGTCTGGTCCAGGACACCGGCCTTTCACGCCGGCAACAGGGGTTCGAATCCCCTTGGGGACGCCACCAACAATATCAGGGAGTTACGTTAAATCGTAATTCCTTTTTTTAATTGATAAGGAAAAGGAAATTGATGATGAAATTTGCAGATAAGTTTTCATTGCCGCTGGAATGGATTAGCGACGAAACAAAACGAATCGTTGAAAGTTGCCGGGAGATTGTAGAAAAGGAAATAATGCCAATTCGGCATGAGCTTGATGAGGATTGGAAAGAGCACAAGATTTACACCAAAATCCTGGAAAAAATCATGTTGGATTTTGGTTTGCAGTGTGCACCATGGCCAAAAGAATACGGTGGATTGGAATCGGACTTGATTACCGCCTGCCTATTGAATGAAGAAATGAGCAGGGGCGACTCCGGTATATCTACAGCTGCCGGTTGCATCAATTGGACCTTCATGCCCATGTTGGCGCCTAAGCCAAATCCCGTCCTGATTGAGAAGTTTGCCCCCCTTGCCTGCCAATCGGATAAGCTTTTTATTGGATGTGCAGCCATCACTGATGCAAGAAGCGGTTCGGATGTTGAAAATATTGACGGAACGCATGGAAAGTATATTGCCACAACCGCTGAATTAGATGGTGATGAATGGGTAATAAATGGTCATAAGCAATGGCCTACGAATTCCGGTGGCCTTGCCGATATGTTCGCAGTATTCTGTACTACCAATCCCGGCGTGGAAGATGATGAGGCTTTTGCAATAATTTATGTGCCTGCTGATACACCGGGTGTTAAACAAGGTGAACCTTACCAGACGGCGGGTATGTCAGGTGATATGAACAGTGACATTTGGTTTGACAATGTTCGGGTGCCTAAAGAAAATCGAGCTAACCCAAAACCCGGAGATGATGCCATAGCAGCTAGAATGTTTATGAATGCCGGGAATATTGGTTCCGCAGCACATGCCCTCGGTATCATGCGGAATTGCTACGAACTGCTGAAGGAGTGGTGCGATACACGCGAAGTGGGTGGTAAACTATTGAAAGAACACAGTATGACAGCATCGATACTCGCTGACATTGCAATGATGATAGAAGTCAGCAGATCAGATACCTATATGAAAGCAAGAATGATGACTGCCCCGGAACTCTATGGCATCGACCCAACCGGTGTCGAATTTTTAGCCAAAACCAGAGCGACCAAACTTTTTGTGACGGATCAAATGATCATCCTTATCAATAGAGCAATGGATTTGATGGGTTCACAGGGTTATGCTCGGGAAGGTCATATAGAGAAACACTGGCGGGATAGCAAAATAATCAGTCTTTGGATGGGGGGGCGCGGTTTAGCCAAATTGGATATAGCCCGCTGGTTTTTTGATTGTAAAACGTTATAATCGTGGTAATTATTATATACAATCCGTAAAACAGGGGCTAAGAAAATATCGGTGACAATATAAAATGCCTGAAATGAACGTCTTAAATCATAAAATTGTAAATAATAAAAAGGAGATAGAAAAGAAATGAAAAAATTGATTGTAGGCATTGCATGCGTTGCCATCACATTCATGGCGAGTTCCGTAATGGCGGCTGAAAACTGGTATGATATGGTAAAGCTCAACGGCCTGATCTGGGCCGATGCCTACTATAAAACGGCAGATGCGGATGATGGGCGCGACGGAGACAAAAGCGATATCGACGTGGCAAGAATGCAATTTGCGGCGGGAATCCAGGTGCACCCGCAGGTATCCGGGTATATTCGATACAGGTGGGATAATGATGATGTCGGTCTCTATCTTGAAGATGCATATATTACCTTGACGGGCAAGGAAAACATGCCTCTCTACCTCATTGCCGGGCGGCAGTACATTCCATTCGGTAACTACACCAACCATTTCATCACCGACCCCACGACCTTTATCCTGGGCAACACCAACGATGGAGCGGCCGTGGCCGGCTACCGTTTCAGCGAAGGGTTGCTGGATGCGTCACTGGGGTTGTTCAGCGGCGGCATACAAGATGCGGGAGATCAAGACACCATTGACAGTTTCGTGGCTTCAGTGAAGTCAACGCCAATCGAGGGGTTGGATCTGATGCTTTCATTCACGTCCAATTTGTCCAGTTCCGAAACGCTCCACCCGATCTTGGAGCTTAATCCTGACCCAAGCGTGGTCGGCGGATGGCACCTTTTTGCAAGATATCTGCTTGTGGAGCGTTTGACCTTCATTGGTGAATTTGTCGGCGCTACCGGCGAGTACGATGCGGGTGAACTCGCGGCGGAAGACCGTCAGCCAATAGCATGGAACACGGAGGTGGGCTACATGATCAACGATGCCTGGACCGTTGCCGCCCGTTACGGTGGATCCAAGGACGGCGGGGACTTGTTTCCTAAGAATGAGTTCGGTATTGTTGCCAACTGGGGCATTTTTACCAACACCAATTTCCTGGTGGAATACATGCACGGGACATACCAGGATATCGTAGACAAAGAAGACACCATCACAGCACGGCTATCGCTGGTCTTCTAGTCCCAAAGCCGGAGATCCTTCTCAGGATCGAAACATCATCGCCATATTCCAAAAAGGCAGGGTCACGCACCCTGCCTTTTTTATTATGGTGGACACTTCATTATCGAACAATATCTTCATCTTTAAGTCGTGTAATGTCCTCAGCAGCATAACCCAATTCAGCCAGGATTTCATCCGTGTGCTCGCCGGGCATGGGCGCAGCTGTATGGGTGCCGGCATCGCAGGCGCTGAACTCAATCGGGTAGCCGGGGATCTGAATA
Source organism: Thermodesulfobacteriota bacterium (assembly GCA_039714495.1). Taxonomy (GTDB): domain Bacteria; phylum Desulfobacterota; class Desulfobacteria; order Desulfobacterales; family B30-G6; genus JAJDNW01. The sequence goes on from JBDLJD010000013.1 coordinate 38,729, forward strand.
TCCCCCAGGGTTCTATGCTTGAACGGGGTTACATAATTATTGGCAATGGCCTGGGGGTCTGATTTGATATCGGTAATTTTCTGGATAGGCGCGAATATGAGGCCGGCTCCGGTCAGTATTTCCATCCACTCGGCACTTGTGCGTTGGGCAAACACCTGGTCGAAAATATGGATGAGCTCGGCACTTTTTACAGGCTTGCCTTCCTTGTCTGTGAACTGGGGATCGTCCATAAGCCGGCCCTGGCCGGTGAGCTCACAGAAGGTGCCCCAGTATTTATTTTCCGGGTGGTGGGTGCCGATGACCCATTTTCCATCCTTGCAGCAAAAAGCATTGCGCAATGGGGAGTGGTGGTTGCGGTCAGCCGGTATGCAGGGATCCACGGAAAAGGTGTTGGTAATCATGAGGTTGATGTACTGCATCCACAAGGCTGAACCGTAAAGGGAGATGTGAACAGCCTGTCCGATCCCTTTGCGCTCCCGGACAAAAAGAGCCGTGATAACGGCGTGGCTCAAGCTAATGGCGGTTGTCTGGTCAAGCAGACCGATGTGGGTCAGCGCCGGATGATCGGTGCCGGTCACGAAGGTCATGCCGGACCATGCCTGGCCCAGGGGGTCGAAGGCGCCTAAATCCGCCATGGGGCCCTCGGGCCCAAATCCCGATACATTGGCATGGATGATTTTGGGATTGATTTTTGACAGGGCTGCATAGTCGATCCCCAGTTTTTCCTTGGTGCTTTTTCTGAGGTTGGTCAAAAAGACATCCGCTTCGCTGACCAGTTGGTGGAGGATGGCTTTGCCTTTTTCGGTTTTGATATCCAGACAGATCGCCTTTTTGTTGCGGTTGGAGATCTCGTGCATGAGGCTTTCGTTCTCGGCAATGGAAAAGTCGAATCCCGCAACACTGGTCCAATGGCGCAGCGGATCGCCGGTCGCGTTCTCGACTTTGATTACCTCCGCGCCCAGGTCGCCCAGGATGGCCCCACCGCCAGGCCCGGCATGAAATACACCGTATTCAACTACCTTAATCCCTTCTAAAGGCTTTTCTTTTTTCTGGTCCATGGATTGTATTTCCTTTCATTTATACCGGTTGTCATATATATGTTCCGATCCAACCTATGTTTAGTGTCAAAAAATATATTTCCGATTACGTCAAGTCGTCGAAAAACATGACAACCGCTATTCAACAGATTTTCCACGGAAAATCTTACTATGGAATAAAATTTTGCTGTATTTAAAGAAAAAAATGGGCAATTGATCCCACATGCGTTCAACATAGCCAACAGGCTGAAGCCTAAAAGCAACTATAAACGCTCAGTTTAGGGAAAAGTCGTCTATATCACACTTATGCACCAGTTGCCATTCATCTGTAGGCAATTGCATGTGCCTTGACCATCGATACGCTTTATTTTAATATACACAGATGCTCCGAATTCTGGAAATGACCCATGCCGACCTGGAGGCCTTTTTCAAAAGCAAGTATGGCAAAGGCCCTTTCCTGGCAAACGCGCTTTACCGCGAATTTTATAAACAGCTCAATCCCCGGCCATGGGATGCAGAGGCGATCCGCCTTTCCCCGGGGTTGGCCGCAAACTTGAAAAAGGACTGGGTTGCAGCCCCGGATAACGTCGTGGAGAGGGCTGAACAGGAGGGTGTGGTCAAGTTCGTCACCGAACTGAACGACGGCAACCGCATCGAGACAGTGGTCATTTCCATGGCAACCCATCATACGGTGTGCGTGTCAAGCCAGGTGGGGTGTCGCAGGGGATGTCGCTTTTGTGAAACCGCAAAAATGGGTCTCATTAGGGATCTGGGTGTGCCGGAAATAGTGGAGCAGGTCGTGGCTGCCCGCCACAGGTATGGGAAATCTGTGCGCAATGTGGTCTTTATGGGTATGGGGGAGCCCATGGACAACTTCGATGCCGTTCTTAAGGCCATCCAGGTAATGAACGACCAGCGTGGACTGGACATAGCCCATCGGCACATCACCCTGTCAACGGTGGGGGTGGTAAATGGTATCGAAGAATTGACCCGTTCGGCCATGCCCCGCGTAAATCTGGCCATATCCCTGAACGCGGCTGACAACGATCTTCGCAGCCGGCTGATGCCCGTCAACCTGTCGAATCCATTGCAGCTTCTCAAAAAGGCCTTGCAGAAGTACACGCTCGAGAAAGAAGCGGATATTATGATCAACTATGTGCTCATTCCGGGTGTCAATAACGATCTGGATTGTGCAAATCAACTGATCGACTGGCTGTCACCGCTCAACGCGAGGGTGAATCTGATTCCATTGAATCCCGGAGGAATCGCAGGATTTCAGGCGCCGAGCCGGGATCATATCGCCGTATTCCGCGGTATGCTTGTCCGGCGTGGTGTAAATGCACAGGAGCGCCATTCGCGGGGAAGGGAATTGATGGCGGCCTGCGGTCAACTGAGCACAAAAACGGTAAGCTCCGGTTAATTTCATCTAAGGGTCAGCCCTAAAAAAAGCAATTGCTATCCTAAAAGACCAACAGGAGAAAAAATGGGTATAAAACGAAAAGAAGATGTGTACAGACGAAGGGGGTTGGTTTTATGGTTATCAGTGATCCTGGCCGTATTGATGCTCAACAGCTGCGATATAAGTGCCAACAAGTCCTTGTTCACGGTTGAGCCCTTGCCCTATGCCGAGACAGCCCTGGAACCCTACATGTCCGCCGAGACCTTGCAATACCACTACGGTAAACACTATCCCGGGTATGTGGAGGCGGCCAACCGTCTCACCCGGCAGTCCCGATTCAGGGGAAAGTCCTTTGAGGAGGTGATGGCACAAACCAAAGACAGGCCGGAGGATGCAGAAATTTTCAACCAGGTCGGCCAAGCCTGGAACCATGCGTTCTTTTTCAAATCGCTCAAGCCTAAGGGCGGTGGGTTACCCCAGGGCCGGCTCGCCGACAAAATCAACCACGATTTCGGAAGTTATGAAAAATTTAAATCGCAATTCATCGCCCAAGCAAAAGCACAATTCGGCAGCGGATGGATATGGCTGGTCCTGGATGGCGAGGAATTAAAAATAGTGAGCACGGCAAACGGAGACACGCCGGCGGCTCACGGCTTGAAACCGCTGTTCGTCGTTGATGTGTGGGAACATGCCTACTACCTGGACTTTCGTCATCGTCGCAGTGAATTCGTGGAAGCGATTCTCGATCACCTGGCAAACTGGGATTTCGTGGCCTCGCAACTGGAACAGGGCTTGCCGAAAATAGATAGTTGATTGAACACGCTTATTGGGACAGTTCCGTAATTTCAGCATGGGTGGCTTCAAGGAGAGCGTTGGGCGCTATCCGCATCATGGCATTGATGTCGCCGCCGCCCCCATATACTGTTTCCTGGCGGGTCACCGCCGGATCCACCATGGTTCGCAATCGGTTTTTGTGACCAAAGGGCGGCATGCTGCCCACCACGAACCCGGTCATTTCCAGCACCTGATCAGGGTCGGCGAATTTTACCTTTTTTCGGCCTACGCCGATATAGGCTGCCAGTTTTTTACGGTCCACACGGGCCAGGCCATTGTTGATCACCAGAAAAGGCACGCCGTTGACCTGAAAGACCAGGGATTTGATGATCTGCACGGTTTTCACATTCAATGCCCGGGCCGCGTCCTCCACGGTGAGGGTGTGTTCTTTCAGTAGAATAATCGTCGTCTGGATAGTGTTCCGGTCGATGTAACCCTGGAGGTCGCTGCTGTTCATTATGAATCCTTTCACGAGAGCATTAGAAACTGCCAGTCATCTTTTGGGTGAGCTGCCGCTTTGATAGCAGCGGAAAAAATATACGCATTGATAACTTGTTTCTAATGTGTATTGCTGAATTTTCGTGTATAGAATTTAACTACACCCCAACGTTGGGGTACACTCAATACCTTTGACTCGTTGCCCATGTAGCATATATCGTTGCGAGCAGGAAAGCATGAATATTTATCAGCACGAAGGAGGTCCGCATGGATGTTGCCAATTTTAAAGACCGTGAAGATGTAAACATCGATAAATTTCCCTTCAAAGGGACGCAAAGAGACGTCCTCGGGACCAGCATCCGCTGGTTGTCAAAATGCGGCGACGATGGAACCGGGTATCCGGAATACGGCCTGCGCTATTTTACGATCCAGCAGGGAGGGGAGATTCCCATTCACAATCATTTCTACCACCAGACCATGTACATATTGAGCGGCAAATGCGAATGCTATCAATACGACATGGAATCGGAGGAAAAGGTCGAGACTTGTGTCACCGGAGCGGGTGATTTCATATACATTCCCAGCATGGAACCCCATGGCATGAAAAACATCGGGAATGAACCGGTCAACTTTCTGTGCTGTATTGCCAATGTGTACGAGAAATGAAAATGCAGCGCTATTTCCACACAATTCAAGGTTCCATGAAATATCGATTGCGGTAAAATATTCGGCCCGAGAAAATGGCAACCGTTATCATATAAAGATTCATCCGCTAATGCAGCCTGAGTCGAATTCGAGAAAAGGATTGTTTGCACTTAGCTCCGGCAGGGCTGAAGCCCTGAACTACAACGCATAAAGCTGACTGCATCGTAGCGCAGGGATTTATCCCTGCCGTGATGGATAGTTCCTGATTTGAACACTTGGAGTGATTGTTATGAAAAAAAATCAATTGGAAATTAACGATACCAATACAAACCAAGATACAGCCAAGCCATCGAATCAATGTCCTCGGTGCGGCCGGCCCTTGAAAAAGATGCGGTGCCGCATAGATGACGCCGAATTATACTGCACCAGCTGCGGTCATAGTTTCGATGCCCGGCGCCAAAACACAGATTAGTGTCCTGTTTCGGAAAAATTGTACAACAATAGAACGCCAAATTACGAATCACTCGCCAACTGTCATTCCCGCGAAGGCGGGAACCCAGGGTTTCTTGCTGGACTCCCGCCCCCGGCTCAACACCATACCGGGGCAGGCACGCGGGAGTGACGAGAGTTTCAGGTTTATTTGTTGGATCCAAAGTTAAGCAAATGAAGAAACCAAAACTGACGCTGCTTATAGAAAGATTTACCCTCCACCGCCTGGCGGCAGACGCCCCCATCCCGGAAGTCGTTCTTGAAAGCCCGTTTTTTTCGGTTGTGCGCACACCTGATGAACTCTCCATTGTGGTTCCGGAAGGCCTTGTGCTGTCAGGCACACGCCAAGAGCCGGGCTGGTCCTGCATCAAGGTGCTGGGGCCTCTGGATTTCGGGTTGACCGGTATTCTGGCGGGCATTTCAACCATATTGGCCGGGGAAGGGATCAGCATATTTGCCGTTTCTACCTTTGACACGGATTATATCCTGATAAAAAAGGATAGCGTTCCCCAGGCTGTCAAAACACTCGAAAAGGCGGGATATCAATTCAGTGATTCCGGGCAAACTTCATAGGTCTATCCTTTTTTTTGTGCGTTATCCGGAAAAGGGCCGGGTCAAGACACGCCTGGAGACGCATTTGAGCAAGGGCAGGATACTCAGCCTGTATAAATGTTTTGTCGAGGATATCCTGGCAACGCTCAAGAAAAGCGGTTATCCCGTCTTCATTTGCTTTCTGCCAGAAAATAAGGAAGTCCAGATGAAGGCATGGCTGGGTTCAGTGCCGACCTACATCCCCCAGACAGGAGAGGACCTCGGCGAAAGGATGAGCAATGCCTTTGGGCAGGCTTTTACCAAGGCAACACCTCCCATTGACCAGGCTGTTCTGCTCGGCTCCGATTTTCCAGACCTCGACCCGGATATTCTTGATCAGGCCTTTGATTCTCTGTCCCGAAACGATGTGACCCTCGGACCGGCTGTTGACGGCGGGTACTATCTGATCGGGTTTAACCGCCGCACCTTTTTCAAAGACGTATTTTCCGGCATTTCCTGGGGAACAGGGCAGGTGTTCACGGAGACCATGAAAAAGATCGAAAAGGCCGGGCTTAAGGTTCACACACTTCCCGAGTGGCGGGATATTGACACATTCGAAGATCTGGCGTTGTTTTACAGACAGGCCCGTGAAAATGGATTGGACCGTCTAAAGACAGTGCAGTTTCTCCACTCGATTCTGGCCCGATAAAAGCTCTGCTGCAACCCGGGTATATTGGATAGCGGCATGCAGCTACAATTCGTATGACTCACTATCTGTCATTCCTGCGGAGGCAGGAACCCAGACTGTATCGCTGGGCTTCCGTCCCCTTCCAGGGAAAGGGCAGACACGTGGGAGTGATGTGGGTTTTCAAACCACTTTTTATGGATTCCTACATTTCTTGTAAATAAAAGTACGCAGCGTCATCTGGAGGAGAACGGAAACTGGATTAAACAATGAGGTCTATTTTTCAAACATTCACTTTAGCCGGCATCATGCTTTTTTCCCTGGTCGTAGTCTGGCAGGCACCTTCCAAGGTTCTTGCCCAGGGCCCCGAGCGCATCGTGGTGGGCGATTTTTCATCGGGAGAGGTGGGCGTACATCGGCATTTCTTTTGCCTATGATCCTTCCCGGCTCTCTTTTGCGGAACGGATAAAATATAAAGTAGCAAAAATTCTGCATGGTGAATATCCCCCATCTGCCGCGTTAAACTATATCTGGGGCAATAAAGTAACCATCAATACCATGATTCCCAGCCCCTACACCAAACGATCCATGATGTCCGTTGTCCAATCAGGAGATCATCTGGCCCGCCAGTGGGTCCGGGAGGAACGCAATAT
>JBDLJD010000014.1:0-43942 GCA_039714495.1 Thermodesulfobacteriota bacterium
ACACTGGATCCGTTGCCCTGGGTGATGAAGCGGATGCCCTGGTCAATTGCGTTCTTGAGCTGGACCAGCGACTCCTTGGCGCTGATCTTGTTGTCAAAGGGGACGATCTCGAATTTCTTACCACCCAGCACACCGCCCTGGGCATTGATGAGATCGGTCATGTATTCGAAATGCTTGTGGCCCGCATCACCCACATTGCCGAAAGGACCGGTTAAGGGGTCGATATAGGCTATCTTTATGGTGTCGGCCGCAAATGCCGGGCCAGCGGCGAACATTAATATTGCGATACCTGCCAAGATGAAACACAATTTCTTGCTTTTCATAACCGCCTCCTTTTTGGGGTTTTCCGTGACTTGATTAATAGTAAATGATGTGAGCCACAATACACGTTAAATACCTTAGGCAGAACAGCCTTATCACTCACCTCCTTTTTTGCTGATATGACCGGGACAAACTGAATTATCTCGGCAATTAATATGAGATTCACCCTTGCCTGTCAAGCATCCATATCCCGGTGTCCATTCGAAAATGGGCATTAGGCTGCCGCCATGGCATCTAGGGCAGGGGGACCAGGATGTTGTTTTGACGATCTGGATGCCCCCTATAGTAAAAGAACCTGTTTACCCTTCATTGTCCCACTCTCTTGTTTAATGTGCATTGATTGGATGTTTTCAGGCGTTAAGCCAGTCATGGTCTTCTGTCGTGTTGTAACAAGAGTCCTGTTATCTAATAATGTGGCTATAGTTGCAAGAATTTTTCCAAGGCAAGCGTTTCGGCGATGGCCTTTCCAATCCCCCGGGTTCCTCCCGTGATAAGGGCACGTTTTCCTTTTAATCGCAAACCCATGGTTACGGTCCTCCCTGATCCGGTCTCACCTGGTTAGTCCCATGTTTCTTTGTATTTCAGCCCCTTCACCGAACTAAAATCGGACGGGCGTTCAATGAGTTCCAGAATAATGCCCCCGACCTTGTCGGTGCCCATATAGGCCAAACCGCCGCCCCCAACAAATCGGTCTTCCTGAAGGGCCTCGATCCCCTTGGCTTTGAATTTGTCCAGGGTTTCCTCCAGACTGTTCACAGCGAACAGGATGTGGTGCAGCCCTTCACCCCTTTCATCCAGAAAGTCTTTCTGGATCGTCTCCCCCTTTTGGTATTCGATCAATTCCAATTGGACGGGGCCTTGTTGTGAGCAGGCCAGTCTTACTTCATAGGATCGTGTCTTCCCTTTTACCCTGGCTGCCGGGTGGGTAGCCGCACTGATTTCGAATGGCCCAAGTCCAAGGGCCGTCAGGAAGTCTACGGTTTTGTCCAAATCTTTTACCACCACGCCTACTTGCAAAATCTCCGTCTCTGTTCCTTTGAGTACCTTTTCTTGCTCCATGTCTTTCTCCTTGATGTTGACCGGGATTAACGGTTCACCGTGTTTTAGCTTTCCTGCGTGTCGCTGAAATAGTCGAGCAGGGGGGCGCCGCCCTGGATAAGATCGCTTTCAAGGGCCTTTCTGGCTGCTGAGCCATTGCCGGATTCCAACGCCCGGATGATCTTTATGTGTTCGTGATTCTTGGAAATAATGTGGCGTTGATGATCCTTTTTCGGCTGCAGCATGTTCAGAAAAGGGCCGATTTGAAGCCATAGGATCTCGGCAATGAACACCAGAGTCGGCATGGCGGCCGCTCTACAGAGCCTCATATGAAAAGAGTGGTTTTTGGCAAGAATCAGTTGATGATCGCCTGCGCGGAGGGCCTTTACCATGTCGTTGTGAAGCTTTTTTAGATGGTCGATGTCCTTCTTTTTAATATTGGCTGCAGCTGTTTCGGCTGCAAGGCCCTCAATGGAAATCCTCAGAGTCCGGTTTTCAAGATACTTGTCCCGGGTCATGGTCGGGACGACAATCGGATGCGCCGGTTTCATTTCCAAGGCGCCAAAGGAAATTAACTTCAGCAGGGCCTCCCTGACAGGTGTCGGGCTGGTTCCCAATTGTTCGGCCAGCGGCCGGATGGCCAGCCGGTCCCCCGGGTAAAACTGTCCTCTCATCAGCGCATTTTTAATCTGCTCATACACCTTGGTGGTAAGGTTTTCCTGGTTGACTTTTTTCAGGCCGTTATTCATTTTGCACCTTCATTAATTTCCGTTCTCCGACCTCCGGTCTTTGGGTGTCGGGTGTCAGTATGGCTCCTCGCTATCAGCAACATGTTCATAATCTATTAGACACAGATTTCACGGATTGCATGATACAATAAGGTATAAGGCAGCTATAGGCTGATAGCGAAAAGCAACTTATTTGATCCTGAAAATCCTGTCTAATAATAATTCTTCGGAAAATGCTAAATGCCTTGATTTCTCCTTACTGCTTACTCCTTACTAATCATTCTGTGGTTCTGTCCTCTGGTGCTCTGTGGCTCTGGTCCTCTAACCTCCGACTTCCGCCCTATGAACCATATGATGCGCCGCCTTTCGGTGAAAAATTTAATACCGGCGTTTCCCATTGGTCGGTGAGGATGTCGATGACCACAGGGCCATCGGGTTCAGTTGATTCGTTCAGACACGCATCCAGTTCGTCCAGGGCTTTTATCGTGTACCCTTTGACGCCGAACCCCTTGGCCACCGTGGCAAAATCAACATGGGTGAAATCCGAGGAGATATAATTCCCCTGGTAATTGTCCTTCTGGATGTGCTTGATCCACCCCAAGATATCATTGTTGAGAATGATGGTCACCACCGGCAGGTTGAGTCGGGCCATGACTTCCAGTTCCTGAAGGGAGTATGAAAAACCGCCATCCCCGGCAAAGTGAATGATTCTTTTCGCGTCCGGCTGTGCCAGAGCAGCCCCCACGGCGGCCGGGGCGCCCCATCCCAATCCTGCCAACCCTCTGGGAGCGAGAAAATTATGGCCAGCGTTGTTAAACCGCAGGATAGATGCGGCCCAGCCCGAGGCAAGGCTGGCATCGCAGACCAGAATGTCATTGGGGGTGATAATGTTGTTTACAGCCGCCATAACTGCCTGCGGTCTCAAACGTCCTTCGGCGGAATCAGCATTTTCGGTTGTTTTAGAAAGCCACGCATCCCAATCCTTTTTTATCGCATCGAGGTTCCACGCCCATGTGGGCAGCTGATGCTGACTGATTTCATTCATAAGCGCTTCCAGGCCGAGCTTGACATCACCGACCAGGGGGATACTGTTCTGAAAAACCCGCCCGATCTCTTCCGGGTCAATGTCAAGATGAATGGCCTTTGTACCGCGATCAGGGCAGTTGTAGCTGAAGGTCGTCATTTGTCCGGCTTTGCATCCTATGAAGACGACCAGGTCGGCCTGGTTCATCATCTCCATTGCAATCGGGTTGCCAAAGTGGCCGATAACACCCAAGGCATGGGAATGGGTTTCCTCGATGATGCCTTTGCCTGAAATGGTGGTTATGATGGGAATCTGCAGATTTTCTGTTAGACTGTGTACCTGTTGGCCTGCTTTTGAAATATGGGCGCCCCCGCCCACAAGAAGCAGTGGTTTCTTGGCCTGCGCCAGACAATCACAGGCAACCCTGATCTGATCCGGGTCCGGGGCCATCCGAAAGCGGGGAAAGGTTCCGTCGCCAGACGTTTTGAACGTATTGGATGGTTCGACGTCTGCCATGCCGATATCCTGGGGCATGCACACCACGACTGGTCCGGGTTTGCCGGTAGTGGCAACCCGCATGGCATTGTCCATGATGTCGTCAACAGCGGCAGGATCGTTGATGGTGGCCTGCCATTTGCTGATGGTTCGGAAAATTGCCAGTTGCTGGATGGCTTGGGAGGCATTGCCCCTTTGGCGGAGGTGTTCCCAGTTTCTAGGGATATCGGATATGAGGGCCAGCATAGGAATGGAAGAACAAAAAGCTTCCGCAAGCGGTGAGACCAGGTTGGTGGCTCCGGGCCCTACGGTGGCGTCGCAAACCGATACCTTGCCGCTTAAACGGGCCACGGCATCGGCGGCAAATCCGGCGCTGCGTTCATCGCGCATCAATATATGCTTCAGCCTGCCGTCGGTTTTACGGATACCCTCGTAAAAGGGAAGTGTCTGCCCGCCGGGCACACCAAAAACATATTCCACCCCATATTTGATCAACAGTTCAGCCAATCGGTCTCCTACGGTCATGATTGTCTCCTTTTCTTAGATTTAATCCGGCTTCATTAATATTTTAAAATGGGTGGTGTCTTTTGCCATTTCAAAGGCATTTCGTGCATCGGACAAGGGCAGGATTTCTGAAACCAGAGGCTTTAAGTCGAGCTTGCCTTGGGCCAAAAGGTCTAACACTCTGTCCGGACGCGGACCGGCATAACTGCCTTTGATGGATTTCATCTGCCGCACGATGTGATGGGTTGCATCAAAGGGAATGGGCCGGGCGTATATCCCTGCCAGGATCAGATCCCCCCCCTTCCTGAGAACTTCCAGGCCCTGGGAAGCGGCTTCAGGAGAGCCGCTTGCTTCGAAAACAGCGTCCGCCCCATTCGGGCCGACCACTTTGCTGATACCCTCAAAACCGCATTGGTCTACCATGAGGATTTCATGGGCACCCATCTGACGGGCCATTTCCAACCGGCGGGTGTCTGTTGAGAGACCGGCCACGATGATTTTACCGGCATTGAAAATGCTGCAGAGCTGCACGATGACAAGGCCGATGGGGCCCGGGCCCGTCACCAGCACGGTGTCGCCGGGAACCCAGCGGGCCAGTTGAACCGCGCCAAGAGAAACCGCGGCCGGTTCGGTCATGGCTCCTTCCAGAAAACTGACGCTGTCAGGTAAACGATACAGACTGTCTTCGTGGGCCGTGAAATACGCGGCCATGGCCCCGTTACGGTCCAGCCCTGTCCGTTCGACAGGTACGAGCTTTTCGCAGTAGATGACCTGGTCGTTTCTGCAGAAGCGGCATTGGCCACAACCCGGTGGTACCCCAAGGGTAATGCGGTCACCTTTTTTCAAGCGGTTGCTGGTTCCTGGTCCGCATGCGACCACTGTTCCGGACAATTCGTGCCCGATAATGATAGGGAACTTATCCTGCATGAATTCGTAGCCTGCCGTCCATTCGTAAATGTGCACATCGCTTCCGCAAATTCCGACAGTGTCTACTTTGACCAGAATGAAATGATCGTCAGGTTCGGGTACATCCACATGGACCATGTCGACTCCCGGTTCAGCTTTTATTTTGGCAACACCTAACATGTTCGTCCTCACTTTAGATGAATTTGCATCAACATCCTGAATGGCAAGGTAATATACTGGTAAATGACGGGCAGCCAACGAATTCAGCCCATGTTTTAATGATATATGATATATTATAAATCGCAAATAGGGATTGTTGTCAAGCTTTTTTTCGAATTGTGTCTATTTGAAGAGTTGGAGTGGTTTTAGTTCCCTGGACAGCCATGCACTACTTAAAATTTGCCCTACGTCGGCAACAAAAAAATGGGTTGAAAAGTTACGTAATTCCGATAAAGTAAAAACCCGTTTTGCTACTCAAGATCCAGGTAATAACCCATTGGTGAAGATTAATATTGGAGAAAGGGCTATCCATGTTTGACTTCGAAAGAGGCAAGATCCGCTTTATCCGCGGCGGCAAGTATCCCCAGAGCAACAGCGTACTGATCGATGACGACCTGCGCGCCATCATCGATCCGGCCTGTGACGAAGAAAAACTCAAGTCGATGCATACTGAACGGCCTGTGAACGTGATCATCAACAGCCACGGGCATGAGGACCACCTGCTATATAACTACCTGTTCACGGGTGCGCAGCTTTGGGTACATGCGTTGGATGCAGGTGTTTACAAAGATGTACATGCTTTCCTCAATCAGTTCTTTCACCCTGGCGGAATGGATGAAAAGACGGTAACAGGCTGGGTTGAATTCATGACCGATGTGGTCAAGTTTCAGCCCAGGGAGCCCGACCGTTTGCTGGAAGACGAAGAGGTCCTTGATTTCGGTGGGACCCGGGTCAGGGTGCTGCACACCCCCGGTCACTCCCCGGGCCACCTGTCATTTCATTTTTTAAATGAAAACGTTATTTTCATGGCAGACTTGGACCTGGTGAAGTTCGGCCCCTACTACGGCGACAAAGCATCCAGCATCGATGACACCATCACCTCTCTTAAACGGTTGGCAAAAATCAATGCAGATGTTTACCTCGTCTCCCACGGCAAGGAAGGGATCCTGGACGGTGACCCGGCCCACATCGAGCGCTACCTGGGTGTAATTTACCAGAGAGAGGAGAAACTCCTGGATTTCCTGGCCTCAGGCCCCAAAACCATCGGGGAGATCACCAACCACGGCATCATCTATGGCGGCCACAAACTGGCCAGCGGGGCCTGGGATCTCAGCATCAGTGAAATGGCCATGATGATAAAACACGTGGAAAGGCTGGAGCGTCTTGGCAGCGTCAGGCAGAAAGACGGAAGGTATCACCTCATAGCCGGCCAATAAAGACATGTGAGCCACAAAGGACACAAATACCAGAGGAGAACGGAGGACGGGGGTCAGAGAAGGTGGTCAGCCGTCAGTGGTCGGTGATCCAACAGGGCTAAACAGGCTGCCCCGCAACTCGTCATCCCGGCCAAATCCCACGATTTGTCATGGGCTTTGACAAATCGCGGGGCGCGAGCCGGGATCCAGAATAAACTGAAAGCATTTTGCCGATGACCTTCAGGATTGATCTTCCAGTAAAGCCGGGTATTAGATACCAGGAATATTTTCATTAAATCGTGACAACTTTCTGACCCTCCGTTTCCCCGCGCCTGGCGTCTTTGCGGTTCAATTGGTCAACCCTTTGTGTCCTTTGTGCCTTTGTGGTTCATGATTTTTTCTTGGCTACTTGGCTGATTGCTCGAGAAACCGAACCCGCGCTGCAGCATGGCTGATACCGCGCAGCGCCCTTTCCGCACTGCTGAACACCGGAAACCCCTGGGCTTGATAGCTGTCGCGCATCCGTCTAAGGGTGGCCTCCACATCGAGATCCTCTTGCCGGCCGGCCCGGTTTTCCATCACCACGGCGATATCTTTTCCAGTTTCCTGTTTGATTTCCGTTAGGATGCCGAGCAGTTGTTCCAGATATGCTCCGGATGGAGGAGCGTCCATGCCCGCCATTTCCATGAACCTGCGGACTTCCAGTTCCAGCGGGCGCAGGAGCAGGATCACCACCACGACGTCGATGGGTTCGTTGAGGGCGATCTCCTTGATGGAGGCCTGCATGGTTTCCACAGGGACCACCGGGGAGCCGGTGTCCAAAGGGTTGGCCATGCTGTTGCCAGGTGTGGGAAAGTGCTTGCGCAGATTCCGGCGGGTTGTGTCGCTGAAGCGGGGCAGGTCAAGCCCCCACTGGCTGGCCAGGTCGCATGAGAAAACGCCGATGGCGCCGCCCCCGCCCACCACGGCGACGCGTGGGCCGGGCTTTTTCAGGTAGTAAGCGGCGGCCAGGGCATCCACTGCTTCGTCCAGGCCTTTTACGGACGCGGCCCCGGCCTGGGCCAGCACGCCTTCCCATATGGCCTTGCCCCCGGCCAGGGAACCGGTGTGGCTTTGGGCGGCGCGATTGCCCAAGGGCGTCAGACCGGCTTTCCAGATCACAACCGGCTTGGTTTTGGCTGCCAGCTTGACGGCCTCGAGAAACCGGGGGCCGTCCTGGATACCTTCCAGGTAGGCGGCAATATACTGCGTTTCCGGATCAACCCCCATATATTCCATGAGTTCCAGTGCATCTACGTCGCATCCGTTGCCGAATGAAATCACCTTGCTGATGCCCATTCCCGCGGACTGGGCAGTGTACCCAAAATCCGTAGCCACCCCGCCGCTTTGGGAGATCAGGGCCACAGAACCGGGTTCTTTGCTGAAATCCGACCCCGGCAGGACGGTGATTCCCCCTTTGGGGCTGTGCAGGCCAAAACAGTTGGGCCCCACGATTCTCAAGCCCTGGCGGGCAATTCGGACGATTTCCCTTTGCAGTTCAATGCCTTCATCTTTGCCGGTTTCGGCAAAACCGGAGGAGTGCACCTGGACCCCATTGACGCCGTGGTCCAGGCAATCCTGCAGGACCTCCGGAACCGCTCTGGCCGGTACGGAAACACACGCCAGGTCGACAGGGCCCGGCACCTCGTCCAGGCTTTTATAGATTTTGTGGCCGGCTATCTTCCCGCCTTTGGGCGAAATCGGGTATAAGCTGCCTTTGTAGCCGTAGCGGATCTGGCTCAGGGCGATGAGGTTGCCAAAGGCACCGGGCGAGGCAATCCCGCCGAAAAAAGCCAGCCCCTTGGGGTTGAACATGCGATCCAGTTGGTCTTTTTTCGTATGGTTCATTTATCTTCAACTCCTCGTTTCCATGGGGGTGAAAATTTAATAATCACTACAATAGTGAGGATTCCAATACACCAAACCAACGCTGGTTGTAAACGATGAATACTGGTCCGGCATGCAACCATACTTGAAAAATGCAATTAAAACCCTTATATTGTCAGGCAGATACAAATTCGAATCCTTTATTCTGCAGGATGAATATAGCTTCGGATGTCGTCTACTATGGTTTGTTAATATTTTCGATTGATTAATTTTACCCATTAGAAACATGTATCAGCACAGATGGTGTTCATGACCCAGACCATTGGAACAGGAACGCTGTTTTCAGATGTAAACGATTGTTTCTAATGTTATGGAGCAAAATCAGAATGTCTGCTGCTCAAAGAATCGGACCGCTTTTTACAGATCTTTATGAACTGACCATGGCGGCCAGCTATTTTGACAACCGTATTTTCTCGGAAGCCACTTTTTCCGTTTTCGTGCGGGATACGTCCAGGCGCAACTATTTCGTGGCTGCCGGTCTCGAGGATGCCCTCAGAGAACTGGAAGCGTTTCAATTTTCAGAAGATGAACTGACGTATCTTACAGGAACCGGCCTTTTTTCAGAGGCGTTTATCGATCACCTGAAAGGGCTGCGCTTTACCGGCACCATCCATGCCTTACCGGAGGGGACCATTTTTTTTCCCAACGAACCGGTCCTGGAGGTGACAGCTCCCCTGATTGAATCCCAAATTATCGAGACCTTCATCCTGAATACCATTGGATTTCAGACCAATGTGGCATCCAAGGGTGGCCGATGCGTGTACGCCGCCAAAGACCGTCCTCTGGTGGACTTTTCCCTGCGCCGTACCCAGGGGCAGGATGCCGGCCTGAAGGTTGCCCGCAGCACTTTTCTGGTTGGATTTTCCGGCACCAGCAATGTCCTGGCAGGTAAGCAGTTCGGCCTGCCGGTCTCGGGAACGATGGCCCATTCCTATATTTTAGCATTTGACAGGGAAATAGATGCTTTTGCCTCTTTTGCGGAGACTTTTCCGGAAAGTTCGGTGTTCCTGATCGACACTTACGACACGCTGGAAGGCGCCCGCAATGCCGCCAAGGTCGCACTCGAGATGCAGGCCAGGGGGCATGCCCTTTTGGGGGTGAGGCTGGACAGCGGTGATATGGCGGACCTGAGCCAGCAGGTCCGGAAACTGTTGGACAAGGCCGGCCTTCCGGATGTCAAGATATACGCCAGCAGCGGTTTTGACGAGTTTGAAATCATGGACATCATTTCCCACGACGCCCAGATCGACGCTTTCGGGGTCGGGACCAAACTCGGTGTGTCGGCCGATGTCCCTTATCTGGACATTGTTTACAAACTTGTCCGCTTCAATCAGCGCAATATCCGCAAGTTGAGCACCGGCAAGGTGTCCCTGGCCGGAGAAAAACAGATTTTCCGGCGCATTGACGGCAATGGTATGCTCGCGGAAGATATCATCGGCCTGCGGGACGATGGGATTGCGGATGCGGAACCCCTTCTTAAAAAGGTGATGACAAACGGACGCTGCATTGAAGCGTCCCCGTCACTTAAGGACATACAATCCCGGTTCAAGAAGAATTTCAGCCAACTGCCGGAGGAATTCAAGTCCATATTGAACAAGAGGAACTTTCGCGTGAAACTGAGTGAACGGCTAAAGGCGGTTCAACAGAATACAGATTAGTTTAATTAATTTCGCGCTTTTTTGATTTCGTGTTTTCGTGATTATCTTTTAAGAAGTGGCAACTGGGCACTCAGCTGAAGCGTAAAAGCAGGGAAAAGCGTATTAAGGTGTATGGTGTTTGATAAAAAATCGTTGCCATGGGTATTGTTGGCAGGAGCGAAGTCTATTAAGATCGCCATATCAAAACGACATTGAGAGATATCATGCTGTTCAAAGATCCGTCACATGTAAAAGCATCCCTGGAAAGCGCCCGATATATCTGTTCCGATGAAATCGCCACCGTCGTATATCTGGCCTGCGCCACTGCCAAGCCCATTCTGGTGGAAGGGCCGGCCGGCGTAGGTAAAACCGAATTGGCCAAAGCGGTGGCCAAAGGACTTCAGCGGGAATTGATCCGGCTACAGTGCTATGAAGGGCTCGATGAAGCCAAGGCCCTGTACGAATGGGAATATGCCAAGCAGCTGCTCTATACCCAGATCATGAAGGAAAAAATTCACGCTCTCATAGATGACACCGCTACGCTGACCGAAGCGGCTGACCGCATCGCCGCCCAGGAGGATGCCTTTTTTTCAGAGCGATTTATCCAGCCGCGGCCGTTGCTGAAAGCCATATCATCGGAGGCGCCGGTGGTGCTCCTGGTGGACGAAGTGGACAAGTCCGATCCAGAATTCGAAGCTTTTCTGCTGGAAATATTGAGCGACTTCCAGATAACCATTCCGGAAATAGGTACCCGAAAGGCCTTGAACATCCCCTTTGTGGTGCTGACGTCCAACAACTACCGGGACATGAGCGATGCTTTGAAAAGGCGGTGTCTGCATCTTTACATCGATTATCCTGACATCGACTTGGAAGGGCAGATCGTCCGTTTGAAAGTTCCTTCCATTTCAAAGCAGCTTTCCGACCAGCTGGTGGCCGGGGTGCATGCCATCAGGGACCTGGATCTCAAGAAAAAGCCGTCTATTTCCGAAACCCTGGACTGGGCCAGTTCGCTCATGGCCCTCCAGGTGGAGACCCTTACCACCGGTGTGGTGGCCGACACCCTGAGCGCCATTTTGAAGTATCGCATCGACGCCGACGTGGTGCGGAAGAACATAGATAAAGTCGTGGTCCACTAGTTAATAACCTTGGTATCCTTTGTGCCTTTGTGGTTATTAAAATATAGCGTTTTTCGGTTCTGAATTTATTTTATGGAACGCACTATCCTTAAATTCGTGTCATCCGCCCGCGCTGCAGGACTCAGAATTTCCACAACCGAAACCCTGGATTGTCTTAAGCAGCTAGGCATGGTTAATTTGCTGAATGAGACCCAGTTTTCGCGCGTCCTGCGGGCCAACTTTGCCAAAAGCCGCAAGGACCAGGATAAATTCGACCTTCTTTTCCACCTCTTTTTTCACGAACTGCGCGAAGATGAAGTGCTGGTGGGCGCAGACCCCATTGCCGGGCATAGAAGAGAAATGCTGGACCTTCTGGATCAGGAGGCGGATGACGACACCCCCCTGCCGGCCCTCATCGAATTTCTGGACGGCAACCTGGCGCCCTACCTGGAACTGCTCAAAGGACTGGAAAGTGAAGGACAGGAGGCGAACCGGGGCCCGGGTTCCAACCTGGGATCCATGGTACGACGCGTTAATGTTATGCTGACCATCGGGCGCACCGGCAATGCCCTGTCCGCAGTCATCCAGGGCTCCCGGGACCGCCTTGCCTGGGAAACGCGGGAAGGTCTTGCCCGGCACTTCGAGCAGCGCCTGGCATCTGCCCAGAGGCTGCTTACGCGCCAACGGTCCAAAGCCCCATCCAAAAAAAAGAAATCGCCCTCCCATGACCAGCGGATGATACGCATGGGCGCAATCCCGTTCACCTCCCTGACGCCCAAAGAGGTGCAGGAGATGCGGGACGTCATCCGGGAACTGGTCAGAAAACTCAAGGATACGGTCAACCGCCGCTATGCTGTCCGGTCGCGGGGCGCCCTGGATGTGAAGAAGACCCTGCGCAAGGCCATGCAGTATCAGGGGGTGCCCATCGAACTGGTCTATCGGAAAAAACCGCCGCGGCGGGGCAAAATCGTGGTGTTGTGCGACGTGTCCGGCTCGGTCTGGTCGTCGGCAAGATTCATGCTGAACATGCTTTATTCGCTGCAGGAGTGCTTCACCAAAGTCCGCAGCTTTATTTTCGTGGCCGGACTCGATGAGGTCACCCGTTTCTTTGAAGACCACGATGTGCACAAGGCCATAGATAAGGTCATGAACGATGCGGACATCGAATACGATGCCTCCACCGATTACGGTCTTACCTTAAGGGAATTCCGGGCACAATACATGGATATCCTGAACAAGAAAACCACCCTCATCATTATCGGTGACGGACGATCGAATTATGCCAATCCCGAAGCCGCCATACTGGATGAGATGCGTGAGAAATGCCGGCGGCTCATCTGGCTCAACCCGGAAACCGAAATATTCTGGTATTCCGGTGACAGTGAGATGCGAATCTATGAAGGGTTGTGCAATGAAGTGCGGCCCTGTGCCAACCTGAACCAGTTGACTGAATTCATCCGCGAGCTCGTCTTATAAATTTTCAGACCGGTGCAGGCGCGCTGGGAAGCAGCACCGGACAGTGCCTGTCCGCAGGACACAAAGAAAAAAGTTTGACAAAGCGTACGCGATGACGTACTTTAGGGTGTCAATAGCAACATCAAGGATTAAACCATGCCCACCATAACCGCAACTGAAGCAAGATCAAAGCTTTACCGTCTCATTGATCAAACGGCTGATGCAAATGAGCCAATCGTGATCACCGGAAAACGTGGCAATGCGGTTTTGATTTCAGAAGAAGATTGGCGGTCAATTCAGGAAACTCTCTACTTATTGAACATTCCCGGTATACGCGAATCTATACGAGAAGGTCTATCCACACCCATCGAAGAGTGCTCTGAGGAAATCAGCTGGTAATGTGGCAACTGGTATTTACCAAGCAAGCCCAGAAAGATGCTAAAAAACTTACGGCAGCCGGTTTGAGAGCAAAGGCTGAAAAGCTCCTCGATATTCTCTCCGAAAATCCTTACAAGACGCCGCCGCCCTATGAAAAACTGCTCGGGGATCTGTCCGGTGCCTATTCACGCCGTATTAACATCAAACACCGGCTGGTTTACCAGGTCCTTGAAAGCGAAAAAACAGTCAAGGTTCTTCGTTTGTGGACCCATTACGAATAACAACAAAGGGCATAAAGATAGAACGTTTTTATGCCCTTTGTTGTGTGTGTCTGGGGGTGTGGAAATTTATTTCATCCCCACATCCTCCATGGCTCTTTTACAGCGGTCGCTGACATTGGCCATGTTCTTGTCGATGCATTCTTTCAGGCGACCCTCTCCGGGAACCACGTCGCTGCAGAACTTTTCCAGGTCGTTGTCGCACTCGTTGGCTACATACGTGAGAGCGGCTACAGCCCGTTCCAGCTGTGCGGCAGCATCGTAAAGGGCATACTCACACCTGTTGGACAACTTGTCCTGGTAGGAAAAAAGGCAGGCCAGTACCCGGCCTTCACCCGGCGTTACCATGGCGCAGTACTTATCCAACTCAGTCTTGCATCCGTCCAGAACTATTTTTTCCAGATCACTTGGTCCGGCAATGGCAATCGCACCGGTCATCAGAAAAACGGCTATTACCACTACAGCTATCAGTCTACGTTTCATTTTTTCCTCCTTTTTTGGGTTTACAACAATAAATTGAATAAGACTTCCATCTCGAATAAGGGATTTTTTATCCCACATTATGCCTCTATTTTCAATATACGTCTTCATTAGAAAAAATATGGATGATATATTGCAACTGTTGTACCAACTTGTATTGGATGTTATCTTACTGATATTATAGATATTAGACAGTTAACGCGTGTGTCTCAATATGGCATTTATGATACAATTTTGTATCGAAAACCAATGGGGATCAATCCTACAGAAGATCTTTTAAAAACCGGCCAGTATAGCTTTTTTTAACCCGGGCCACCTTCTGGGGCGCCCCCTGGGCCACCACCCGTCCGCCGGTATCGCCCCCTTCCGGTCCCAGGTCGATGATCCAGTCACAGGTTTTGATCACATCCAGGTTGTGCTCGATCACCACGATGGTGTTGCCCGCATCCCGCAGACGCTTAAGCACGGACAGCAACATGCGGATGTCCTGAAAATGAAGTCCGGTGGTGGGCTCGTCCAGGATGTAGAGTGTTCGGCCGGTGGCCCTTTTTGCCAGCTCACGGGCTAATTTGATGCGCTGGGCCTCACCGCCGGACAGGGTGGTAGCGGATTGCCCCAGCTTGATGTAGGACAAGCCCACGTCCATCAGCGTATTGAGAATAGATGTTATTTTAGGGTGGCGGGCAAACAGGTCGCGCGCCTGGTGGACGGACAGGTTGAGGACATCGGCGATGGTGTGCCCTTTGTATTGCACCTCCAGGGTGGCCTGGTTGAAGCGTTTGCCCTTGCAGCTCTCACAGGGCACGTAGACATCCGCCAGGAAGTGCATCTCCACCCTGATGTACCCGTCCCCCTGGCAGGTTTCGCAGCGGCCGCCCTTGACATTGAAGGAGTAGCGCCCTTTTTTGTATCCGCGTATTCTGGATTCCGGGAGCTGGGCAAAAAAATTACGAATGTGGTCGAACACCTTGGTGTAGGTGGCCGGGTTGCTTCGCGGGGTCCGGCCGATGGCTTTCTGATCGATGTTGATGACCTTGTCGAGCCGGGAGAGGCCTTTGATGTGGTCATGCTGCCCCACGGCCAACGGAGAATCGTGCAGTTTCCGGGCCAGGGCAGGGTAGAGAATCTGGTTCACGAGTGTCGATTTGCCGGCACCCGACACACCGGTGACCGCCACCAGCAGCCCGATGGGAATCCGGGCGTCGATGCCGGTAAGATTGTTTTCCCGGGCCTTTTTGATTGTAATCCAGTGGTCCCCGACACTTTTGGGGGTTACCCGTTTCAGGGGCACCTCGATATTCTCCCGCCCGGCCAGATAGCCTCCGGTTACGGAAACATCGTTACGGACGATGTCACGGGGGGAGCCTTGGGCCACGATCTGCCCCCCCAGGTGACCGGCGCCGGGCCCGAAATCCAGAATCCAGTCGGCCGATTCCATGGTTTCCCGGTCGTGCTCGACGATGATCAGCGTGTTGCCGATGTCGCGCAGGTGCCGCAGGGTGTTCAGCAGCTTGATGTTGTCGCGCTGATGCAGCCCGATGGAGGGCTCATCCAGAATGTAGAGCACGCCGGTGAGTTCGGACCCGATCTGCGAGGCCAGGCGGATCCTCTGGGATTCCCCGCCCGACAGGGTCGGACCTTTGCGGCTCATGGAAAGGTAGTCCAGGCCCACGTTGATCAGAAACCCCAGGCGGCTTTTAATTTCCTTTACGAGCTCTTCGGCAATGATCTGCCGGTTGCCGTCAAGCACCAGTTGCTCCAGGAACGCGTAGGCGCCCCCTATGGTCATGCTGGTGATATCGATAATGGATTGGCCCCCGATCCTGATGCTGAGCACTTCGGGTTTGAGGCGCTTGCCCCGGCAGGTGGGGCAGGTTTTGGAGGACAGGAAGCGGGCATACCATTTTTTCATGCTTTCCGATTTGGTCTGCTGGTAGCGCCGCCACATGCTGTTGAGGATGCCCTCATATGTGGTGGTGAACTGGCCCTGAATCTTCTGGGAGGTCCAGTTGACTTTCATTTCCCGGCCATTGGAGCCTCTAAGGATCAGATCTCTGTGTTTTTTCGGCAGCGACTTCCAAGGCTTGTCAAAGTCGATGCCCCACTGGGATTCCATAGCTTTGAGGCGGCTGTAGCCCCAGGACCCGTTGGGCGCAGCTGTTTTTGAAAAATAGTTCTGCCATGGCACGATGGCCCCTTCACGGATGGTCAGGCTTTTGTCCGGGACAATTTTATCCACGTCCATGGAGAGCATGGAGCCGATGCCGTTGCAGTCGGGGCACATCCCCAGGGGTGAATTGAATGAAAACAGCGGCGGGTCCAACGACGGATAGGCGATACCGCAGCAGGAGCGAGCTTCGCTCATGCGGATATCCTCTTTCCCTACCACATGCACGATCAACTGCCCTTGGCCGATTTTCAGGGCGGTTTCCACGGAGTCGGTCAGGCGTTTCCTGAAGGCGTTGCTTTTTTTGACCACCAGCCGGTCCACCACGGCCTCGATATTGTGCTTCTTGTGCCTGGCAAGACCCTGAACCTCTTCTATCTCCCGGACCACACCGTCTACTCTGACGCGCGCAAACCCATCCCCTTCCAGTGTGCGCAAAAGGTCGCGATGCTCGCCTTTGCGGTTTTCGATAATGGGCGCCATGACCAGAATCTTCGATGAATCGGTGATATCCATGATCTGGGACACCATGCCCTGGGCATCCCCCCGGCCGACCTTCTTGCCGCACTTGAAACAGTACTGTTCACCGACCCGGGCAAACAACACCCTCAGATAATCGTAAATTTCCGTAATGGTTCCCACGGTGGAGCGTGGATTTTTACTGGCAGCCTTCTGCTCGATGGCGATGGTCGGTGAAAGACCGCGGATGGTGTCGTATCTGGGCTTTTCCATCTGGCCGATAAACTGGCGGGCGTAGGCGGAAAGGGATTCCACATAGCGGCGCTGGCCTTCGGCAAAGATGGTGTCAAAGGCCAGGCTGGATTTGCCTGAACCGGACACGCCGGTGAAGACGATCAGCTTCTTTTTGGGCAGGCGGACATGGATGTCCTTGAGATTGTGCTCCCGTGCCCCCCGGATGTCGATGGCGTCCAGCTCTCTAACCTTGCGGGCTTTTCTGGTCGAGCGCAGGGGCTGGCTAGGTTGTTTTTTCTTCATTATATATTAATATCCGTTCGTATCGTCGCAACATTATCGTGATTGATAAAATTGTGGGGCACAATTTTATCAAAGTTCAATTTAAGCACGCGGATCCCATATGGCAACAGAAGAACCTTATGCTGCGAAAGGCGGAGGCCCTAATTTTTTCAAAGCACCCCATCAAACCAAGACATTTCCTGTACCCGCCGGATTACTGATAAGAGACAAATGAAGATGGAAGCTGAGTCTCGTCTTGACGCCCTTTCATGCTTTGTAATATATGATAATAACAATAAAATCACTCAATTCAGATATTATCAGAATAGTGGGCGCCGCCTGGCCGAACAATGACGGATGGCTGTTTCATGACACATGACACCTACGGGCTGAAATACTTCAAAAAGAAGCAGGATACTGTCCTGGTGCAGCTTTATGGCAGCTGGGAGGTGAGCGGCGATCGCCGGCCGGCCCTCGATGCCCTGATATCCCTGCACGAAAAGACCAGCCTTAGGAGAGTTGAATTCGACACCGGAAAATTGAGCGCCTGGAACAGCGGTCTTTTGACCTTCCTGCTCAATATCCATGCCTTCTGTGCAAGCCACGATATTGAAATGGCCCGCAACGGTTTGCCCAATGGCGTGGAACGTATCCTGGCTCTGGCGCTGGCTGTACCGGAAAATAAGGACGCGCACCGTGCACCGACGAAGACACCTCTTGTCGACAGGGTCGGGGCCTGGGCACTAGGTCAGGTCGATGCCGGCCTTGAAATGGCCGGTTTCATCGGCGAGGTGTTTGCCGCCTGCCTGAATATGATCAGGGGGGCAGCCCGATTCCGCCTGACAGATTTTTTACTCTTTCTTCAGCAGTGCGGCTCCCAGGCCCTGCCCATTGTTTCCCTTATCAGCCTGCTGGTGGGGCTTATTTTAGCCTTTGTGGGTGCGGTGCAGCTGCAAATGTTCGGTGCCCAGATCTATGTGGCCAACCTGGTGGGCCTGGCCATGGCCCGGGAAATGGGCGCCATGATGGCCGGGATCATCATGGCCGGTCGAACCGGAGCGGCTTTTGCCGCCCAGCTGGGAACCATGCAGGTCAACGAAGAGATCGATGCTTTCAAAACCATGGGCATCGACCCGGTGGAATTTCTGGTACTGCCCCGCATGCTGGCCCTGGTGGTTATGATGCCCCTCTTGTGCGTCTATGCCGACCTTCTGGGTATTGCCGGGGGGGCCCTGGTCAGCATCGGCATGCTCGATATTTCGGCTGTCGAGTATTACAACCAGACCAAGGCTTCGCTCACCCTGACCCATTTGGGCGTGGGGGTGTTCAAGAGTGCCGTTTTCGGTGTTCTGGTGGCCATTGCCGGGTGCTTAAGGGGCATGCAGTGCGGCAGGAGCTCCTCAGCCGTGGGGGATGCCGCTACATCCGCCGTGGTGACAGGTATTGTTTTTATCATCGTTTCCGACGCTCTCATGACCATCGTATTCACTATCATCGGTATCTAAATGCAGAAAATTGCCCCCAAAATAGGCGTTCGGGATCTGACCATGGCGTATGGCGATTTCGTCATTCAGCGCGATCTCACATTCGAGATCGCCGCCGGTGATATCTTCATCATCATGGGGGGCAGCGGGTGCGGCAAAAGCACCCTTTTGCGGCACCTGGTGGGTCTGAAAGCACCGGCCAAAGGCCGGGTTTGTTACGGCAGCATCAGTTTTTGGGAGGCGCCGCCCCTGGAGCAGGAAAAAATCATGCGCAGTTTCGGCGTCCTTTACCAGAGCGGCGCCCTGTGGAGTTCCCTGACCCTGTCAGAGAATGTATCTCTGCCCCTGAAAGAGTTTTCCAACTACAGCGACGTCCAGATCAGGGAACTGGTTTCCCTGAAGCTATCCCTGGTGGGGCTGGCGGGGTTTGAAAATTTTTACCCCTCGGAAATCAGCGGCGGCATGCAGAAGCGAGCGGGGCTGGCCAGGGCCATGGCCCTCGACCCGGAGATTCTCTTTTTTGACGAACCGTCCGCCGGCCTGGACCCGGTGAGTGCCCGCCGGCTGGATGATCTGATTATCGAACTCAGGGACAGTCTCGGTGCGACCGTGGTTATTGTCACGCATGAACTTGCCAGTATCTTCAGCATCGGCAACAACTCCGTTTTTCTGGACCCGGAAACGCGGACCATGATTGCCGCAGGCAACCCCAATACGCTGCTGGCGGAGTGCGAACACCCCACGGTGAGGAGTTTTTTGACCCGGGGAGAAGAAACCGAATAGATTTTTAATGGCAGTAGCTGAA
This sequence comes from Thermodesulfobacteriota bacterium, assembly GCA_039714495.1. Classification (GTDB taxonomy): domain Bacteria; phylum Desulfobacterota; class Desulfobacteria; order Desulfobacterales; family B30-G6; genus JAJDNW01. The sequence continues at coordinate 19,132 of JBDLJD010000014.1, forward strand.
AAATCATTATGTATGCATAGCGTTGCCGTTATGGACAATTGGAAAATAATAATCACGAAAACACGAAATTCATAAAACACGAAAATGGTATTGTGGGTTTCGTGATTTCGCCGACTCGAGATTCACTGATAAAAAAAACCTTTTCAGACGTATCGCATCGAGCAATCTTTGTGCCCTTTGTGTCTTTGTGGTTAACATTAATTTTGCGTAAGGATTTCCCATGAGCAAAAAAGCAAATACTACAGCCATCGGCCTTTTTGTTATCGGCGCCGTCATACTGGCAATGGCCGGTGTCGTCATTTTTGGCGGAGGAAAGTTTTTTACAAAAAAATATCACTATGTGGCCTATTTTTCCGGCAGTGTGAAAGGGCTGAGTGTGGGCGCTCCCGTCCTTTGGAAGGGGGTAAAGGTAGGTGAGGTGACAAAAATATCAATGGAGTTCGATGCCAGGGAAATGGCCATGCGTATCGCTGTTATCTTTCAAATGACCCGAGGCAATTCGAAAGTCATCAACAGTGAATACTATGAAGGCATCACAAAAGCCACACAGGATGAAATCATGATTGACCTCGTTAACCGGGGTTTACGGGCCCAGCTGGCTCCCCAAAGCGTCATCACCGGGATGTTGTACGTCAAGCTCGATTTTTTTCCGGAAACGAAAGGCACACTGTACGCTGCGGAAACCCTGGGCAGCGACATCGAACTCACCGAAATACCGACCATCCCCTCCGACATGGAAGAACTGGCCCGGACATTTGAAAACCTTCCCCTGCAGCAAATAGCCCAGAACCTGGAGGACATGACCGCCGGCATCGACCAACTGGTGAATTCCCCGCATATCGCTGCGATCCTGACCTCAGTCGAGGCGGCTACCGCCACTTTAGACCAGACCATGATCAACCTGGACAAACAGCTGGTATCGCTTGCTGGTGATTTGAAAATCGTTATCCGCAACACCAATCGTCTGGTGCGCAATCTCAACCAACAGGTCGACCCGGTTGCCCAGGGATTGATCGACACCACTGACGCCGCCACCGGCGCCTTCAACCAGGCTGAAGAAGTTTTATCGCTCACCCAGGGCCCGGCGGCGGAACTGGTGGCCGATATCCAGCAGGCGATGGATGCAGCCACCCAGGCGCTGGAACAGGCCAACACCACGATGCAGGCCATCGACACCCTGGCTGGGGAAGACTCGGAGACGATCTACACCTTGAATACAGCTCTGGAAGAAATTGCCATGGCAGCCCGCTCCATCCGAGCAGTGGCAGAGTACCTGGAGCGTCACCCGGAATCTCTGCTGCGGGGCAAAGGAGGAAAATGACATGAAGGCAGGCATTTTGCGACTGCGCGGTATTTTTTTAACAGGTGTGGTGTTTCTGCTGGTGGCATCCTGCGGAACCACCGCACCCACACAATTCTATCTGATGGACCCCATGGCTGATACAGGTTCCGGGCCTGCGGCGGCAGGAAAAAAAGGCGTTTCTATTGCCCTTGCCCCGGTAGAATTACCCGAACACCTGAACCGGCCTCAGATTGTCACCCGCCAGAACGGGCACCAGGTGCAGGTGGACGAATTCAATCGCTGGGCCGAATCCCTCGGGGCTCACGTTACCGCGATTCTGGCGGAAAACCTGTCCAAACAGCTGGGTACGGAAGGGGTCGTGATCACCAACCGGCATAAACAAACGGATAGTGATTTTCATCTTTCAATACAAATTCTCCGGTTTGACGGGTGGCCGGGCAAAGAGGCTGTGCTGGATTGCCGCTGGTACCTTGGAACCGGCGATGAACACGCAGGCGAGCATCCTGAACGCTTCCGGATCACCCGCCCGGTGGAGGGGGATAGCTACTCGGACCTGGTGGCAGCCTTGAGCCTAATGCTGGCCGACCTCAGCCGGGAGATTGCTCAACAGATTGCCGCTGATTAGACCCGAAAGGTGCACAAACAACACGGCAAAGAATAGATATTGATGATTCACAGAGGCGTTGGCTCGAGCGAGCAGTTCTGAGTGTAGAGACGTGAAGCGGAAACGGAATAGATCAAATGAAGCGAATGTTGATTCTATCGAATGTAGCCTGCATCCTAACAGCAATTTTTTTCAGTATCGTCTTGGCGCCGGGTTGGGTATTAGCGGACACCGGTATAGATGACACGGAATACCAGGAATGGTTGCGGGAGATCAAGGAGGCGGCGGCTGAAAAACGACTGCAGGAAAACCGGGAGACGGTGGAGGAGACTTTCGGTACGGATGAAAAAAGCACATTCACCCCCCACCATTTGAACTACGGTGCTTTAGGGAAAGACGACGCCCTGATGCAGATCAGTTTCAAATACCGCCTGGGCAGGGATTGGAACACTTACTTTGCGTTTACCAGTGTCATTAAGTGGGATATTTATGAGGATTCCAGCCCCTACCGTGACATCAATTTCAAGCCCGAACTATTTTACCGCTTCACCCCTGAACCCGAATTCCTGGTTTCCCTGGACGCCGGGTACTGGCATGAGTCCAATGGTCAGGGTGGAGAGGAGAGCCGGTCGTGGGATCAGTTGTTTGCGCGCGTCAACACCCTGTTCGAGATCAAGAATATATCCCTGGTTTGGGAAACGCACCTCTATGGCGAACTGAACACCGGCGTCTTCAACGAGGACATTGGCGATTACCTGGGTTGGTGGGACACGGCGTTCTATTTTCTGAACATTCTGCCCACCGACAGAATTAACATCGACCTCGAGTTTTACATCTGGTCCGGCGATAACGGCGTCCCGTTCGATCATGGACAATTTCGGACCGGTTTCATATTCAAAATGGAAAACGCTGTTTTTCAACCCTCCCTCTATATTCAGTATTTCAATGGTTACGGTGAGGTTATGACTGATTATTATAAGAGGAGCGAGGCCTGGCGGGTGGGGATAGCATTTTTATACTAGGGTCTGTTTCTAATGACGCTGGTCCGGCATTTAAAAGAATCAGACGCTAAAGACCTTTTTCAGTGGATGGGAAACCAGTGAAGCTGTTTCGGGTCTGCGGTTGGCCCGCTTCCAGAAAATGGGTTGGAACCTAAAAGCCAAACGCTCAGGTTGCATCGGCCGACTGACTATGGATTTTTAACAGTAATATATAGGGTCGTTCCAAATTACCGCGTGGACCGTTGAACTAAAAAATCATTAACGACGGCATTACCGTTTCCAAATCAGCGACGACGGCAGATCAGGCCCCTTCGAGGGGCCCTCCTCATACCTCCGGCTCTGCCGGCGGTCGCTGATTAATAGCAAATCAATGCAATTAAGGATCTGGTGAATTTATTCTACTTGACACATGAAATGCTGGGTGAATTAGATTCCGGCCGTGATGTTTTGGGCTGGTTCAGACAAATTTCCGGAAAGCTCTCCCCGGCCAAAAAAACCCCTTCAATCTTTACAAAACGTGCACACTACAGGTTAAAAGGGGATATCGTCATCCCCCATTTCCGAGTAGCCGGGGCCGGGCGCCGAATCCTGGGGCCGAACTCCGCCAGGCGCGGCACCGCCTCGCGAGCCGCCGAAGTCATCCCGTGAGCCGAGCATCTGCATTTTGTCGGCCACGATTTCGGTGGTGTAGCGCTTGATGCCGTCCTTGTCTTCCCAGTCGCGGGTCTGAATGCGCCCTTCGACATATACCTGGCGCCCTTTGGAGAGGTATTCGCCGCAGATTTCGCCCAGCCGCCTGAAGGCAACGACACGGTGCCATTCGGTCCTTTCCCGCTTTTCACCCGTGGTTTTATCTTTCCACTCTTCGGATGTGGCGACACTGAAATTGGCAACTGCCGTGCCGTCCGGAGTGTAGCGCACCTCCGGGTCCCTTCCCAAACGGCCTACGATGATCGCTTTATTGATACCTGCCATAGTTCCCCTCCTTGTGATATTTCTCTGTCAGACAGAATAATAATTGATGGAAAAAATATCCTAAACCGAATTGAATAAAAAATCAAATTGAAGGATGCTGTCTAATTATTCTCATCAGGGCAGTCGATGGTCACGGAGCATTCCCCGGATTCTCCGCTGAGTACGGTAATGCTCTCATCCCCGGTGCTGATAGGGTTGTCCAGGTAGAGAACATCTTCATCCGTAAAACAGGCGCTGCGGATATAGTTCAGAATGTTTTTCTCACCCCTGATGATGTCATAGCTGTCAGGACTTTTGGACACCAGAACCGGGATGGTGTTGATCTCCAGGAGTTCGAGCATGTGGCGGTTGTCCTGCGGAGAAAAGGTGTCAATGCGTTCTATGCCTTCGAGGTTCAGGGCAGTGATGTCATCAATGGGGTTGAGATACAGATCACAGGAGTTACATTCATTCAGGCTTTGAATGACCTTTTGGCAGTGGGGGCAGGTGGACGAAAAAATCAGATAGACCTCCTTGGTGGGGGCGGAACAGGAACGGACACCCCAGGCTGCAGCCTTCAATGAAAAACCGTCGGGGTGGTCATTATCAGGCGTAAAGCTCAAAATGGAGAATGAAAACAGAATTGCCGCCAGGACGGTCAGGCCCCAAACAATTTGACGAATGCCGTAAAGGATATTGAGGGCCAGAACACAGGCGAATACAACCAGGCAATAAGCGCAAAAGGTCTGTACCACGAAAACCTGATATGCTAAAAGCGATGCATCGAAAATAAGGCCGCCCAGCAGCAGGAGCCCTGTGGGGTCGATTCTGAAAAAGGTTTTTTCCTTCAGAAATGTCAGAGACCAGAATATGGCCTGGAAAAAGATGACACCCAGAATATTTACCCACAGGGGCGGGATAAGGGTCAGGCTCTCCACCACTTTACACCCCTGGGAGGGGCAGTAGCCGGACCCGGAAATCAGGGTGATGATGGCCTGGGCGGCAACGCCAATGCTGGCGATAAGAGCAATGATGCGCATAGGATTGATCCTTATTAAGGTCAGCGTGAAGTGAGCGATCTAATATCATTCACCCACTTTGATAGCAACATCTGATATGATCTATAAAACTGTGTTCCACGATTTTATTAAACGCGGCTTCGCCGCTACCATTCGAAAGACAGAGGTTTTCTGTTCCGATAGAAAGTTACAGGGAATGCGCTCGCTATTTTGATTAAAGGAGGATAAATGCCGCACATACACGTAAAAGGCATGAATATTTATTATGAAATTCACGGGACGGGGGAAACCATCGTCCTTTTGCACAACGGCTTTTCGTGTACCAAAATGTGGGAGGGAATTTGCCCCCGTCTGGTGAAAGCGGGATTTCGTGTCCTGATGTTCGACCGCAGGGGATACGGCCAATCCGGTGAAGGCGAGGATTTCGAGGCCTATTACACGGGGGACGGTTTCCGGGCCGAGAGTGTGGCGACCATGGCGTCATTGCTGGAGGCTCTCAGGGTGGAAAGCTTTCACATCGTGGGGCAGTGCGAAGGCGGTGTTGTGGGGGTGGACTATGCCGTTCGCTTTCCAGAGCAGGTCGAGACCCTGGCGACTGCCAGTACTTACTGCTTCAGCACCATTCTGCTCGAGGATTTCAACCGTCAGAAATTTCCAGCTTCCTTTGATCTGATGCCCACGGAAATTCAGGATAAATACGTCTACTGGCATGGTCCGGAAAGGGCCGCATCATTTTTCAACCTCTGCAGCCGGTATGGCGGATGCTACGGCAGGGGTATGTTCGACCTGCGTGCGGCCATCGAGGCGGTCACCTGCCCGTCTTTGGTGATGTATGCCGATAGGGGGCACTTTTTCGAGGTGGAGCAGGGGGTGGCGTTTTACCGTCATCTGAAGAACGGTGAACTGGCGGTTTTCCCGAAATGCGGGCACAACATCTTCGAGCACTACCCGGAAGAGTATGCCCGGCAGGTCGTGGCCTTTATCGAAAGACACACAGCGTGAGACCGGAAAGTATTATTCTGCCGGCACAAACTGCAATACATTTTCATGTTTTCGTTGTTGATGCTCTAAAATGACGGCGGATTCTCAATGAATTGCTCAAATTGCCGGCTTCCGGTTGCAGCATAGCAATGCTTTTCAACTTCCTCCAGGTCACCGCAGGCCAGCATCAGCTCGGCGTGACTGACGATTTCGTTGGCAGCCATATGCATGCCCGGGCCCTTGAGCAAAGATTCCTTGAAGTGAAGCCGAACGATTTCATCCACCTCCTTTTTCCCGGTGGACAGGATATCCAGAATTGCGCCGCAGCGCTGGATGTGGTGCTCCACAAGCTGGCGCAGCCTTTCAGAGAGTTGAATGCCGTGCCACTGGTCGCGATAGTAAAGGCGGTGCGCCGGGAGCACCAGGATGTCGGGCGTACGATCAGCTATCTGTTTCAGTTCCCTGAGTGAATTGATATGGCAATTCAGGCCGAATAGCGACCCGGCTTCGGGATAAAGGGGGGCTAAGATTCCGGCGACTTCTTCGTATTGCTCCAGGCGGGTCGGCGAGGGGGTAATATCCGGCAGGACCACATCTCCCACAAGCAATGCCTCGCTGCCCAAAACCACCGCCAGGGAGTCAGGGCTGTGACCTGGAAGGTGGCAAGAGGAGATGCCGGGATCGATCTCTTGCGTCCCGTCGCCAATGCACTCCACGTCGAGGTTCTGCAGTACCCTGTGATAGCCGAGGCAGTTCTCCTCGAAAAAGGAGGCCGGCATGGCGCAGTGCCAGCACTTGGCTGGAAACTGCTGCCTGTACCCTTTGGGGGCCATCCCTGGATATTGCCGGATCAAAAGGTCATAGACCGTGTGGGCTTTCACTTTGCAGTCCGTGAGCGTCACCAGCTCGGCTAGGCCGCCGTCGTGGTCTTCGTGGCTGTGACTGATCAGCACAAACTCGAGGTCGCCGGGTTTGATACCGGCCGTTGCCATCATTTCCACCAGATGACGCCCCTGGCCGAACCGTCCTGCATCCACCAGAAAAGGCCGGTCCGCCATGACGGCATAATTCCAGGTGGGGCCCAGGTCCCAGTGCCCGCCATAAAAATTTTTCGTGGGCAGTGTAAAGATCTCCAGGCCGGACGGCAGGCAAATTTTAGCCACCATGCCGTTGCCGCTGGCATCGCCCTGTTGAATGATGGTGAAGTTGTCCAAGGGTTTTCCTTTCAGTTGTAGCATGTTCGATCATGGGAGCAATTGGTATAATGCATCCAGCCCCAGCAGGGATAAATCCCTGCGCTACATTGCGATTCGAAGAATGGGCATGTAGGCCAGAGCTTCAGCCCTGTTTTCTCCCTACTCCTTACTGGCCTTCTGTCCTCTATCTGCTGCCAGAACGCACAGCATCTCCGCTGCGATGGCGGCCCCGGCCAGGGAGGTGATGTCAGCCGCGTCGTACGCCGGGCTGACTTCCACCAGGTCCATCCCCACATAGTTGAGGCCAGTCAAATTACGCAGAATTTCAAGGGCCCTTAAAGAGGTCAATCCGCCTGGAACCGGCGTACCGGTTCCAGGTGCATAGGCCGGATCCAGACAGTCGATATCAAACGTCAGGTACACCGGGTTGTCGCCAACCCGCTCTTTGATGGCCTGCGCTGTTTCCGCGGCACTCGTGTTCATGGCCTCAGGGGCATGGATAATCTTGACCCCGTGCGTGCTTTCGTTCGTGGTGCGAATCCCGATCTGGATCGATGTTGCCGGATCCACCAGCCCTTCCCTGAGAGCATGGAAGAACATGGTGCCGTGGTCCACCCGTTTTTCTTCCTCTTCCCAGGTGTCGGAATGCGCGTCGAAATGCACCAGGGACAAGGTACCGAATTTCTCTGCATGGGCCTTGAGCAGGGGATAGGTCATATAGTGATCCCCGCCCAGGGTCAGCATGAAGACATCTTCAGCCACAATCTTGCGGGCATGGTCGGCAATGGCCTCGGTGATGGTTTCCGGCATGCCCGCATCAAATATGCAGTCGCCGTAATCGATAACCGCCAGGCGCTCGAACGGATCGAACGTCCAGGGCCAGGGGGCCGCCCAGGCCAGAGAGGCGGAGGCCTGGCGGATGGCAGCCGGTCCGAATCGGGTTCCTGGCCGGTTGGTGACCATCAGGTCCAGAGGGATACCGCTGACAGCCACGTCGGCCTGGCTCAGGTCTTTGGTGTACTTGCGGCGCATGAAACTCAGCACCCCCGAGTACATGGGTTCTTCGCTGATCCCGTAAAGGCTTCCGGGGGTAATGGCATTGTCAATGGTGTCTATCGGCATAACAGCCCTCCATGATATTAGAAAAGGTACTTAATCTTTTTTATTCTGCAACCTATCGAATGTGAAAACAATCCATATAAATAATCGTTCCCGATGTAAAATGAAAATTTGAATAGAGGGGCACTACAAGGTTGCCTTCGGTCCGGCCTTACCTGTTTCGTGTTTTCCTTCTTTCGTGATTTCGTGATGAAAGATCTTGGGGCCACAAATAAATGCACTGGAATGTTGGAGTAATGGTGTACTGGGGGGGTGTCAGGTTTCGGGTAGTAATTATCTGACAGGATTAACAGGATCTACATGATTTAAACGGGTATAAGGTAAACGGTATAAGGTACAAGGCGGCTATACGCCTATAGCGGGCAGACACAAGGCCTGCCCCTACACGCCCTTTGCCATCCGTCTTCTGTGGTTCCGGCCTCTGAGGCTCTGACACTCCGTCTTCCGACTTTTGTGGCTCTGTCCTCAGTGGCTCTGGAGTTCTGCGGGCTCAAGGTACGGGCGGATCAGCTTGCCCAAAAGGGGCTCCTGCATGTGAATCACGCCGTGGGGGCAGATTTCCAGGCAGCAATAGCACCGGATGCAGGTGTCGTAGTTGAAGCGGATCCCTTTAATGCTGTGGGTGATGGCTTTGACCGGGCAGTATTTCCAGCACTCGCCGCACAGTTTGCATGCCTTGTTGTCCACCACGGGTTTCTGGAGGATATTTCTGCGCATGAAACCATGCAGCATTTTCGGCCCCATGGTCATGGGGCCTATATCCGGAAAAACAAAATCTTCCAACACGTGAAAGCGGCCTTTCAAGTTGATATGGCCCGGCAGCAATCCCAGTTCCCGGGCTGCCCTGTGGGTATGGAGCATGTCAGGGTCCAGTCCCAGTACCTTGCAGAGGGTCATATCCAGCGCATAGGCGTTTCTGCTTCCGGCAATCAGCCCCAGTTGTCTGGGGGTTCCGCTTTTGCCCGGCCCCTGGCCCTCCAGGGCTGCGATGCCGTCCACAATGGTGATGGCGGGGCTTACAGCACGGCAAATCTGTACGAGCAGCCGCGCGAAAATGGCCCTGTCCAGGCCGGCTTTGAGGTGCCACTCCGGCTTTTTCAGCCCGATGACACAACCGAACATGTTTTTAACGCCCATGGTCAACAGCATCTGGGCATGGGTTTTCAGTTTGGCCAGGTTGATGACAAGGTCGGACTGGATGGCTTCCCGGGCCAGGCTGATGACGCCAAAGGGCTCGCCGATATCAACACTTACGGATTCGCGAAAAGGTCTGAAGACCACATCCAGGCCGCCCGTTGCATCCAGGTACCCCCCTTTGCTCAAGATTTTTTCAAAGGACCCCATTCCCGGGCTGTCGGCCACCACCGGTTTTGCACCTTTATCGAGGACGTATTCCACCACCGCCTTGACCACCAGCGGGTGGGTGGTGATGGCCCTTTCCGGCGCGGCCGGTATCAGAAAATTGGGCTTGATCAATACGCGGCCCCCCGGTTGGAGACGCTCCCCCCCGGCGCCATCCATGATCTCGTAAAGGGTGTCCTTTAGATCGGTGGCCACATAGGATGAATTTTTAAACAGTACATCAACCATAATAAAAGCGCACACTTCTTCCTTGTAAACATTTTTCCGAGCTTGTAATACGCTTTGGAGGGTTTATCAAGGAGCAATAATAACATACGCTTTTATGTGGCGCGGCTGTGCCGCTATATCAAAATAGTGTCATTGGAATTTTCCGATACAATTGTGGTATTATCATCATCCGTCTTCTGATAACGAATGCTATATAATGGATTGAAGAAAAGGATCAAACGGCATGTGATCGGCCCGGTCCAGTCGTTTTTTGCGGTGACTTCACCGGGGCTGGAAAACAGCTGTTACAGGGAGCTGTCGGCCATTCCGGGGACCATAGGTCATGCGGAAATCATTCCCGGGGGCGTGGCCTTTAAGGGGCGGCTTGTGGACATGTACCGCACCAACCTGGACCTGCGGACACCGACCCGTATCCTCATGCGGATTTCCCGGTTCAAAGCAAGTAATTTCAGGCAATTGGAAAAAAATCTAGCCACGGTTCCCTGGGAACTCCACATCTTCCCTACAACAGAAGTCAACGTCAGCGTAAAAACCATTCACTCCCGGTTGTATCACACCTCGGCCATTGCCGACCGCATCATGCATGCCATTCATGAACGTCTGGGCGGGGCATCCCGGGACCCTTCCGTGGTGGTTCAACATTTGTTTGTACGCGTCGTCGATGACAGTTTCGTGATTTCATTGGACAGCAGCGGCGCGCCCCTTTACAAAAGGGGGCTGAAGGCGCAAGTCGGTAAAGCGCCTTTGCGCGAAAACCTGGCAGCGGCAGCCCTGTTGTGGGCAGGTTATACCGGCAGGGAGCCGCTGGTGGACCCCATGTGCGGCGCAGGGACATTTTCTTTGGAAGCCGCCCTTATTTCAAGCCACACCCCCCCGGGATGGCGCCGCGATTTTGCTTTCATGAACTGGCCGGCCTTTAAAGCGCCGCAGTGGGGGCACCTGAAAAAGGAGCGCTCCCTTGCAATTTCCTTGATGACCGCTCCCACTATTTTTGCTTCAGATAAGGATCCCAAGGCATGTGCTTCCCTGACATCCGTGATCCGGCAGTATGATCTGGCCCGGGCTGTTTCCGTTACAGAGAGAGATTTTTTCGATTTCGAACCCGGCCAATTCAGTCCCAAGCCCGGAATAGTGGCCCTTAATCCTCCTTACGGCATACGCCTGGGTTCCAGCTCCCAGGCTCGTAAACTGTACATTGAAATTGGCGCCAAGCTGAAAAGGGATTATCGAAAGTGGCGGGTGGGGATTTTTCTGCCGGAGCGGGGCTTGGCCACAAACTATCCTGCCGGACTCAAGCAGCGCAAGATCACCCATGGCGGTCTCAGTCTTACCCTGTTAACCGGTCGCATTGCTTAGTGCTTACATTAGGCAGAACGCCAACGACCCAGAAGTCAGAAACGAGAAGACAGAAATCAGGACCGAAGACAGTAGGGGTATGGAGTAAGCAGTAGGGAGTTTTGCCGAACGAAAGACGGAGGAAAGAAAGCTAAAAGAATATTCGACACGGGTTGAACAGATTTAATACTTTTTTATCCATGTAATCCGTGAAATCCGTGTCTGATAATTTATGAACATCTTGCTGATAGCTGGGGGCAACCTGACACCTAATACCTGGCACCTTATACGTATTGTGACAACTTTTGATCAGGGCTTGACCTGCTGAACGATGCAGGGCTGAAGCCCTGGCCTACATGCCCATTCCTCGAATTACAATGTAGCGCAGGGATTTATCCCTGCTTCGGATTGCTCGTTGCTTTAGGCCGATAGCAAAAAGTTGTTGACAATCCAGATAAAAAAGTTCAACCAAACAGTTAAACTAACCAGTTGGTTAAATATGTTTGTACAAACCCGGGAGGCGGGATGGGTTCATCGTTACCGAAAAAGAAGCGTGACAAGACCATACAACGCATCTTCAATGCGGCCCAAGAAACCTTTGCGAAAAAAGGCTTTGACGGCGCGCGCATGGACGAGATCGCAAGGCTGGCGAAGGTCAACAAGGCGACCATCTATTACCATATCGGTGACAAGCGCACCCTTTACGAGCGTATATTGAACGAGATTTTCAGCGGTATTGCGGAAAATCTCGTCCAGAACGACGATCCGGCTTCCCCGGCCGAGGAAAGACTGAGAACGTTCATCAGGACACTGGCCGGCCTGATTGACCGCAATGCCGACCTGGCTGCCATCATGCTGCGGGAACAGGCCTCGGGCGCCAAAGATTTCCCGGAGACTTTGGCCCAAGATTTTGCACGCATTATCGGACTGATAACGGAAATTCTGGATGACGGCGTAAAGACCGGCATTTTTAAACAGACAACACCCGTGACCGTGCATCTGATGGCCATCGGTACGATGGTATTTGTCAAGATGAGTTCCCCGATCAGGTCCAAACTGGCCGGGCATGTGGCTGCTTTTGAAAACCTAGGCAACGGACTTGAGAATGAGGTAGCCGTTGAAATCGAAGACCTTATCATGGATGCTGTCCGAAGATAAAATTGTGTTCCACAATTTTATATAACGCGACTGCGTCACTAAAATGCACATTCAAAGGCCGCGACTTCGACTTAAGCTTTGAGTATGACTGAAATAACTAAGAAATATAGATAATTGCCTGTAGGGAATTCCAATGAACAATTTCAGAAATAAGATCGAAGCCTGGTTTGAACGGTATGCCCAAGCTGTCTTTCATCACCGCATCAAAACCATTCTCATCATGCTCATCCTGACCGGCGCCCTGGTTTCCCAGATACCCAGGATTACCATCGACACCTCAACCGAAGGGTTCCTGCACACCAAAGACCCGGCACTGATAGCCTATAATGATTTTCGTGATCAATTTGGTCGGGATGAGATAGTGATCGTCGCCATTCAATCCCCGAACATTTTCAGCCAGGCCTTCTTGAAAAAGCTCAAACAACTCCATGAGGACCTGGAGGAAACCGTTCCGTATATCGACGATATGACCAGCCTCATCAACGTGCGCAACACCCGGGGCGAGGCCGACGAACTCATTGTGGAAGACCTTTTGGAGCACTGGCCTCAAAACCAGGACGAGATGACAGCCTTGAAAAAAAGGGTACTCAAGAATCCGCTTTACAGAAACCTGCTAGTGTCCGAGGATGGGACCTTCACCGCCATATCCATCAAAACCAACAGCCACTCCAGCATCGGACAGGGTGTGGATGTGCTCGAAGGTTTTGAAGAAGAAGGCGTGGACGACCCAACTGCAGCAGGAGCCAACTATCTGACGGACAAGGAAAACAGCGAGGTCGTGCGGGCGGTCCACCAGGTGGTGGATAAATACCAGGCGCCCGATTTCAAAATTTTCCTGGCAGGCTCTCCGGTGGTTACCGGTTTTCTCAAGAAAAGCATGATGGCTGATATGCGAAAGTTTATGGTGCTGTCCTTAGGTGCGGTTTCCATATTGCTGTTTATCATGTTTCGCCGGGTTTCCGGGGTGGTCCTGCCGCTTTTGACCGTTATCCTGTCGCTTCTGGCCACACTCGGCATCATGGCGCTGACCGGAACCGCCATCAAGGTTCCCACCCAGATTCTGCCCTCATTTTTGCTGGCCGTGGGTGTGGGGACCTCGGTGCACATTCTGGCCATCTTTTATCGGCGGCTGCAGCAAAGCCAAGATAAGGAAGAGGCCATTGCTTATGCCCTGGGGCATTCCGGTCTGGCTGTGGTGATGACCAATGTGACCACGGCCTGCGGCCTCATGTCCTTTTCTACGTCGGAGGTTGCACCGGTGGCCGATCTGGGCCTGTTTGCCGGCATCGGGGTATTATTGACCTTTGTCAACACCCTGGTGCTGCTGCCGGCTGTGATTGCATTGCTGCCCATTAAAATAAAAAAATCGAACCGCGATCAGAACCGGCGTACCCTGATGGGCAGATTTCTCGACCGGGTCAGTCATTTTTCCACCCAATATCCGGTTCCCATACTTGTGGTCAGTTTCCTGATCATGGGGCTGTCCCTGGCGGCTGCCCTGCAGAACCACTTTTCCCACGACGTTCTCAAGTGGTTTCCCGAAAACAACGAAATCCGCCAATCCACTGAAAAAATCGACCACGCGCTGCGCGGCACCATCAATCTTGAAGTCCTCATCGACCTTGGAGAGGAGAACGGTTTTTATGATCCGGAGGTGCTGAACCGCCTTGAAAAGGCGTCCGCCCATGTTGGTTCACTGGAAATGGACGGTCTCTTCATCGGCAAGGCCTGGTCGCTCACGACAATCTTAAAGGAGATCAACCAGGCGCTGAACGAGAACCGTCCTGAATATTACACGATACCGCAGGAACGGGATTTGGTGGCCCAGGAATTTCTGCTATTTGAAAACAGCGGTTCCGATGATCTGGAAGACATCGTGGACAGCCAGTTTTCCAAAGTGCGCTTTACAGTCAAGGGGCCCTTTGAGGACGCGGTCAGATACAATGGATTGATCGAGAGCGTTCTCCTTTATTTCGAGGAAAATTTTCCCGAGGCCGACATCACCCTCACCGGTATGATGGGCCTGATGGCGACAACCCTTAACCATGCCATTGTCAGCATGGCCAAGAGTTATGCCATTGCACTGGCGGTGATCACCGTGCTCATGGTCATCCTGATCGGTAAGTTCCGCATCGGCCTGCTCAGCATGATTCCCAACCTGGCGCCTATTATCCTGGTACTGGGGGTCATCGGCGCCACACCCTTTAAACTGGACCTTTTCACCATGATGGTGGCCAGTATCGCCATCGGGCTCGCGGTCGACGACACCATTCATTTCATGCACAACTTTCGCCGCTATTATGAACAGAGCGGGGACCCCCGGCAGGCGGTCCATGAAACCCTGCACTCCACCGGCCGGGCCATGCTGGTGACCACCATCGTTCTGTCCCTGGGATTTTTTATTTTCGTGTTCGCCAGCATGAACAACCTGTTCGCATTTGGATTATTGACGGCTTTTACCATTGTCATGGCCCTGGCCGCCGATTATCTGTTGGCGCCGGCGCTGATGGTCCTGGTCCATCGCGGCCGCAAGGTGATACCAGGATAAACAGCGTGTTTCGCTACTTGCTTTGGCGGGGTGTTGAGCTTCCAGTTAAAAGGCGGCATGGAACGGGTCAAGAAATTGCTGCCCTTATCGACCTATGCCCACCGGGCAGCCAACCTGGGAGCCGTGGAAACTATTGCCGGGTCGCCGGCCATGACCAGCCACGTGGAATGCACAACCGAGGAACGCGCGGCCATGGGCATACCGGAAAGCCTGATACGCTATTCCGCGGGTATCGAAGATGTTGACGACCTGATCGGTGATCTGGATCAGGCACTGTCTAGTATCAATCCACATTAGTTTATCATACCCTCAGATCACGATGGTATTCGGAACCCGGGTATCGATCCGTCGTTCCTTTCGTATTATGGTGATTGTCGGCGTAACCTTCCGATGGGCGTTATAGGCCCCGCCGGCACTCAACGAACGTCAATCGGAACACCTGATGACAATCGCGAAAAGCGCTTGACATATAGATGGGCCCGCACTATTTTGTTAAACACGTTTAATTAATAAACGAGTTTAATTTATAAAAGCGAGGCCCCATGAATCGTCGCCAGGCGTCAAAAACGGAAACACGCAGGCTCATTTTAGATGCGGCACGAGGTCTTCTCAGGAAAAAAAGTGTGGATCAGTGCACCATGCGGGCAATTGCCGAAAAAGCCGGTGTTTCCCCAGCATCGGTTATTGTACATTTCAAAAACAAAATCTCTCTCCTGGAAGCAACTATTTTCGAAGATATCGACCATACGGTCAAACGGGCCATGGTCAAGTTACCCGATAAGGCCGATCTGGCTACACGGCTGACCTTTATACCCGGGGAAATGTTTGTTTTTTATGCTAAAAACCGTGATCTATATCGTGCCCTGCTGAGCTCTACACTGCTTACCTCCGGTGAGAACAGTCCCAATCTCAACCAGCAGATGGATGAATACCTCACCTTTATATCCGGCATGATCGAGCAGGACAAACACACCGGCACCATCCGTCCCGATGCGGACGCTCAATTCGCGGCAATGTCCATTGTTGCCATGTACTTTGGCGTATTAATCGGGTTTTTTAAAGAGGACCGGATCAGCCCGAAATTGGCGCTCGACATTCTAAAAAAAATGACCGGTCAATACCTGGTCGGAATCATGACCGACCCAAGGGAATCATCCTATTGAAAAATCTGCATGCAATTATTGAAGCCTGGTTTTCGGCGCTGACGGCCTTTGTTTATAAACGAAAATATCGGACATTGATATCAGTTATTCTGATAACAGCTTGTTTTATAAGCCAGATACCGAAGATCACCATCGACATGCGGGACGAGAGTTTTTTTCATGATGATGACCCGATCTTAATAGAATACAATCAATTCAGGGACACCTTCGGCCAGGATGATATTTTTATCGTTGGCCTGAAGCCTGAAAACGGCCTGACCATACCCTTTTTGCATACACTGGTGAAACTCCACCATGAGCTTGAATCCAGCCTGCCCTACCTGCATGACATTTCGAGTCTGGTGAACGGACGGATTGTCCGGGGTGAGGAAGACACCTTATTCGTAGAAGAACTGATGCAATCGGCGCCCCAAAACGCCACCGAACATGAGGCCTTGCTCAGCCTTATCGATCACTATCCGCTTTATAGGGGCTATTTCATATCCGAGGATAAATCCCTGGCCTCCATTATAATAAAAGCTGAGGCCCTTGTGAACCCCGGTAGCGAGGATTCAATCCTGGAATTCGACGGGGATACCATCGAAACCCGGGATACCGGTCACAAATATTTGAGTAATGAGCAGAATATCGAAATTTATGAGGTCATCCGCAAGGTGACAGCGAAATATGAAAACCTGGGCATTGATTTCCATTTCGCGGGGACACCGGTATTTGTGGCTGAAATCACAAAGGGCATAGAGAAGGATTTAAGCATGATGATGCCCTTGTCATTCATCATGATCATTCTCTTTTTAGCGCTTCTTTTCAGAAGAATTTCCGGGGTGGTTTTCTCCCTGTTGATTGTCATGCTGTCCCTGCTTTCATCCATAGGCATCATGGCAATGATGGGAATCCCGTTTACAACGGTCATTCAGATCCTGCCCACCTTTTTAATCGTGGTTGGAATCAGCGACAGCGTTCATATTCTGGCCATCTTCTATAAGCATTTTCGCGAACACAGCGACAAGCAAAGCGCCATTGTTGAAGCGGTGGGTTACGCCGGCCTTCCGGTTCTCATGACCAGCCTGACAACAGCCCTGGGTTTGCTGTCCTTTGCCTTTGCAGATGTCAAATCGATTGCGCAGTTGGGCTATGTCGCTTCGATAGGGGTCATGATGGCTTTTTTATATACGGTCATCCTGCTTCCCGCCCTCATTTCCATTTTTCCGATAAAGTCAAAGAAACTGATTGCCGATGGAAAACAGCCCTTGTCCGACCGGATATTCAGCCTTATCGCTCGAACAACCACTCGACGCCCGGGCCTGATCATTGCCGTATCGACGGTTATCGTTGTTACCGCTTTCTATTGCGCTCTTTTCCTACGGTTTTCCCATAATGCCATGACCTGGTTTCCCGAGGACAGCCCGATTCGGATCGCATCCGACCTGATCGATAAAACCAATGGTGGCTCGGTCATGCTGGAAGTGACCGTTGATTCTGGAAGCGAGAACGGCTTATATGATCCGGATCTGGTGCAACGCTTGGATCAAGCCTCTGTCGACATACTTGGTATTTCCGTTCATGATATCAGGGCGGGCCAAGTCAGGTCGATTGCAGATATCCTCAAGGAGACCAACCGTGCGCTGAATGAAGATGACTCTCAAGCTTATGTCGTGCCTGGAAATCGTGAATTGATCGCCCAGGAACTTCTTCTTTTTGAGTCAAGCGGTAGTGATGACCTGGAAGACGTCAGCGACAGCATGTATCAAATCGGGCGTCTTTCCATTCTTGCCCCATTTACGGATTCGATTCACTATAAGGATTATGTGGATAAACTTTCCGAATACCTCGAACGGCAGTTTGCCTCGGAAACCGTAAACATGACCGGGCATATCAGCCTGTTTATTCAGATTACCAAACATTTTATAACCAGCATGGCTAAAAGTTATGTATTCGCCTTGATCGTCATTACGCTGCTAATGCTGATAATGATCGCGCGGATCCGCGTGGGTTTATTGAGTATGATCGCCAATGTGGTTCCCATTGTCCTGATTTTCGGAATAATGGGAATACTGAAGATCCCCCTCGACATGAGTACGATTCTTGTGGGCAGTATCGTTCTTGGGCTGGTGGTCGATGATACCATTCACTTTCTGCATCATTTCAGAAAAGCATATGACCATACAAACGATGTGGAAGAAGCTGTACGCATTACCTTCTTTACAACCGGCAGGGCCCTTGTCATCACAAGCATGGTGCTGTGCGCCGGCTTTTTCATCTACATGGCATCTTTTCTGGTAGCGAATATAAGATTCGGACTGCTCGTCGGATGCGCTGTTATATTCGCATTAGCTGCAGATTTTTTCCTGATACCAGCCCTTTTAAGCATTGTTCACAAGAAAAGAAAAATGGCATAGTGAATTGAAAATCATTTTGTTTTTTTAAAGTTGGCGCCCGGCATTTGGAATTTCCGGCAGAACCGCCTAGGGGAGTGTATAATGAAAACATTAACAAGTTCAATATTCACGCTGCTGATCCTGACACTGATACTGCCCTCTCTGGCAGGCGCCGATGACCCAAAGGCGCGCGCCATCATGGAAAAGGTGGATGCCCGTGATGATGGCGACCACCAGACGGCAGACATGAAGATGATTCTGATCGACAAGAACGGCAATCAACGCAAGCGCGGCATCCGGTCTTTCAGCAAGGACATGGGCGAAGATTCGTTCCGGCTGATGTTTTTCCGCGAACCGGCCGATGTCAGGGATACGGGCTTTTTAACCTATGATTACGACGACCCGGACCGGGACGACGACCAGTGGCTGTACTTGCCTGCCCTTAAAAAAACCAAAAGAATCGCCTCCAGCGACAAGAGCGGCAGTTTCATGGGGTCGGACCTGAGCTATTCGGACATGACGTCCCGCAATCTCGATGATTACGACTTTACCCTGAAGAAAGAGATGGAGGTCAAGGGCCACCCGGTATGGCTCATCGAATCAATTCCCAGGAACAAGAAGGTGATCAAGGAAACCGGTTACACCAAGTCCCTGATTTTTGTGCGTCAGGACAATTATTTTGTCATCCGGGGCATTAACTGGTTGAAAAACGGGGGATATCTGAAGTACCTGGACACCCGGACCCTGGAACAGATCGACGGGGTGTGGGTGGGCACGGAAATGCACATCACCAAGAAAAAAGGAAAAAAGGTGGTCCACAAGACCGAACTCTACTGGAATAATGTCCGCTTCAACCAGGATCTGGCGGATGATCTCTTTACCATTAGAAGGCTTGAAAAAGGCCTATAATAAATTTTTACCCAAGTAAACTAAGGGCATTGAGGAAGCACTATTTCGAGACAACTTAATGCCAGTTTATACATAACCTATGAAAATTTATTATATTTTTATATTGATGATTGTCGGCCTGTTGGTTTGCGCTCCTGATTTTTCCCTGGCTGCAGAGGATGCGAACCTTGAGGAGGTTCTGGAGGGGTTTGATGATGATGCCGGCAGCCAGGAGAAAGACGCCCTCGATGATGTGCTCGAGGGGTTTGAAGACGAACCTTCGTCAGGGGGCGCCTCCTTCTCTTCAGGCGCCACCGAACCCGACGAAGACGGGTATCCCACCTTTTCCATTGGCGGCAGCGCAAAGATCCGGGCCTTTTACAACTATGCCAAGGATCCGCCGGAACAGACGGAAACCGACTGGCGCGGTATTTCCAGTTTGCGGGGCGACCTGCTTTTGGAGGCGGAATCAAAGCTCGGAGAGTCATGGCAGGCCAAGGTGTCTCTGTGGGGGTATTATGACTTGATTTATGACGTCCGCGGCTACGACGAATACACCGATGAGGTCATCGAGACCCATGTAAAAGACCTGGAGCTGAAGGATACGTACATCCAGGGAAGTCTGCTGCCCAGTCTGGACATCAAGGTGGGGCGGCAGATCGTGATCTGGGGAAAATCGGATAACCTCAGGGTGTGTGACGTCCTCAACCCCTTGTATTTGAGAGAGGTGGGCATGACGGACATCCGGGACCTGCGTCTGCCCGTAACCATGGCCCGGTTGGATTATTACTGGTCCAACTGGAATGTCAGCGCCATGGCCATTCCCGAGATCCGCTTCAACGACCTGCCGGTATACGGGGGGGACTATTATTCTCAGGAGGCACCGTTTCCAGAGGAAGAGGTGCCGGAAGACGGCATTGAAAACATGGAATATGCCCTGGCCCTCAACGGAATCTTCAGCGGGTGGGATGTTGCCTTTTATTTTGCCGATATCTATGACGATGTGCCCTATCTCTATCTGGATTCAATGGATCTCGTGTCTCCCGGCCCCCCGCCGGTTTACCAGCCCAACCTGGTCCTGAAGCATGCGCGCCTCACAATGTTCGGGGCGGCCTGGAATCTGGCCCTGGGCAACTGGCTGATCAAGGCTGAAGCCGCCCATATTCAGGGGCTCAAATATTACACCACCCCGGATGAAACCTATTCCAGGACCGATATCCTGGCCGGCATCGAGTACTCGGGGTTCAGGCAGATGACTATCGGCATCGAAGCCCTTAACCGGCATATACACGAATATGAGGAGGTGCTGGAAGACTCCCCAACATCCGTGAAGCAGAACGAGCCCCAGTATGCGGCCAGACTGACCAAAGACTGGCTGCATGAAACCCTTACCCTTACCCTTCTGGCATCGGCCTACGGTGTGGATTTCCTGTCCGGTTCTTTTGAACGCATTGCCCTGGAATATGACCTGACCGATAATTTTATCGTAAACGGCGGCCTGGTTCTGTACCAGTCCGGGGATAAACCCGAATTCGAGGATATCGGGGACAGCGATCGCGTATTTCTAGAATTTAAATATAGCTTTTAAAACAAAAGTTCTCTTATAGACATTTCGGAAACAGTTTCATTTTAGATCACAGAGCTGAATTGCCCGAATCTGCCGTGTGGCCAACTTTTGTTTTATCTTGACATGAATTTCCAACTTGATATAGCTCATCCCTTGAGCATGCTCAGTGCATGGGCAAGCAGATAAATAAAGCTAACCGCTATTGCGGCAAGGAGTTATCCTCTGGGATGGAGTTCACTGCCCTGTTAGAGAAAAAAAAGGAAGCTGTCGTCGATGCCTGGTTTGAACAGGTTATTCAAACCTATGCGCCTGATACGGCAATATTCTATCAGAACCAGAAAGATGCGTTTGCCAATCCGGTGGGCAGCACCACCAAGCAGGCCCTGATCAAGCTTTTCGACGCTTTGCTGGATCTCCAGGAAGACGAGTCCCTCGCCGACATCATCGATCCCCTCATCAGAGTACGGGCCGTGCAGAATTTCACACCCTCCCAGGCCGTCGGTTTTGTGTACCTACTGAAGCCCATTGTCCGAAAACACTTCGGAAAAAATCAGAAAAAACTTAAGCTGGATGAGCTGCTGGAGCTGGAATCGAGGATCGACGGGATGGCATTGATCGGGTTCGATGTGTTCATGGCCTGCCGGGAACAGATCTACATCATGAAATCCAACACGGAAAGAAACACGATTTACAAGGCGTTTGCACGGGCTGGATTAATAAAAGAGGTTCCGGCGGATGAGCCGGACCCCAAATTTGTTTAATATTTAGACGCGAGGTAATGTTATATGAATGTCAAGTACATGTACTCCCTGCTAGCGGTAATTGTACTGTTTCTGGTTTCCTATGTTCTGGCTGGAACGGGGACGGCCTTCAAGGTTCTTTTCGGCATCATCCTGCCCTACGCCGCCCTGCTCACCTTTATTATAGGATTCATTTCCCGCATCATGAACTGGGGCCGTTCCGCCGTTCCGTTCAGAATCACCACCACGAGCGGGCAGCAGAAATCCTTGCCGTGGATCAAGCCGAATGCCATCGACAATCCTTTTTCCAAAGGGGCGGTGGTCGTCCGCATGTTCCTGGAAATCGTTCTGTTTCGTTCCCTATTTCGCAACACGCGGCTCAAAATGAAGGTCGGCCCGAAACTCACCTACAACCTGGAAATTTTTCTCTGGGTGGGAGCCCTGGCCTTTCACTATGCCTTCCTGACAGTTCTGCTGCGGCATCTGCGGTTTTTTTTGGAGCCCGTACCTTTTCCGGTACGCATGCTCGAAATGGTGGACTCCTTCTTCAGATTAGAAATTCTTTATGATGTCAGTCAATTCGGCCTTCCGGGCGTTTACATCTCCGGCCTGGTTCTGCTGGCAGCCGTGGTCTATCTTTTTTTGAGAAGGGTTTTTATCACCAATGTGAGATACATTTCCCTTGCAGCCGATTTTTTCCCGCTTTTTCTGATATTCGGCATCGCCTTCACCGGCATTCTCATGCGCTATGTGGCCAAGATAGACGTGGTTGCCGCCAAGGAACTCACCATGGGACTGGTTACGTTCCATCCCACCATTCCCGAAGGCTTGGCATCTATTTTCTATGTGCATGTTTTCTTCGTAAGCATCCTGCTGGCCTACTTTCCTTTCAGCAAGCTCATGCATGTCGGGGGCATCTTTTTCAGCCCCACGCGAAACATGACGGCCGATACTCGTGCGACGCGCCACATCAATCCCTGGAACTATCCGGTACATGTGCACACCTATGAAGAATACGAGGACGAATTCAGAGAAAAAATGATCGACGCGGGCCTGCCGGTGGTGAAACAACCTGTTGAAGCGCCTCCAGAAGAAACATAAGGAAAAGGAGTAATATATGTCAGATCTTCCCAAACCAGAGGAACTATACAAAACAGACAACCGTCCGCCCACGACGGACTGGATGGAAACCCCGGTGGAGATCCGCAGAGGCATCGCCTGCTATGCGGGCAATCCCAACAGCTTGGAGTACGTAGGCCTGCCCAATGCCCGCAAATGGAGCTGTTTCGATGAAGACTGGCAGCTGCCGGAGAACTGGCAGGAAATTATCCACGAAGGCTTCAAGGAAAGGCTTGAAAAATTCCGCTCCTTCAAGGTGTTCATGGACATCTGCGTACGCTGCGGCGCCTGTGCCGACAAATGCCACTTTTTCATCGGTACCGGCGATCCCAAGAACATGCCCGTCCTGCGCGCGGAGCTCCTGCGTTCCATCTACCGTAATGATTTTACCAAAGCCGGCAAGATCCTGGGCCGACTGGGCGGCGCCCGCCCCATGACCCTGGATGTGCTCAGGGAGTGGTGGTACTACATGTTCCAGTGCTCCGAGTGCCGGCGCTGCTCGGTTTTCTGTCCCTACGGGATCGACACGGCCGAGATCACCATGATGGGCCGGGAACTGTTGAACCTGTTGGGCTTGAACATCGACTGGATTGCCACACCGGTGGCCAACTGCTATCGCACCGGCAACCACCTCGGTATCCAGCCCCACGCTTTCAAGGACATGCTCGAGTTTTTTCAGGAGGACATCGAAGAGATTACCGGTGTTCTGGTGGAGCCCCAATACAACAAGGTCGGGGCTGATATTCTGTTCATCACCCCCTCCGGAGACGTGTTTGCCGACCCGGGCACCTATACCTGCATGGGCTACATGATGCTTTTCCACTTTCTCAAGGAAAAGTACGGGTTTGACGTCACCTGGAGCACCTATGCTTCGGAAGGCGGCAATTTCGGCTCTTTCACCTCCCACGAGATGATGAAGCGCTTGAATGCCAAGATGTATGCCGAAGCCAAGCGCTTGGGCGTCAAGTGGATTCTCGGCGGTGAGTGCGGCCACATGTGGCGTGTGATCAACCAGTACATGGACACCATGAACGGCCCTGCGGATTTTCTGGAGGAGCCGGTTTCCCCCATTACCGGAACCAAATTCGAAAACGCCAAGTCCACTAAAATGGTCCACATCACGGAATTCACGGCCGATCTCATCAAACACGGGAAGCTCGACCTGGACAAGAGCCGTAACGATAATCTCAGCGTCACCTTCCACGATTCCTGCAACCCCTCCAGGGGGATGGGGCTGCTGGATGAACCCCGCTACGTGATCCAAAATGTTGTCAACAAATTCTACGAGATGCCGGTCAACACCATCCGCGAGCAGACCTTCTGCTGCGGGAGCGGATCGGGCCTCAATGCCGGTGAAGATATGGAGCTCCGGATGGCCGGCGGCCTGCCAAGGGCCAATGCCGTCAAGGCCGTTCATGATAGCAATGGCGTCAATACCCTGGCCACGATCTGTGCCATCGACCGCGCCGCCCTGCCGGACCTGATGTCCTACTGGGTGCCGGAAGTCGAGGTGTACGGCGTGCACGAAATGGTGGCCAATGCCCTGATTTTGCCGGGTGAAAAGGGGCGTGATACAGACCTGCGTGGCGAGCCGCTGCCGGGAATGGAGGATGCAGATGAATGATAAGAAGTTGATCATTGCCGGAGTCGTGATTTTTGTAGCTGTGGTCGCGTTTCCTTTCTGGTTCAACATGGGCAAGGCTGCACCGGCCCCCGAGCTGGAACTGACCGAGAGGGCCAAAGAACTGAACCACGGAAAATGCGTCATGCCCACGGATTACATGAAGTCCGAGCACATGCAGTTGCTGGACCTCTGGCGGCATTCGGTCGTTAGAAATGCAGAAAGAACATTTGTGAACAGCAGCGGGCAGGAGTTTAATATGAGCCTTTCCAACACATGTCTGGACTGCCATACCAACAAAGCCGAATTCTGTGACCGGTGCCATGATTATGCCTCGGTCAGGCCATACTGCTGGGATTGCCACATCGATAACCCGAAGGAGACGGAATAATGGAAGACAGCCGGAGACGCTTTCTGAAATTGGCCGGTGTTTCGGCGGTGGGTCTGACGACCCGACCTGTACTGAACGCCTTTGCATCCGGGGGGGGCGACGACGATGCCCCTGGCGTTGAAGTGAAAAAAGGCAAAGA
>JBDLJD010000015.1:0-43893 GCA_039714495.1 Thermodesulfobacteriota bacterium
ACTTACTCCTTACCAATATAGCCTACACCTTAAACGCTTCCGCCAAAGCCATCCGAATTTGATCCCACACCGCGGATTCTTCCCCGGCGGCATCGATCACCACAAAACGCGCGGGTTCCTGTTGTGCAAGACTCAGGTAGCCTTCACGTACCTTTTTGTGAAAAGCGATCTTCTCTTTTTCAAAACGTGTCTCCGCAGCCTCCCGTCCGCCATCATCTATCTGCCGCCAGGCCCTGGCAAGCCCTTTTTTCGGTTCCAGGTCCAGCAATAAGGTCAAATCCGGCTTCAGGTTGTTAAAGGCTTGAAGGTGAAGCAGGGTGATCATTTCCATGTCGAGTCCTCTGGCAAACCCTTGGTATGCCACGGTGGCATCGAAATAGCGGTCACAGAGCACCGTTTTTTTATCGTCCAGGGCGGCCTTCACGACCTGCTTCAGGTGTTGCGCTCGGTCGGCCATATAGAGCAGCAGCTCTGCCAGAGGATCGAGATTCACATTGCGGGGATCCAGCAGAATCGCCCGTATGCGCCGGCCTATATCCGTTCCCCCCGGCTCCCTGGTCAGGCGGCAGGCAACCCCCCTTTTTTCAAGAAAATCCTTTGCATGTTTTATCTGAGTCGATTTTCCGCTGCCTTCTATGCCTTCAAAAGAAATAAACATGATCAGCCGGGTGCTCCTTTCCGTTCAGAGGCTGATATCCCACGCTCTCAGGGCGTCGAGATGATCATAGTCCGTTGCATCGCAACGCAGGGGGGTCAGGGATATATAATCCTGGGCCAGGGCGACCGCATCCACGTCAGCATCCCCCACCGGTTCCTGGACGTACCTGCCATACCAGTAATAGGGACGCTGCCTGGGATCCAGACGTTTTTCCAGTCCCTCTTTGAAATGCTCGCTGCCTTGCCGGCTGAGGCGTATACCTTTCAGCTTTTCCCTGGGGAGATCCGGAACATTGATATTCAACAGCGTTCCCTTGGGCAGCCCACGCCCTTTGATTTGGCGGGTCAGTTTTTCCACAAAGGCTGCTGCATCATCGTAAAAAGCAGGTGATTTCCCCTGGATGGAAACCGCCAGGGCCGGAATCCCGTATAGCGCCGCTTCCCTTGCGGCTGCCAGGGTGCCGGAATAATTGATGTTGACCCCGACGTTTGCTCCGGGGTTGATACCGGAAATAATCAGGTCCGGAGCCTGGTCCACGAGTTCGGCCAAGGCGAGCTTGATGCAGTCCGCGGGCGTTCCATCGACGGCATAGGCCCTCTGGGCGCCATTCATGGAAACCATATTCGCCCGTATGGGTGCGTGCAGGGTGATGGCATGCCCGATAGCGCTTCGTTCGCGGTCCGGAGCGACCACGGTAACCCGATGCGACGGCGCAAATCTGTCGTAAAGGGCCCACAACCCTTTCGCCTGAATGCCGTCGTCGTTTGTCAACAGTATGTCCATAGCCTGTCCAAGAGGAACAAAAACTTGATTTTTAAGCTGTTTTGGCCTTATATGGAATATTTTAGGTGATGGCAACAGGTTTTTACCTTTCAAAATTCTGGATATATTTTTTCTTTGAATGATGGGACGTTGATGCTCCCGAACGCTTTCAAATCAAATCCAAGTCGGGTTGCAGGCTCGCATGACTGCCGCCTTCACATCCAAACCACCACAGTCATCATGATGGGCATACGGGCCTTTTTGATTGCGCTCCTCCTGACCCTGCCGTCATCCTGGGCATGGGCAGAAGATCCGATAGAAACACTGAACGATCCGGACATACCCTGGCACATCGTTGCGGATGAACTGAGTTACGATGACGAAGCCAAGGTGTATATTGCCGAAGGTGATGTGCAGATTACCAAGGCCGATAAAAAAATCACGGCCGACCGCATTCGGTTTGACCATGAAAACATGCAGGTCGAAGCCAACGGGAATATCAAGGTTACATCGGGTGACGACAAAATATCAGCAGACAGCCTCAGCTTCGATCTGGACAAGGAGCAAGGTCGGGTTTCCAACGGCAAACTCTACATTGAACAAAACAATTTCCACATCTGGAGCAGCGACCTCAGAAAAACGGGCGACGCCACCTACCAGGCAGAAAAAGCCAGTGTCACCACGTGTGACGGTGACCAGCCAGACTGGAAAATAACCGGACGCGACCTCAATGTCACCATCGAGGGATACGGGTATGCCTACCATGCCGCCTTCTGGATAAAAAACATACCGGTTCTATATTCCCCATGGATCGGTTTCCCCGTAAAAACCAAACGGCAGACTGGCCTGCTGACACCCCGGGCCGGCTACTCGAACCGCAAGGGATATGAATACAGTCAACCGTTTTTCTGGGCCATCAACGACAGTTCGGACGCCACCCTATACTGGCACGCCATGACGGAACGCGGCCACAAATTCGGCGCTGAATACCGTTATGCCCTGAGCCCCTTTTCAAAGGGCGCCACCATGTTCGATTACCTCGACGACCGGCGCATCGACAGCGCCACCGGAGACGACAGTGGGGGCAGGGATTGGGGCTACGAAGAAGACGGCGGGGATGACATCCTGAGAACAAACAGCGACCGCTACTGGTTCAGAACCAAGAACAACCAGGAACTGCCTGGAAATTTCAATGCCTTGCTGGACATGGACATCGTCAGTGACCAGGACTATCTGACGGATTTCAAACGCGGGCATACGGGATTCAGAGAGACACGCAGTTATTATAACAATGGTTTCGGCCGCGACCTGGACGATTACAATGACAATGTCCGCCTAAACCGCTTCAATGTCAACAGGAGCTGGTCCCGGTTCAACCTCAACGCCGAAGTCAGGTGGTATGACGATGTTGTAGCCCGTACCCAGGATCAGGAGGACACCACGCCGCAAAGGCTGCCATTTATCCAGTTTACCGGATCGAAACAGGCTGTCGGGAAAACGCCGTTTCTTTTTGACCTGGATTCTAGTTACACCCATTTTTACAGAGAGGCCGCTCCGACGACATCGAACGGCGTTACCCAAGACCATCGTCTTGACGTGCATCCAAGGATGTACCTCCCCATGGACCTTGGCCCTTATCTCAGCTTCGAACCGTCTCTGGGCCTGCGTGAAACCGTCTGGAATGTCCAAGCCTATGACACCCCCCCGGCGGATTCCGATAAAGGTGAATTCCAGCATCGCGAAATGTACGACATCGGCGCGGATATGTCCTCGGAGGTATACAGAATATTCAACATAGGTCAAAACCGGCTGAAGCATACCGTGACCCCTCGCATCACCTACCTTTATGTCCCCGATGAAGACCAGACCGCCTACCCGGAATTCGACAGCATCGACAGGATCGAGGCCGAAAACAAGATCACCTATTCGTTTACAAACCTGTTTGTTATGCGCCTTCCGGATTTCAGCGATATCGAGCAGCAGGAAGGCGGGCAAACGCATCGGTACCACCAGGTCGCCCGCTTTGACATCGGTCAGAGCTACGATATCAACGAGGCCCGTGAAAACGATCCGCTGGAATGGAAAAACGGGGAAACCCAGGAGCCCTTTTCACCGATCTTTACCCGGTTGGATATAACCCCCGAGCAGTATTTCAAGCTGTCCTCCACTGCGGATTGGTCCGTTTATGACTACCAAATGGAAAGCCACAATCTTTCCGCCCGTTTGTCGGACCGGCGCAGTGACAGCCTTGCCCTGGAACACCAATACACCAGGGAAACCGACCCTGTCGAAGAAGACGGCGTCAATTCCATTGCCGTCGAAGGCACCTTGCGGGTAACCCGCCCCCTTTCTCTGACTGCCCGCTACGAGCGCGACCTGTATACGGAAAATGATCTTGAAACCAGCTTTGGAATCTTATACGCTTCCCAGTGCTGGTCACTCAAGCTGGGCTATACCAAGGATGTGGATGAAATCATGTACTCGTTCGAAATACACCTCAAGGGCATCGGCGGGATTGGAACCGGTATAGAGCATGACGACATCGCCGCGGGGTTTTAAGAATAAAGTCGTGTTCCACGATTTTATGAAACGCGACTGCGTCGCCACTATGCCGGGGCACTACACCATCGATGTTGAGGATTTCTATCTTTTTTAAATACTGGAATAAACCAACATGGACCACAATCAATTGAAAAAAAGATGGTATGTTCTGCATACCCGCAGCCGTTTTGAAAATGTCGTACATGACGGGTTACTGAAAAAATCCTTTGAGGTCTTTCTGCCCAAAATGCAGGTAAAAAGCCGGCGCAGGGACAGGAAATTAATGATCCGGATTCCGGTATTTCCCGGCTACCTTTTCGTGAAAAGCGACATTGTTCCCAATGAACATATTGAAATCGTTAAAACCATCGGTGCAGTACGCCTGGTGGGAACCAAAGACGGTCCCGTCCCCGTACCATCGGAAACCATTGAGTCCCTCAAAATTCTGGTTGCGGCCGATGCACCGATCAAAACAGGGAACCGGCTTGCCAGGGGCGACCAGGTCATGGTCGTCCACGGCGCCTTTGCCGGGGTGGTGGGTACGTTCGCCCGTTACCGCGGAACCGGCAGGGTCATCATCAACGTGGATACACTCGGCCAGACGGCCGGTGTGGAGGTGGATGAAGAGGATGTCGAACCGGTGCCTAAACTCATTCAAGGCTGAGACCATAACGCTTGCCACCCCTTTTTTTATCCGGCTTTGATAAAAGGCGCCAAATGCCTATCGCGGCCTACCTGCCGGACTAGCCTTATGCCCCTTCGAATCAACGCTGTTTCCAGGGATTGACTCAAGAAAAACCGGCCTGCCATCCAGGGTCTGCCCAAGACCGGCGGGCATAGCCGATGTGCTTGACTTTTCTTCAATTACTCATTAATAGGGAACTGGCATAATCCGGCGCTGCAATAGCTGTCCTTTCGCAGACCGGAAGGCCTCGATGCCTGGGCGAAAGGATAAAATGAAAGCCTGGCGCCCGGTTAAGCAGCCATGGAAAGGCAGGGACGTTACCCTGTCGCAAGAAGGAGGACATATGAATAAACTGGAACTCATCTCCGCACTGAAAGACGAGGCCGATATTTCAAAATCAGAAGCCGCAAAGGTAGTGCAGATATTCTTTGAATACATGGCGGACGCCATGAGCCGGGGGGAGCGTGTGGAGGTAAGAGGTTTGTGCAGTTTTTATGTAAAAACGTATGAGAGCTATGTGGGCAGAAACCCGAAAACAGGAGAAAAAGTTACCATTCAGCCTAAAAAGCTACCCTTTTTCAAATCGGGCAAAGAGCTGAAGGAGCGGGTTGACTATTAATTTTGCGAACGGGTTTTCAGCCATCAGCAACCAGGAAACGGCTGTCCACCGATTAACCGGTTTTATCCGAAGCGGCAACATCCCGCATGCATTGCTTTTTACGGGCACCGAAGGTATCGGTAAGAAAAAGACGGCGCTGGCGTTTGCCACGGCACTCAACTGCCAGGCCATTGACGGCCTGAAGCCGGCTGAGAGCGAGCCCTTAGAACCGTGCGGGCAATGCAGGCCGTGTAAAAAAATTGCTGCAGGGCACCACCCTGACGTCATCGTCGTTACGCCGGAACAATCACGGATCAAAATTTCCGCAATTCGAGATCTCGGGCATGTGCTCGCCGCCAAACCCTATGAAGCCTTGCAGCGGGTCGTTATCATCGATCAGGCTCAAGCCATGAACCCCCAGGCGGGCAACTCGTTATTGAAACTGCTTGAAGAACCGCCGGCAGACACCATCCTGATCCTCATTGCGGTCAACACTTTCAGCCTCCTGCCCACGATCGTATCGCGTTGCCAACAGTTGCGCTTTAAACCCATTCCTGACCAAACCCTGACGGAATATTTAAAGCAAAAGGGTATTTCCCCTGAACAGGCGGATATCCTGGGTAAATTAGCCAATGGAAGTTTTGCCAGGGCAAAGGACCTTGCCGAAACCGACTGGTTGAAGCGCCGCGAATGGATCATCCGTGTATTCGAACGCTTTGGGGACCAAGGGGAAAAAAACCGCTGCTCGGCGATGGCAATGGCCTTTTCGGAAAGGCTGGCCAAGGATAGGGAAGCAGTCATTGGTGTTTTGGAATTTATGAAATCCTGGCTAAGGGATATGGCCATTGTTAAAGGGGGCTCTGAAAACGTGGTCAACAGGGACCTGCTGCCCCGGATCCGGCAGGCGGCCCAACGTTGCAGCACCATGACCGTACTTGCCGATATCGACCGACTGGAAACAGCGCGAAAAAAAATTGAAGCAAATGCCAACATCAGGTTGACAATGGATGTCATGCTGATGAATTTATTTCTCGGGTTCAAAGGATGATGATCCTCGTGGCCCGTTAGCATATAATTTGGGAAAGACAGAAAGCCATCCTATGAAAAAAATTGTTGGAATACGATTCAAACCAGCTGGAAAAATATATCATTTTGACTGCGGCGCTTTCGTGCTCAAACAGGGCGAGCATGTTATCGTGGAAACCGAGAAGGGGCTCGGATTTGGAACGGTGGCCCTTCCGCCGGCCCCCATGGAAAAAAAGCCCCGTGGAAAAGCGCTGAAAAAGGTTTTCCGCATCGCCAGTAAAAACGACCATCGCCGCCGGGTAAAAAATATCGGCCTGGAATCCCGAGCCTATAAATTCTGTCAGAAATGCATCAAGCAATCCAGCCTTAAAATGAATCTGTTTTCGGTAGAAAGCACGTTCGACGCCAGTAGATTGACCTTTTTTTTCACGGCAGACGGCAGGGTTGATTTTCGTGAACTCGTCAAGAGGCTGGTCAAAGAATTTCGCGTCAGAATCGAGATGCGCCAGGTTGGCATCCGTAACCAGGCCAAAATGTGCGGCGGCGTCGGCCGATGCGGGCGGGAAATCTGCTGTTCGGCTTTCATCGAAAAATTCGACCCGGTATCCATCAAAATGGCCAAGCAGCAGGGGCTTTCACTCAATCCCACAAAAATCTCCGGCCAATGCGGCCGTCTCATGTGCTGTCTTACATATGAGAACAAGACCTATGTAAAATTGAGGGAAGGCTTTCCAAAACTGGGTAAACACATCCACGTTAAGGGTGAAAAGGGCAAGGTCATCCGGCATAATGTCCTTGACCGGCGGATATCTGTCAGGCTTGAAGGCGGTTCCGAGATAGAACTGGATGTCGATGACATCGGTTCGAATCAATCAAACAGGAAGGCCAAATAGAAAATAATCCAAATTAGATTCCGGAACCGCATGAAATGCATGTTTCGAAAAGCGCATCAAATTGCATGCTGGTTCCAGGTATAGGAGAACAGATGAGTACCCCTTTTTATATTACAACGCCCATTTATTATGTAAACGCCAACCCCCATCTCGGGCATGCCTACACCACTCTCGTGGCCGATGTGGCCACCAGATTTCACGATATGAGCGGTTGTGAGCCGTTTTTTCTGACAGGCACGGATGAGCACGGTGACAAAATCGTCCAGGCCGCGGAAAAGGAAGGGCTTAAGCCGCGGGAATACGTTGACCGGATCAGTGCGAAATTCAGGGCCCTCTGGCCTGAACTCAACATCAACAACAGCGACTTCATCCGCACCACCGATGCCGGGCATATTGCCGTGGTCAAACAGATCCTGCAGAAAATATACGATGCCGGCGACATCTATTTCAGCGAGTACGAGGGACTTTACTGTTTCGGCTGCGAGCGCTTTTATACAGAGCGGGAACTCGTCGAGGGGAAGTGCCCGGACCATGAGATCGAACCCCAGATCATCAAGGAATCCAACTATTTTTTCAAGATGAGCCGGTATCAGGACTGGCTGATCGACCACATCAAAAAGAACCCCGACTTTATCCGCCCGGAACGTTACCGCAATGAAGTGCTGGCATTCCTGAAAGAGCCGCTGGAAGATCTCTGCATATCCCGGCCCAAATCCCGGATCACATGGGGCATCACCCTGCCGTTCGATGAAAAATACGTTACCTACGTCTGGTTTGATGCCTTGTTAAACTATATTTCTGCTCTGGAATACCCGGATGGCGAACGCTTTAAAAAATTCTGGCCGGTGGCCCAGCATATCGTCGCCAAGGACATCCTCAAACCCCATGGAATCTACTGGCCGACCATGCTCAAGGCTGCCGGCGTGCCAGTTTATCAGCATTTGAATGTACACGGCTACTGGAATGTAGACCAGAGCAAAATGTCCAAAAGCCTGGGCAACGTGATCGAACCCCTGCAGCTGAAGAACATATACGGGCTGGACGCGTTCCGCTATTTTCTCATGCGCGACATGGTTTTCGGCCTGGATTCGAGTTTTAACGAAGAGGCGCTGGTACACCGTATCAATTCCGACCTGGCCAACGACCTGGGTAATCTGGTCAGCCGGGTGACGGCCATGACCCATAAGTATTTCAAAGGCATTGCGCCGTCCCTCCATCCTGAATTCAAGGAAACGGCCGAAATGGATATCCAAAAGCTGGCCGCCCAAACCATCGAAGAATTCGAAAAACACATGCCGCGCTTTGCTTTCCATAAAGCCTTGATGGCCGTCTGGGCATTCATCGGCCGGCTGAATAAATATATTGATCTGAAAGCACCGTGGGCACTGGCCAAAGACGCATCAGCCGCTGCAGAGCTGGAATCCGTCATTTACAACCTGCTGGAAGGCCTCAGGGTGGTTTCGGGCCTCATTTACCCGGTTATGCCTGAATCCGCCGCAGCCATACAAAGCCAGCTTGGCCTGAATACGGACGACGATCCATTCTATCGTCTGGACCGTCTTAAATCCTGGGGAGCAACCGCGGCCGGTAACCGGATCCAGAAGTCCGGCCCTCTTTTTCCGCGGGTGGAATACAAATCCAATGCCCGGGAAGAAAAACCCAGGGATGAGGGGATCGATCTGAAGCCGCAAATCCCCTTTGACGAGTTCGGCAAGCTTGACCTGCGGGTGGCCAAAGTCCTCAAGGCCGAACCCATCCCGAAATCCAAAAAGCTGCTCAAACTGGAAGTCGATGTGGGGGAAGTGCGCACCATCGTCGCCGGAATTGCTCAAACCTATACGCCGGAAGAAATCATCGGCCGGCAAGTCATCATTGTCGCCAACCTCAAACCGGCTAAATTGATGGGGGTCGAATCCAACGGTATGGTATTGGCGGCGGTGGATGAACAGGGTGCCAGCCTGGCCGCCCCTGGCAGGGAAGTTGCCCCTGGGACAGCGGTAAGCTGAACCCCACTGGAATGAATTAATGTCTTATTCGATAAACAAACGGAATCGCGAGACCGCCGGCTACAGTTGGAGGGCATATCAGGCCGGGATGCAGCTGCACAAACAGCGCCGGCAACGCACCCGGACCACTGTGCGACTGCTGCTCCTACTGGCTGCTGTTGCCGTGGTTGGCTGTGGCCTTTTCCTGTCCATCAGCGGTTTTGCCCATTACCGCTCCAATGCGTCCGGTCCGCTTGAGGCCGATGCTGAAAACAGAGAGAAAAAGCCGGACCCGCTGCAGGACAAACAAATTGCCCGCAGCCTTGTAGACCCCGGTATGCTCGTCAACCTTGAAGAAGTGGGCTTTACCCTGGAAACAGGCGGCAATAAACTGCGGGTGAATACCAGCCTCGACCCGGACCTCCAGCGTTACATGTTGAAAAAAATGGATCGCGTCAACTCCCGGTTTATCGGTATCGTAGCGGCTGATCCCGCCTCCGGCAGGATCATTCTGCTATCGGGTTTCAACAAAGAAAATCCCGATCTCGATCCCTGCCTCGACAACCAATTTCCTGCGGCCAGTATTTTCAAAATCGTCTCCGCAGCGGCAGCTGTGGAGCAGTGCGGCCTGACCTCCGATTCCAAAATGCGCTTCAACGGTTATGCCCACACTCTTTATAAACGGCAGTTGAAGGATGTCGACAACCGCTACACCAATCACATCACATTCCGGGACTCTTTTGCCAAATCAATCAATCCCGTTTTTGGAAAAATCGGTACCCTCTACCTCGATAAATCCCAGATCGAGCAATACGCCCGGCAATTCGGTTTCAATCAGGAAATCAATTTTGAGATCGAGTTTCCGACCAGCCACCTCAGCATCGAGGAGGCGACCTACAACTGGGCTGAAATCGCCAGCGGCTTCAACAACACCACAACCCTCTCGCCGCTGCACGGCGTGCTGGTGGCTGCAGCTGTTGTCAACAATGGAGAACTTGTGGAGCCGACCGTTATCGACAGAATTACAGATGCATCCGGGGCAACGCTGTACAAAGGCGCTCCCAAATCCATTCACCAGGCCGTCGAACCTTCCACCTCGGCGGTGCTGAGCGACATGATGCAAACCACCGTCCGTTCGGGGACGGCAAGAAAAACGTTCCGGGGCTATCGAAAGGACGGTATCCTTTCTAGGCTTACCATCGGCGGTAAAACCGGTTCCATATTCAACCGTAAACATGACCTCAGGTTCGACTGGTTTGTGGGTTTTGCCGAAGAAATCAAAGGGGAAAAGAAACTGGCTGTCTCCGTGGTTGTAGCCCATGAAGAGTATATCGGCATCAGGGCCGGCCAGTATGCGCGCATGGTCATGCGGAAACACTTTTCAGACTATTTCAGCAAACGCGATGAAAAAAAATCCAGTCATCCGGCCGGTTGAAAAAGCGGCTTTCGCAATTTACGGTTTGCTGTGGCGGCTCAGCCTGCCGGTCCTCAGAAGAAACCAGCGTCTTGCGGTAGGATTTGAAAACCGTCTCCTCAAAGGTCAGCTGAAAGAAAATGCCCACATTTGGATCCAGGCAGCCTCGGCCGGTGAGGCCTATCTGGCTTGGGAGCTTGTCAAAAGCATTTCCCGTCAGCATCGTCTCTCCGTGGTCCTGACCACCAACACGCTTCAAGGCAAGGAAATCCTGGACAAAGCTGTTAAAGACATTAACAGCGGCAATGCACGTGTCGATGCCCAGGTCACTTACTTTCCTTTTGACATGCCTAGCGTAATGGAAAAGGCCGTTTGCAGCATCAGACCGCGTGTCATGGTACTTCTTGAAACCGAGATATGGCCCGGCCTGCTCCTGGCCCTCAAACGCAACAACAGCCCGGCAGTCATTGTCAACGGCCGCATAACGGAGAAAAGCCTTTCCCGCTACCGGATCTGGCCCGCTCTCTGGCGCTCCATCAGGCCCCACCGAATCCTGGCCATATCCAACCAGGATGCCGGCAGGTTTGCCGACCTGTTCGGCAGAAGGGGTGTGGCCACCATGCCCAATATGAAATTCGACCGGGTCCAGAAAAAAGACCCCGCCCATCGCTTGCCGGACATCTTCGGTTCCATCATTGTAAAACCCGGAATGGATTTTGCTGTACTGGGTTCAGTGCGCCAGGAGGAGGAGGCCGACATAGAGAACATCCTCTGCGAACTCAAGCGGCACCGGCCGGATGCCGTTGTCGGCCTTTTCCCGCGCCATATGCACAGGGTGCCTCATTGGCGGCAGGCCCTCGATCGACTCGGCCTGCCCTGGGAGCTCCGTTCCGCCATGAGAAAGCCGGCCCAAGCCGGCACAGTGATTTTGTGGGACGTTTTCGGTGAACTGAACAAGGCTTACCAATGCGCTTCGACAGCCTTTGTGGGCGGCAGCCTGGCCCCTCTGGGAGGGCAAAACTTTCTGGAGCCTCTTATCGTTGGGCTGAAACCGGTAATTGGGCCCCACTGGGAGAACTTTCTCTGGATCGGTAATCAAATAGTGGACCAGGGGCTTGTGCACCAGTCGAATTCATGGCAGGATGTGGCCAAGTTTCTGGTCGCCGGCCTGACCCATCCCGAAGAAAAGGATACCATCCGCCAAAAAGCGACGGCCTACATTCGCAAACGGCAGGGGGGTATCCAAAAGGCGTGTGAACTTATCATGAAATATCTGTGAGAGATAAAACCATAACAACACCAACAACGAATTATTTCAACCCGGAAATGATATGACCACATTACCCGAATGCTTCGGCATCATTCCGGCACGGTTTCAATCAAAACGGTTTCCCGGGAAACCGCTGGCAGACCTGCACGGCAAACCCATGTTCTGGCACGTTTACAACCAGGCCCGGAAGTGCCAGCATTTATCCCGTATCGTATTGGCCACGGACGACCAGCGTATCTTTTCGGCAGCAAAGGCGCATGAGGTTCCGGTGGTCATGACCCGTAAAGACCACCCCAGCGGCACCGACCGGGCACTCGAGGCTGCGGCCGCAATAGGTGTTGTCGCTGATGCCGTCGTGGTCAACATCCAGGGGGACGAACCCCTGCTTGCACCTGAAATGCTCACCGGACTGGTTGCGCCCTTTGCATCGCTGGACGTCAAGATAACCACCCTTGCCCGAAAGTTGAGTCCCGGGGAAGCCGACAACCCGGACCGCGTCAAGGTCGTCATCGCGGCAGATGGCCGGGCGCTCTATTTTTCACGCTCCAAAATTCCCTATTACAGAAGCGATGCTGAAGAGACATACCTGGGCCATATCGGTCTCTACGCCTTCAGAATGGAAGCCCTTGGCACCTTTCAGAAACTAGGGCCGAGCCGACTGGAATCCATTGAGTCACTGGAACAGTTGCGGCTGCTGGAAAACGGTTTGGACATCCATGTCGTCGTTACCAGTCACAGCAGTATAGGCGTGGATACACCCGAGGACCTGGCAAAAGTGGCCCGGATGATGCAAAACCAAAAAGAAAACCAATGAACTCCCAGGAGCCTTTATCATGATCCGCTTTACTGTGTTGAAAAACTGTCTGAGCCGGCTGCTCCGGCTGAATTTTTTTGTGGGCCGCAGCCTGGCCAGCGTACCGGAGAACTCCCTTGTCCTGTTCCCCTCCCGCCGGGCAACCCTTTACTGTGGGCTGGCCGGCATCGTCGCCTTAAAATCAGCCGCCAACCAGGATCAAGATGTCGACCTCGATGATATCGAGATGCAATTCAAGCGCATTGCAGAACGGAAGTTCACCTGTTGTGAAGAACAGAATCTTTCCATGGAAAAGGTTTACCTGAACAGTGGGGAAGCCCTGAATCATTTTTTTGCCCATGTCCAAAGACTGAAACACTCCCGTGCGTTTATTGATCTTTTCCTTGACCGGGAACGCCTGAATCGGCTTGACAGGCTGTCCGGCAGGGTGTCCGATCTGATTACCGAGGAAGAACAGGCCCTGAAGACGAACATAGGGCATCTGGAAACCGCATTGGTGGAACGCATGTCTATGGGGCTGGAAACATTGAAAGACGCCCGATGGTGCCTGACCGAAGAAATCAAAGGCAACATCGAAAAGACAAGGGCGCTCATGACCCAAGCCCCTGCAACACTTGATCCTGAATCCATCAAAATTTTCAGGGAAATCAACGCGGTTCTCAACAGCATTGACCACCTGGAAGTGCGGGGAAGGGATTCAGCCGGCATTTCACTGCTGTTCATGCTCGCCAAAAATCGCTATGCAGAATTTCAAAACAAACTGGAACAGGACAATCTCGATGCGGTCCTCGAGGAACGGGTGAGCAAAAAAGTCCTGCTCAACAACGATATCAGCCTGTTTTCCCAGACGCCTGCCGATGCTGCAGAATCGGTCTCGATTTCATTTACCTATAAAATTGCCGCGGAAATCGGCAGCCTGGGAGACAACATCGCCTTTATCCGGGAGCAGATTAAAAATGATGCCATTTTCCAGCGGCTTGTGACCTGCCCCCTCTCCTTTTACACCATCTCTTCCCACACCCGCTGGGCTTCCATTGGTGAAATAAGCGAAGCCAACTGCCACCCTGTGGACAACAAACTTCAAGGGGAAGATATTCCCTTGAACGGCATCATCCACACCTGCCTCAATGGCGACATCGACAATTATCTGGACCTCAAGGACGAATTGGAAAAACAGGGCCTTGTCCAGCCTGAAGGAATATCTACGGATACCAAAATGATCCCCCTGATGATCGAGCGGCACATCCGCGAGGGTCACACCGTGTCGGAGGCCTTTCGGTTGGCCGTCAATCAATTTGAAGGGTCCCATGCCATCAGCATGCACAGCGATATGGCCCCGGGAAAATTATTTCTGGCCCAGAAGGGGAGCGGCCAGGCGATCTTCGTCGGCCTGTCCGATGAAATGTACATGCCGGCCTCCGAGGTATACGGATTTGTCGAAGAGACCTCCTCCTATCTGAAAATGGATGGAGAAAAGATCGTGAAAGGTATAGACGGTGAAACGCAGGGCCAGATCTTCATCCTGGACCAGACCTCGCCGGGCGGACTCGGCGGCATCACGGCCATGTACTACGACACCACCCCCATCCTTTTAGGTGAAGCCGACATCAAACGTACCGACATCACTTCGCGGGATATAGACCGGCAGAATTATCCCCACTACTTTTTGAAAGAGATCTCCGAGTCACCCCTGTCGGTGGAAAAAACCCTGCACAACCGCTGGAAATCCACGGAAGATAATCCGGAACAACTGGCAACGGCCCTGGATGAAAGTGTGCTACCGGCGTCCATAGCCACGGCCATTGCTGAAAAATCAATCAGACGCATTTTCTTTGTCGGGCAGGGTACTGCCGGTATTGCGGCCCAGGCCTGCGCCGACATCCTGGGCCATTACCTCAATGATCCGCTTTTATACATCAACGCATTAAAGGCCTCTGAATTGAGTGGATCAAAGCTCAGCGAAGGCGATGCGCCGGACAGCATGGCGGACGCTCTCATCGTTGCCATCAGCCAATCCGGGACCACCACGGACACGAACCGCACGGTGGACATGGTAAAAGAAAGGGGGGCAGCGACCCTGGCCATCGTCAACCGCAGGGATTCGGACCTCACCTTCAAGGTGGACGGCGTCATGTACACCAGCACGGGCCGCGACCTTGAAATGTCCGTTGCCTCCACCAAGGCTTTCTACTCTCAAATTGTAGCCGGCGCACTATTAAGTCTGCACATCGCTTTTCTGGCCGGTAAAAGAGGGGCGGAATTTGTGTCCCAGGAATTGCAGGACCTGCGTGAACTGCCGGCCCACATGAAAACCATCCTGGGCATGCAGACAGCCATGGAGGCTTCCGCCCGCAAGCTGGCAGCTACAAAAACCTATTGGGCGGCTGTTGGCAGCGGCCCCAACAAAACTTCCGCCGACGAAATACGCATCAAGCTGAGCGAACTCTGCTACAAAACCATCTCTTCGGACTTTGTCGAAGACAAGAAGCACATAGACCTCTCCTCTGAACCTTTGATCATCGTCTGTGCGGCAGGGTCAAGGGACACTGTCATCGGCGATATCATCAAGGACACGGCTATTTTCAAAGCGCACAAAGCCACACCGATCGTCATCGCCGACCAGGGAGAACAGCGCTTCGACACCTATGCCGAGGATGTTTTTCATGTTCCCGCGGTCAGCGAACACCTGGCACCCATCGTCAACACGCTGGTGGGACACATCTGGGGATACTATGCGGCCCTGGCCATCAACGAAGGCTCCAGGTTCCTAAACGACTTCCGGACGGAGATCCGCAAAAATATTGATGTCCGTTCCCGGGAAGGGATGGATGTGTATGAAGTCATCCTGGAAAAGTCGTTCAGGGAGCGCGTGGCCATGTTTTACAGCGACTTCAGGGCCAGAAGACGGCAGAAACAGTTTCCGCTGTCCATTGCCTGGGCCTCCGATCTGACCCTTCTTTTAAAGTACCTCGCCGGGCGACTTCCCGTATCCGACTTTGAAATCGATTTCGCTGTCAAAGGCACGGCCTTGAACATGCTCAATACGCTATTCAAATACCTGGGCGACTCCATCAACAGCATGTCCCGGCCCATCGACGCCATCAAGCACCAGGCCAAAACAGTCACAGTGGGTACCAGCCGCATCAGTGAGAAAATAGAAGGACTTCTTTTCGATGCACTGGCACTGGAAGGCCTGAAACCGTCCCAGTTGACCAATAGGAATGTCCTCGTCCTAAAAAATCTGCAACAGATCATAGAAAACATAAGGGGATCCATCCTCTACCGCATCGGCAGTTTGAACCTTTTGGGGGAACCCACCCCTGCTACCACCATCGAGGTCATTGAAAAAAGGGGTGAGCTCGAACCGATTCCATCCCGGGTTGAAACGGACACGGCCCTGAAGGGGACCAAGCGCATCATCGTCGGGCAGGGCAATGTGTATATCGGCAAAGGGCGCAAGGATGACCGCAGCATCGTAGTAGTCCCTGTCATTACCGCCGGCGGGAATATCATCGAGAACCTTCTGCTGCTCAACGTGACCTTCAGGGAAAAGGTATCTCTGGAGGCCAGAATCAAAGCCCTGGGCGGAAAATACGAACATATCAAAAACATTGTCCAGGAAAACAGCCTTGAATGGCAAGACCGTCTCATAGAAAATATCGAGACGGAAGATCTGTTCGGTATCTCGGCGGAAAAAATAGGTGAACGCATCGTTTCCCAGTTCGACGAGATTTGAAACTATTGACCATGAATATCCAGCAAAAGGCTGTATTCAAAGGAACGTCAACCGAAATGCTTCGCAAAGGCGGATAGATTCTCCCTTTGCGAAATATTTTTTTCGGGAAACCCCTGCGAATGAACAATTACTTATTGACTTTCAAGCTCGATTACTATAAACCGCGGTACAATGATGTCCGTTCGTCCATCAACAATCACTAAACAAGGGGGGAGAAGATGACAAAGGCAGAATTGATCGAACAAATGGCTAAAGATGCAAGCATTTCCAAAGCTGCAGCCGGTGTTGCATTGAATTCATTCACAGCCAGCGTTACCAAAGCACTGAAAAAACGCAACGGCAAAGTCACCCTGGTGGGCTTTGGCACATTCAAAAAGGTTTACCGCAAGACCCGTAAAGGCAGAAACCCGCAGACCGGAGAAGTCATCAAGATCAAAGGCAAGAACGTCGTTAAGTTTGCAACCGGTAAAAAACTGCAGGACGCCATTTAATCGTTTATCAGCTTGCTCACTCATCCAAGAGGCCCTTTCCGCACTCGATAAAGTCGGACAACCATTGACCGGCGGAAATTACCCAAGGGGTAGTACCATACGGATTTCAATCATTACAGAGCAGCCCGGCCGGTTCAAAAGACCGGCAGGGCTGCTTTTTTTTAGCCCATGATAAAAAAAATCATACGGCATCCGGTTTTTGTAAAGACAGCTGCATTTATTGTCAGTCTCCTCACCTGGCTCTTGATGCACCTTTTGTTCATCACCTGCAGGAAGCATATCTTCGGCATCGATAATTGGAAGGCCATGCTTGCAACCCACGACCGCAAGCTCCTGAGCCCCGGCTTGCACCGCTCCATCATTTTCGGCGTTTATTTCCACCGTGGCATAAAAGGGGCTGTTCTGGCCAGCCGAAGCCGTGATGGTGAGATGATCAGTGCGGTTCTGCGCCGCCTCGGCTACCATACCGCTCGCGGCAGCAGCGGCCGCAACAAGGGCGGCCACCTCGG
Organism: Thermodesulfobacteriota bacterium; assembly: GCA_039714495.1. Lineage (GTDB taxonomy): Bacteria > Desulfobacterota > Desulfobacteria > Desulfobacterales > B30-G6 > JAJDNW01. The sequence goes on from JBDLJD010000015.1 coordinate 17,383, forward strand.
GTTAAAGGCATTTGTCGATTACGTCAACAGGGGCAATCCCGGCGGCATAGCCGTAGACGCCCCCTTGGGCCCCCCCCATGTCGCCAAACGGGGAATCGTACTTGCCGCTTCCAAAACGGGCGCGCCGCTGGTGTGCCAGGTCTGGTATGCTAGGCCCAACTTCCGTTTTAAAAGCTGGGACGGCACAATGATCCCCAAACCCTTTTCTGAAATCGTCATGATTATCGACAACCAACCAGTTCATGTCCCTGCCGACGCCACCAAAGAAGTGATAGAGCAATACCGGCAAAAGCTGGAAGAACGGATGCTGCACCTGACATATCAGGTTGACCACTGGTTTGACATGCGGGACGCCTACCCTGACCCACGCGACATTCCGGTACCCGCCCCCGTGCCGGCCCCTTCACTCGTCTTGTAATAAAATATTGTACCACAATTAATGAATTTAAATTCATTTAATTTATCGGTATAAATATAGCCGCATTCTAAAAAATAATTTATAACCTCGAGGTCATAATAATATTTTTATCATCTATTATAAATAGTTATATATTTTTCTTTATTTGTGTATTCCCCTTGACATTCCCATCAGCAATTTGTAAAAGTTGAATGAACATTCATTCATTAATCTATTTTTGCTCAATCAGGAGGTAGGTATGAACAGAAAAATCAGAACGGCAGCCGTCATTGGATCGGGTGTCATGGGCGGCGGAATTGCCGCTTTGCTGGCAGGGGCCGGCGTAAAAACCTTGCTCTTGGACATTGCCCCCTTCGACCTTAAGGAGGATGAAAAAAATGATCCCCAGGCCAGAAACCGCATTGCCAAAGCCGGACTGGACGCGGTCATGATGTCGAGGCCCTCTCTTCTCATGCAGAAAGCGGATGCGGACTTGATCACCATCGGCAACCTTGAGGACGATTTTGATAAATTGTCGGATTGCGACTGGATCGTGGAAGTAGTGGTGGAAAATCTGCAAATAAAGCATGATCTTTTCAAGCGCCTGGAAGGCGTCAGAAAACCGGGAGCCATCGTCTCCTCCAACACCTCAGGCATTCCGCTGGCAGCCATGTCCGAAGGCCTGAGCTCCGATTTCCGGCAATACTTCCTGGGGACCCATTTTTTCAACCCCGTGCGTTATATGAAATTGCTTGAAATCATACCCGGTGAGGAAACCCTCCCTGAAATTCTTGAATTCATGGCTGATTTTGGCGAGCGTATTCTCGGCAAGGGTATTGTGTGGGCCAAGGACACGCCCAATTTCGTCGGCAACCGTATCGGCATCCACGGCATGGTAAAGGCCATGCAGACCATGCTCGAGGACGGTCTGACGATTCCGGAAGTAGATGCCCTTTTCGGTCCCGTCATGGGCCGGCCTAAAACCGCCATGTTTAAAACAGCCGACCTGGTAGGACTCGATGTGCTCAGCCATGTGGCCGGCAACACTTACGAGTTGGTCACCAACGACGAAGCCCGTGAAAGCTTTGTCATTCCCGACTACATGTCCCAGATGATAAAAAACAATCTGCTGGGAAAAAAAACAAAAGCCGGATTCTATAAAACCGACCTGACCCCGGAATGGAAGAAAATCCGCAAGGTCATCGATCCGGCCACCCTGGAATACACGGCGTACGACGCGCCGCAGTTCCCGTGCCTGGAAGAGGCTAAAAAGCAGACCTCTCTGCCGGAAAAAATGAAGGCCGTGCTCTTTGGCAAGGACAAGGGCGCCGTATTTGCCTGGAAAGCCACAGCCGCCAACCTGATCTATTCGGCCAACCGGATACCTGAAATTTCCGACACCATCGTAGAGATCGACAATGCCATGAAGTGGGGATTCAATTTTGAAATGGGTCCCTTTGAAACATGGGATGCCTTAGGGGTAGCCGAATCCGTTGAAAAAATGGAAGCAGACGGTTTAAAAGTGCCCGATAACGTGAAGACCATGCTGGCTGCCGGACATGCGTCCTTTTACAAAACCGAGAACGGCAAGCGTTTTTACTACGACTTCGCCAACAAGGCCTACAAACCCGTCACGAAAAGTAAAAACATCATCATCCTGGCCGACCTGAAGGCGGACGGTAAAGTGCTTCAATCCAACCCCTCGGCCACTCTGGTGGACCTGGGTGACGGTGTGGCCTGCCTGGAGTTCCACACTAAAATGAACTCCCTGAATCAGGAAATCATCTCCGCTATCCATGATGCCATCGATTACGTGGACGCCAATGGTACAGGCCTTGTCTTTGGAAACCAGGCCGGCGGCATGCCCGGCGCATTTTCGGCCGGTGCAGACCTTTCCGCCGTAAGAGCCGGTGTGGCAGAAGGCCGTTTTTCCGAAATCGAGGAAATGATCAAGGGCCTCCAGTACGGACTGCTGAAAGCCCGCTATGCCCCCTTTCCGGTGGTTGCGGCACCCTACGGCATGACCCTGGGCGGCGGATGCGAGGTCTGCCTGGCATCTGATAAAGTTGTCGCCCATTCAGAGCTGTTCATGGGCCTGGTTGAATTCGGCGTAGGTCTGCTGCCGGCAGGCGGTGGCTGCCTGGGACTGTGGCGAAATTTTATTGACGCCATCCCTGCGGCGGTTCCCGATGCCGACCTTACCCGTTTCTTCATACCGGCCTTCATGGCCATAGGTATGGCCAAGGTTTCCATGTCAGCTGCAGAAGCCAGGGCCAACGGTTTCCTGCGCCCAGCGGACCGCATTGTCTTCAACCGGGACTACATCATCGGCGAAGCTAAAAAAGAAGTACTTAAAATGGTGGATGAAGGGTATGCCCCGCCCGCCAAACGGCAGATCAAAGTTCTCGGCGAAGCTGCCCAGGGCATGGTCAACGCCCAGGTTTCCGACATGCAGAAAGCGGGCTATATCAGTGAATACGATGTCTTCGTGCTCAAGAGAATCGCCTATGTCATGAGCGGCGGCGCAGTCCGTAGCAACAGCATGATCGATGAAGACATCATTCTGACCCTTGAAAGAGAGGCCTTTATCGATCTTCTCCAGGAGGAAAAAACCATTGCGCGGATAGACCACATGCTCAAAACCGGCAAACCGTTGCGAAACTAAAAGATGCCGCTCCGGAAAATTCGCACCTTTGAAATTTTTTCGGAAAACGATTGCAGACAACAGCGGCCACGCCGCTTTTCAAGGATTCACACCAGGAATCCACTCAAGGAGGAATAAACCATGAGAGATGCATATATAGTAACTTCCGTAAGGACACCAGGATGCCGGAGAAGCAAAGGGGCTTTCAGAGATACGCGTCCCGACGACCTTTTGTCATTTATCCTGGCGTCTGCCATGGATCAGACCGACAATCTGGAAAAAAAAGACGTCGATGACATTATGATCGGCTGCTCCTTTCCGGAAGCTGAACAGGGGTTGAACATCGGCCGCATTGCTTCCCAAATGGCCGGCTTTCCCGTTGAAGTCACCGGCGCCACTGTCAACCGCTTTTGTTCGTCAGGTCTGGAGGCCATCGCGCTGGCAGCGTTGAAGGTAATGTCAGGTTGGGCCGACGTCACCATCGGTGGCGGTGTGGAGTCCATGACCTATGTCCCCATGGGGGGCTCCATACCCAGGCCTCACCCGGAATTTTCCAAGACCCAGGCAGATAATTATATCTCCATGGGCCTCACTGCCGAAAATGTGGCCAATCGGTACGACGTTTCCCGGGAACAGCAGGACGAATTCGCCTTCAATTCCCAGCAGAAGGCGATCGCGGCCAAGGCCGGCAACAAGTTCACCGAAATCGTTCCCACCCCTGCGGTTTGTTTCAATAAAAAAGAGGATGGCACGTTTCAGAAGGAAACCTTCATCCAGGACTTTGATGACGGCATCCGTGAATCCACCACCAAGGAAGGCCTGGCCAAGCTGCGGCCGGCATTCTCCGCCACCGGTTCCGTCACCGCGGGGAACTCGTCCCAGATGACGGATGGGGCAGCCGCAACCATCATTGCCTGCGAGGAAAAAGTCAAGGACCTGGGTCTTAAACCCGTGGCCAAATTAAAATCCTACACCACTGCCGGATGCAGGCCGGATGAAATGGGGGTCGGACCGCTTTACGCCATTCCTAAACTGCTGAAGCTGGCCAATGTGGACCTGAAGGAGGTCGGTGTGTTCGAAGTCAACGAGGCCTTTGCTTCCCAGGCTATTTACTGCACACGGGAGTTGGGCATCGACCTCGCCAAGGTGAACCTCAATGGCGGCGCCATCGCTTTGGGACATCCCCTGGGATGTACCGGCGCTAAGCTGTGCGCCACGCTCTTGGCGAATATGCAAGCCACAGGCGCCCGCTATGGCGTTGAATCCATGTGCATTGGCGGCGGGATGGGTGCAGCGGCCCTGTTTGAGCTCTGCGAATAAAATCGTGTTCCACGATTTTATATAACGCGACTGCGTCGCTACAATGCAAAAAGGATAAAAAATGCGCCCGGCCATTTAGCCGGGCGCATTTTTTTCAGGCCTACACATGAAACCAAAGAACAACTACAGGCCGGAAGTTGAACCTGATACAGCTGTGAAACTGTCTACAGTTTTTAGAGCACCCTACTCCGCAAAGCTGCGGACATTGAGAAAAGTGGATGTGTTTGATAAATCCTGTTCCAGAAATCCGTCCGTGGAAAGCGGCGTGCCATCCAGGGGAAGGGCCTGGACATACTGCCGAAATCCTTGAGGCTGGCTTTTAATGAAATCCTGAACCCGTTCCCCATCGATCCATATGCCACGTTCCAGGAATCCGGGCCCCAACTCCTTGAGCACCATATTGAAAAGCTTTACCGTAACCCATCCATCGTTCGCCTCAATCCGCCCGTCATCACCCTCGTGAGAAATTATGCGGCGCATCCAGCTGTACTGCCCACCCTTTCTAAAGGTTGCCCCCACCAATCCGGGCATGGCCGCTGAGAGAGCCAGAACCGACCTGTCGTGTACAAGGGCCGTGGTTACATCATCCACTGGCTTGCTGTCCAGAAAAACGGTTTGGATCCGTTCCTCAAAATAATCCGCACGTACACCAAGCTCCTGGCAGATAAAGGTCTTTAAATCAATGCCCACCCTTACCCTTACGCTGAACGACGGCGCCAGCAATCCGACCAGCTTCGGCTGATAGTTCTCCGCTACCGTGATGCTCACTTCCATTCTTTTTCCGATTCCAGATGATATAAAACAAGGGAAACCCGATAAGGCTTCCCCTGTATCATGCATTTATGCGGCGTAGCCGCTATTATCAAAAAGATTTTGCCGGACCTCCAGGTCCGGCAAAATCTTTTTGTCTAGAAATCAAACACCTTGTCGAGCTCTTCATCGCTGACCTGGAAAGTCACATTGTGCGGTGCAATGGGTTCTTTCTTAAAGTATTCAGGCAGCCTGTCGTCTTTGGGCGTAAAACCTGCCCCGGCATTGAATTCACGCTCAGCCTTCAAAACCGCCATGCCCAGATTATTCACATCATCAGCGGTCAACGGCTGACCGGAAAAACCACTGATCACGTCCAGCAATGCCTGGAACGTTTCCGGCTGGTCCAGAATGGCAAAGGCGATAAAGAGGCACATACCCGTGGAATCGATGGCTGCAGTGGCAATCTGCAGGTTTTTAGACAACTCGACCTGACCTTCCGGCTTTGTGCCGTCCACATTGCCGCCCACGCCCAGGACGTTGGCCGTTACCGAGTAGCCGGCCGTATGGTCCGCACCCATGGTTGTCGTGGCGTAGGTCACCCCGATGCCCTGCACCGCCCGCGGATCGTACGCCGGCATAGCCTGCCTTTTGACAACCGGCACACGCTCGACACCGAACACCTGCCCGGTGACAGACGCACCGTTGCCCAGAATCCGCCCCAGTGGCGTACCTGCACCAACTTCCTTGAGCAGATTGAGGGCAGCCTGGGCATCCCCGAATTTGGCAATGCCGGCCTCCATGGCCACACCGATGGTGGCCCCCATTTCAATGGTATCCAAGCCAAAATCATCATCCATGCGGTCGAGTTGGGCAATGACGTCAAGATCGTCGATGCCGCAGTTTCCACCGTGGGCCCATACGGTTTCATATTCAGGCTGCTTGGTCAAAAAATTGCCGTCCTTGTCGTTGAAAATACCCGAGCACTGGATCACGCAGCCCTTGTGGCATCCGTGGGTGGCCAGTCCACCCCGGGAAGTTTCCAGTTCAGCCTGGGCTTCGCCGCTGATTTTAGAAGCGTTTTCCCACTGTCCGGTGGAAAAATTATTGGTGGGATATCCCCCCGCTTCATTGACCACGTTGGTCAGCACATTGGTTCCATAGGCAGGCAAGCCCTCACCGGTAACGGCGTGTTTCTTCAAGCCCTGCACAAATGCTTTGTTGGCTTCACGGAACTTATCCGGGTCGGCCGGCTGACGTTTTGACATTCCAGCGTCGTCCAGAACGATCAGTTTCACACCCTTCGAGCCCATGACTGCGCCGACACCGCCGCGTCCTGCATGACGGGTTGGCCGCTGCTCCATGTCCGTAAAAGCAATGGAAGCCGCCGACATCTTCATTTCACCCGCCGGTCCGATGGAAATGGCGCATACCTTTTCACCGTACGTTTCCTTCACCTTGTCGATCACGGCATAGTTGCCCAGCATCTTAAGGCTGTTGTCCGGCGTAATTTCAACACCGTCTTTGTTGATGACGATTTTGTACAGATTGTCATCTGCCGGCTTGCCTTCAATGACGATGGCCGCATATCCCAGGCGGGCCATTACCTGTGAAGGCTGCCCCCCTGAGTTGGCTTCCTTGATGCCTCCGGTTAACGGGCTTTTACAGCCTACTGAAATTCTGCCCGACATGGCGGCCACGCTGCCGCTCAACATCCCCGGCGCGATGACCAGCTTGTTGTCCTCACCAAGAGGGTGACATAGCGGGGGGACCTCCTTGGATACGATGGTAGAAGTCATCGCCCGTCCCCCAAGCCCTGCATAATCGCCCAAAGCCTCGACAACAATTTTTGGGCCGCCCTCTTCTCCCACTTTCACACGCAGAATTTTGTCCATCGCTTGCCTCCTTTTTCATTTGGTAAAAGCGCTTTCATGGCCCCTGTTCAAGGGGCAGCATTGTAGTTTAATGTGGGTGTCGAACAGGTCATCTGTTCCAGCAAGATCGCCCTACTGTAATTATTGGTATTTATGAGTAATGTCAAGGAAAACTAATGGCGACAACCGGGGCTACATCATGCGTTGGAGATTGTTCAAACGGGTGGCCATACTTCGCAGGTTGTTTTGGACGGCCTTGACCAGAGCCTTGAGGGTGGGCATGTTTTCGGGCTCAAAGGGTGTGGTCACACCGGCGAATTGAATGTCAAAGGGAATACCTTTCACTTTGACAGCCTTTGATTTCAAGGCCGTTGAAATTCTTTCCAGCGCAATTTTGGAATTGGGTCCTTCAGTCATGGGTTGCATCACCATGACCATTTTCAGGCTCAGCCTCCCGACGACATCAGTCTCCCGTACGATACCAAGCAAAGCGCCCATAAATGCCTGGACCACATCGTCCGTGCTGACGCCCTTTGCTTCACCGGCCTGTTTGGGAACCGCTTTGACGATTGAAAAAGATAGTATTGAAAAAGGCGTGTCATACCGCAGGGACCGCTTGACCTCGTTCTCGAGCACAAAAAGTGAACTCTGCCTGTTGAGGGTTCCTGCCGGCGCCTTTTTAGCGGGGTCTCCCTGCTGACGAGCCTCCATGTCCGCCATCATTTCATCGTAGATCCGGTCAAAGTGATCGCTGTCCATCCCTTTTTCCGACAGCACGGTCTTTACCTGATCTAAAATATCATTGAATTCCCTTTCGTCATCTGAATAGGACTGCAGCATTTTCAGTACCGAGTCTTTGGTGAGTTCCCGGGCATCCTTGTTGCTGACCTGCTTGAACAGCATTCTGGATTTGAGCAACCGGAGGCTCTCTTCCATACGCTCGGTAAGGCGTTTTTCAAGATCGCTCAGAACACTGGTATCCAGATCGCGCTGTTTTAAGTTGTCCACCAGCTCCGACCTGATGCGTGAAAACACTTGCTGGGTGTTTTCGCCATCCGCGTCGTCCACACCTTCCAGTTCGCTGACCGCCAGGTCGCTTCCAATGCGCTCCACGTAGTCGACCAACAGTTCGGAAAGGATCTTCTCGTCGTCTCCCTTTTTCCGGATCTCGGCCGCCAGGCAGATGAGTTCCGCAGCCTGCTCAGGGTGGTCCATAATTTCCCTGACCAAGTCCTCGCCGTCCAGGCCGATCTCACTGGCCCCCCGCTCCAGGGCGCGCGTCAACTCATCACTCTGAAGCTCCTGCTTGAGCTCTTGTACCAGCAGCAAAAATTCGGCAAGCGGCATACCTGCCTCCAGAAGGGCCCCCTTGATCTTGGGCAGGATGCGTCGCAACTCATCTGTTGCTGGTACCAGGCGGACAATGATGCCGGCCAGGCGCTTCGCGGATACAGCCCCCTGGTCGTATTCCTGCACGATCAGTTTGGCCAGAACCTTGTCCGTAATTTCATCGGCCTCTCGGCGTATGGCCGCCTCTTCGACGTATACAATCCCCTTGGCCTTCTGTTCCTCGATGCCCTTGATCAGTTTGTTTTTCAGTTCAAACACACCCCGGGCAAGATCCGCCATGTCCAGCTCCGACACTTCGGCCATGGCCTCATCCACCTCCTGCTGGAAGGCTTGCAACCCATGTACGAGCGATGTACCGGGAACCAGTCCCTGGGCCTGGGGATGCTCGACGGCAGCCAGATCGGACTTGATCAACAGGGTCGACAGTTCTGTGGTCCCTGCCATCATCTTTTGAATGGAAATATTTTTACCGACCTCTTCGGAAACGATATTGGCCACCATGATGTCAAGGATGCTGCCCAGACCGGTATCTTTACCCAATGCCTCCTCCCTGATACCGGTGGACTCCCCATCCAGGGAATCGCGTTTAATGACCTCCTCGTCTTCGGTAATCTTGCGGAATATAACGTAATTGATCCGGACACTCGTCAGGGACCTTGCCTCCAGGGCCGTCTTCATGACACCGATGGAGGTGTATGTATTGAGATCGGTGATGACTTCCAGAAAATAAGTCAAATCTTCACGGCTCAAATGCTTTTCAAACGATATGGATTCAATGCCTACTTTCTTGAAATGAGCGGCCATGCGGGTTGTATTGATGCGGGATTCGAACGGTTCCTCCTCGACGAAAAACTGTTCCTGGCTCATGGAAATGGCCAGGGGCGATATCAGTTTGAGACCCTCTGTCAGGGATTCGAAAAAACGATCAATGGCACTCGCCCCGGACTTGTGCTGGACGTTGTACATGGCCACCTGATTAAAGACCAGATTGAAGTTTCTGCCGATATTGCTGGACAGCGCTTTTTCAAGGGCGGCTTTTTCCATCATTTGCAGGTTTCCTCACATATTCTGTTCATACTATACCGATTGTCATATACATGTTCCGATTCAACATCGTGACAGGAGGGGGAGCCGTATCACCCGCCGATCCTTAGAGATGGCGTCGGCAATACCACTTGACGGCTCTGATAAAAGCGGCACAGTCGGCAAATCTGTCTTCACGTTCATAGGCCAGGGCTTTGGCAACGATGCGGTCCATGTCCGGGTGCACACTTGCATTGAGTTGGGACGGCGTTTTCTGAAAAATTCCCTGCCTGTTTTTCAGTTTCTGTTTTAACAGAGAAATGAGTGAATCATATTCCGGGAGGGGCAGCTGAGACACGATTGCCTGAAAAAGCAGCGTACCCATGGCATAGATATCCGCCCGGCCATCCACTTCGGATGATGATACCTGTTCCGGCGGCATGTACAAAGGGGTGCCCAGAATCATTTCCGCGCCTATCTCGTCGGCCTTCATCATCTTGGCTGTCCCGAAATCGGAGATCAAGGGCCGCTTGGAATACTTCTCAATCAGAATATTGGCGGGCTTGATGTCACGGTGAACTATCCCCTGGCTGTGGGCGTAGCCCAACGCATCCAGAACCTGTATGACGATATTGGCGGTGGCTTTGAGGGGCAGTATCCGCTTTGAGGGCAGTATGTGCCTGGCCGCCCTGTCCAGGTATTCCGCCAGGTCATGCCCCTGAACCATCTGCATGCTCATAAACAGATAGTCGTTTCCCTCGCCCACTTCATAAATAGGGATGATATTGGGGTGATACAGAATGGCCGCAGCCTCGGCTTCCAACTGAAATCGCTCGGCGGCATGCGGTGTCAACAGAGACTTTGGCAATATCTTGAGGGCGATTTTGCGTTTCAGGCTGCGTTGATAGGCTTCAAACACAAGGGCCATGCTGCCCCGGCCTATCTCTTTCAGAACGGTGGAAGTCCCGACATCCCGCCCCAATAGGTGGCTCATATCAATGTCTCTGATAGAAGTCATATCTCTTTTCCCGCTCCGCCCCGGATCTTTTTTGTAGCACAACCAAAGGGGTAAACTCAACCCGTTCATTAAAAACCAATGGAATATTGGAGTATTGGAATAATGGTTGAATTCCGCTGGAACATTTGCCAAAATGAAGTATATTATTTATCAGCGGCGAAGCCGCTTTACATAATAGTTGTTCTACAACTATTATTTGGTGACCTATGAACGATAAAGTATATCTACTTGCGCAGGACCTCTTGAACGACTCGTTTGAACTGGGCCTGCGTATCTACAAAAGCGGATTTCGCCCCAGTTTCATCATCGGCATATGGCGGGGTGGAACACCTGTGGGAATTGCCGTCCAGGAAATCCTTGACCACCTGGGCGTAAAAACGGATCACATCGCCATCCGGACCTCATCTTACTTCGGTATCAACAAAAGGGACAAACAGGTCCGGGTACATGCCCTGGAATACGTTGTTCGACACACCAACCAAGAAGACGGACTTCTCATAGTGGACGATGTTTTTGACAGCGGCAACAGCATCAGAACCATTCTTGCGACCTTAAAAAGGAAAATGCGCCGCAACCTGCCCAAGGATATTCGCATTGCGACAACATGGTTCAAACCGGCCAACAATGTCACGGACATCGTCCCGGATTATTATATCCATGAAACCGACAGCTGGCTTGTCTTCCCACACGAGCTCGACGGGCTCACCCGGAAGGAAATTTTTGCCAACAAACCCGGCCTCAAGGATATTTTCGAAAAAGGCGACCTGGCCTGACAACAGAACATCTAAGAGTGCTGTAGCGGCGCCGGCTGAATCCATTTGTGTTTTTCACCGTCATAAAACCATTTGTCGGGGAATCCGGACCGCCGCATGAATGTGGGCTCCTCCGCCCATGCCATCAGGTCCTCATAGGCCTTGTATATGCGCCGGAAAGATGCCTCCCCGCCACCAAAATCAGGATGATGCTTCCGTGCTTCCCTCCGGAATGCCGATTTGATGACTGTTTTCAATTCCGGCCGGTCGAGATCTGATTTGGTCAGCTTTAATTGCACAAGAGATCCGCGGTTGCCCTTCAGGGAAGGTATCCTTATCTCGTTGGGTTTCAGGGCATCTACGGCCGAGCTTTTTCTATCCGCTTTGGACAGCACATGCCGGGATGCCAGGTAAGCTTTCCGGGTTCGGTTTTTTTCCTGCCACCAGGAGTTTCCCAAGTAATTTGACATCTTCGAAAAATCCTCGGCAGGGATGTTCTGCCGCTCCCTGAGATACAGGAAACTGAAAATTCCGGGCTCATTGTAGGGCAGGATGTCCAATACCAGCAGACTGTCCGTGAAATAAAAGGTCGCATAGCGGGTGTTGAGTGCCTTGAGGAGTCCGGACCTGACATTCAACTGGTATCTGAGCTTTTGCCTGCAGGCGACGGAACAATAGCGTCGTTTGCCCAACCCATCCCTTTTACCACAGGAGAGACAGCCCGGGCTCTGGTGCGTACAGTCCGCGGGGTATACTTTTGTCATGATTCGGTCGTCACTTATAGATGATCCTGTTAAAGCAGCTGTTCCTTTTCACCGCCGCCTGGCAAAGGAGGAATCTTTATTGATATTCCCTGGATCTTGCAAGAAAATTATTCAAATAACAAGCGGATATCAAAGATAGCTCCCATTTGTTATTGAAAATCCCGCCATTTTTTTTTATGGTGCCTGAAATGGCTACTTTAGACTAGCGAGGTTGCGACCATGGTGCAGACGATAAAAAAATACCTGTTGTACGCCGCTCTGATCGGGCTTGTTTACCTTCTGCTCGCCAATCACTACATTTATATAGGCGGAAAAGATTTTCGGATTCTTAAGAAAGAAACCCTCAACCTGAAATACACTTTTTTCAGTGCGCAGAACAAATCACCTGAATCCATAGTAAAAATTGATGATTTGAGATGGGCCGGGATAGGGGATGTCCTGTATGAAGAGGGTCTCGTCTCAAAAGATGAACAGGTGAGCCTGGAACAAAAGTTCGAATATGAATAAGCTGTCGTCAGGCAGTACATAGAGCCCGGACAGGTCACACCCCGCCTTTATAGCACCGCATATCCCCGGGCATATTTGGCTATCTTGCTCAGGGCCTCATTCATGCTGTCCAAACGGTTGGCCAGAAGTTCTATCAGATAGTTTTTGATTTTGTCCCGCATGGCCAAATCCAGCTTGGCAAAAAATGCATCATCGATCTTAATGGCCAGAATATTCTCGTTGGCAATCACGTTGCTCTGCCTTGCCTTGCGCGTCAAAAAGGAAATCTCACCAAACACCGACCCCGCCTTCAGCAGGGCGACCGGGCTGTCGTAGCCCTTGCGGGTCACCTGGGCACTGCCCCGTATCAGAAGATACAAAGAAGTATAGTTCTCTCCCTCCTTGATGATGATGTCCCCTTTGTTAAAGGCCAGCATGGTGTGTTCCATCTTGGCAAACACTTTTTTTTCTTCTTCAGAGAAATTCTTGAAAAGTGGAATGTCTCCGATCATCTCGAGTAACGACATTGCTATATCCTTTCCTTTTAGCGGCTCATTAAAAATAGATACCATATAAATCGAAAAGATTCAAGTGTTTATATACATATACCACATGATGCAGGAATCGAAGCACCGTGTTGGAAAAGGGAAGTTAAATTTGAATGTTGAGCGATGGTCTACGGCTTGTTCGACAACATTGCAATATTCCCTGAATTGTGATTATAGATTCCTGAACCCGTTGCAGTTGCAAATTCGTAAAATAATTATCAATCTGGGTGTTGTATTCACATAATTGCGCCTTCAATTCCAATATTGCGGAGGGAACCCGATATGACCACGCCACCCCAAAAATCCGGCAGTGAGTTCCAAGGAAGAAAACGCATCGGTGATGCGTTCGTTGACAACGGGCTTATCAGCAAAGACCAGTTGCATAAGGCATTGCAAAGGCAAACCCAAAAAGGCGGCCACTTGGGGTCCATCCTGATTGAAATGGGATTCATCAGCATCGACGATCTGCTGGATTTTCTGTCCAGACAGAGCGGGTTCCCGGCTGTCAATCTGTACAATGTCAATATCGGTAAAGATATGCTGGAGCTGATCCCCAAGGAAAAAATACAAGGATTTCAGGTCCTGCCTGTTTCCACCGACGAAACCACGCTGACATTGGCCATGATAAATCCCCACGACTTCGAAACCGTGAGTGAAATCGGGTTTCTACTGGGAAAAAAAGTAAAGCCCGTCATCGTTCCCGCTTTCATGATGGAAGCCGTCAGAAAGGTTCTTCTGGCTGATCCGGCCGAAGGCCTCAGTGGAAAACTGATCAAGAAAATGGTGGACGCTTCCCAACAGAAAATAAGTAAAACCGCCCCGTTGATAACCATGCTCCAATATCTATCAAAGACCAAGGCCAATGACCTGCTGCTGACAGCCGGTGCCCCGCCCGCCTTGAAAATCAGCAATGAAGTAAAACGCATGACCTTGCCGCCGCTGACCCCGGCAGACTGTGAAGAATACGCGCGGGATCTGTTGTCAAAAGAGGAGTGGGCTGTGTTCGAGGAAAAAAATGACTGCGGTATAGCCGCTACCTATCCGAAACTGGGCCGTTTCCGGGCCAATGTTTTCAGACAGCGCGGCTCTGTTGCCATTGCACTGCGAAACCTTCCCGAAACCATCCCTTCTCTGGACGACCTCAACCTGCCCGAGTGGTTGAGGGAATTCGCCCTCAGGCCCCAGGGACTCATTCTCATCGGCGGACCGGCAGGCCATGGCAAATCCACGACCATGTGTGCCCTGGTGGATATTATCAACAACAATCGGCGGTGCAATATCCTGACCCTCGAGGACCCGGTAGAATATTTGCACAAACACAAGATGAGCAATATCAACCAGCGAGAAGTAGGCAGGGACACAGAATCCTTCGGCGAGGGGTTGCGCAATGTTTTCAGGCAGGCGCCGGATGTCATCGTCATCGGTGAAATGAGGGACACGGAGAGTATGGCCATTGCCATGCGGGCGGCCAGCACCGGCCACCTCGTGTTGAGTACCATTCACGCCAACAATTCGACATCCGTCATCGAGACCATCATCAATAGCTTCGAACCCCACCGTCAGAACCTTATCAGGATGATGCTCGCAGACTGCCTGCTGCTTTGCCTGTCCCAACGGCTGCTGCCGCTCAAGGATGGCCAAGGCCGCATTCTGGCGCTGGAAAAACTAATCAACAGCCATCGCATCCGGAACCGTATCCGTGAGGAAAAGACCCACCACGTAAGGTCCCAGATGCAGACTGGCTCCGAGGATTATGTTTCGCTGGATGTTTCGCTTGCCACCCTCTATAAAAAAGGCGCCGTCAATCTGGAAGACGCCGTCAAATTCGCTGAGGATGACCTGTTCTTCAGGGAGATGGCCACGGGAAAGAAATAAGGGGCCAAGGGTTCGAGGGGTCAGGGATTCGAGGAGTCAAGGGTTGGTGTCGGGTAGCGGGTAGTGCAGGCAGCCCACGCTTAACTCATTCCCAATCCGGATGAACCGGAATTGAATATCCAATAATCAATATCCAATGTCCAATTATCAAGTTTCAGCAGGGCTGAAGCCCTGAACTACAAGGCATACAGCCGACTGCTATGTAGTGCAGGGATTTATCCCTGCTAAACCGTGTGCCAAATTCCGAATGCATTATGCTGATTGCATTAACTTGGACATTGATAATTCGTTATTGGATATTGGAAATTCCCGAGACCCTCTACTCCTCATTCCGAATTCCACATTCCAAAATCCGCATTCCACCTATCCACCGATCCCCGACATCTGATCCGCCACATTGGACGCGGCATCACTGCCGCAGTGATGTGCATCCTGTTTGTATCCGACCGCTTTCTTGAAAATGTCCGCAATGTCATTGTCACTGCATCCTGCCCGGATAGGCCTCTTGACGTCCACCTGGCGGTCGGACAGCAGGCAGGGCCTGATATGGCCGTCTGCCGTCAATCGCAGGCGATTGCAGGCAGCGCAAAAGTGGCGGCTCATGGGGCGGATAAACCCGATCTCACCGGGAGATCCCTTAAACCGGAATCTCTCGGCAGGGCCGTCCATCTGGTTTTTCTCGACAGGTACAAGTTTTCCCAGCGTCTCGACCAGTTTCCTTATTTCAGGCGCCAGAATGGAATCGCCGGCATGTACCCTGGAGTTGCCGATGGGCATGTACTCGATAAAGCGAATATGAAAAGGGTATTCCCGTGACAGCCTGGCCATTTCCACGAGTTCCTGGTCATTGTGCCCTTTCAAGACCACGACATTGATCTTTATGGGGCTGAGGCCGGATGCATGGGCGCGCATAATGCCGCGCCACACCTTATCGAACACATCGTAACCCGTGATGTAGGCAAACTTGTCCCTGTCCAGCGTGTCAAGGCTCACGTTGATCCTTTGGATCCCCGCATCCTTGATCATGTCCACGTTCTCGTCCAGCAGATATCCATTGGTGGTAAGGGAAATATCCGTCAGGCCATCGATCTTCCCCAGTCTTTTCAGAAAGGTGCCGATACCTTTGCGCACCAGGGGTTCCCCGCCGGTCACCCTGACCTTGCGGATACCGATGTCGACCCCGATGTTGACCACCCTCAGAATTTCCCCATACCGCATGATATCATCGTGGGGCACCTTGGGGACGATCCCTTTGGGCACGCAATAAATGCAGCGCAGGTTGCACCTGTCGGTGACGGAAATACGCAGGTATTCCAGTTGCCGGTTGAAATTGTCGGTCAGGACCGTCTTATCCATTCAGTTCCCCCGTACAAACTTGTCCCTGTAGGCAGGGATTTCGACCATGGGCGGCCGCTCCAGGCCTTCCATCTTGTAGGTCAAGGGCTGGTATTCATTTTCCACATGGTTGTATTGAATCATCTCGTCAAACATTTGCTTCTTTAAATCGATCAGCCCCAGTTTGGCTTTGCGGTTGATGAAGGTCTTCATGATAACAAAAGCCATGCGACCAAGGGCCAGGGTTGCCTGGTTGCGGTGGACCCTCCGGTCGAGGTCTGTCTGGGCAATGACCTCGAGCCCCCACTTTGTGTAGATATCCATAATCATACTGGTTTCCACGCCGTACCCGATGGGAAAAGGAATGTTTTCCAGAATGTTCCGGAAACCGGCATATTCTCCTGACAGGGGCTGAATTATCTGCGTCAATTCAGGCAGAAACAGCGAAAATAGAGGCCGGATCACCAATTCCGTCACCCGTCCACCACCCGTGGAACGCATTAGATTTTTCCCAAGGGCAATGGGGCGGTCGTAGAAAGCCTTGACATATTTGATGTGATCGGTCAACAGCAATGGCCCTAAAAGGCCGTAGGCAAACCGGTGGTGGATATTTTTAATATCAGCGTCCAGGTAGATGATAATATCGCCCCTGGTAATATACAGTCCTTTCCACAGGTTCTCGCCCTTGCCCATGAAGTGCCCGGTGTCCGGCAGGATGTCTTCCGCCGGGTGAAAGCGCGCCCCATAGGCCTCAGCCGCCTCGCGCGTCCGATCCGTTGACCCGGAATCGACAACCACGATTTCGTCGATTAAAGGAAAACGGTTCATAAGCTCCGATTTCATGATCAGAATCTCTTTGGCGATGGTCTTCTCTTCATTGAGGGTCGGCAGGCAGAGGGAAATAGTTAAATGCTTATCCTGCTTGGCATCCACCAGGCGCTCGAGGTCTGCGAAATCGGAATGATGAAAGGTATTGTTTTTCAGCCATTCATACGCCATCACACACCCCGCTGTCTATGGCCAGAATCACGCCCAGAATCTGAGCGATACCGCTGAACATCGGATCGATCTCCATGGTGGCGCCTTCCAGGTGATAGTCTCTTCCGCGGGTGACCCCCAGGGTCACCGCGGGAACATCGTGCGACAGAAAAATGGACAACTCAGACTCGCTGGGCTCGCTCACCGGTTTGAGATCGAGTTTGTGCATGGCCGCCACCGCACTCTTTACCAGGGGATGGGCATATCCGATCCTGGATGCGTGCAGGCTGCTGATGGTGTTCAATTTTAAATCCACGCGATATTCATGCCCGGCGCCATTGACGATATCCCTTATATCGCCAAAAATGGTCTTCACCATTTGATCGGAATCACTCTGTATTTCAAATCCCAGCGTTGCGTCATAGGCGATCAGGCCATGCTTATGCCCCCCTGAAATCCTGCCGATGATAACCCGCGACCGCGGTCGTTGTGGAAGGCGCAGCTTGAGTATCTGATTGATGATTTCATTCAGAATCAGGATGGCATTGGGTTTGAACTGGGGCTCGAATCCGGACTCCATGGGAATGGCGCATTCAATCTCGCCACGGATCATTCCGTAGCTGCTGTAATTGAGACGGCCCACTTCCCCGCCCTCGATGCATACCGCCCCCCGTATCGGTGTGGACCAGGTTTTCAAGAGATGTCGGATACCCTTCAGGTTCCCCCGACCGATGGACTGGATATCACCAGCCAGCACGATATCCGATTCAAATTGCAGCCCCAGAGACTTGAAAATGAATGGCAGGGAGGCCAGCACGCCGACGCCCACGGCGTTGTCCATGATGCCGGCCCCTTTGATGGTCTCTTCGCTGACCACATAATTGTGGTTCACGTCCTTGTCGACGGCCGTGTCCATGTGAGCCACCACAAAAATGGGCGCTTTGTCCTTGGCCGTGCCCCTGATAATGCCGATGGGGTTCTGGTATCCATCTATGGTGCACTCGTCCACCCCAAAATCGGAAAGCCGGTCCAGAAAAAGCTGAGACCGGGTCTGTTCCTTGAAAGTCGGCGCCGGCTCCTGTCCCAGAAATACAATATTGGTAATGATCGTTTCCTTGAGCTTTCTAAGGGTGTGGGCATATTCAGGCAGTTTTTCTAGGTATGTCGGCATAACATTTTCCCCGGGCAGAAAATTCTTAATAGGGTTGGGGTTATGTCAGTCTGCTGAGAAATAGTCAACCAGGGCCGCGTACAATCCCGGGATGGTATATTCTCGCGCTACGATATGGACGTCGAATCCAAGCGATTCGGCCGTCTCGGCCGTAATCGGGCCGATACAGGCGACCGTTGTTTTTTTGATCAGGATGTCGAACTTGTCCGGCGGCAGGAGACGTTTGAAATTCCTTACCGTCGAAGAACTGGTGAAGGTTAGACAATCGATGTCCCCGCTTTCAAGACGGGAGAGCATGACGTCAACATTATGATGCGCTATTTCCGTGACATAGGCAATGACTTCGTCCACCCGCGCGCCCATGCGCGTCAATTCCTCCGGAAGGACCGGTCTGGCCCCCCTGGCTCTTGGAAGCAGAATCGTTTTCCCCTCAACCGGGATGCCTTCAAAGGCCTTGACAACCGACTCCGCCCTGTAGTTCTCAGGAATGATGTCACATTTGATCCCGAAATCCATAAGCCGCTGGGCGGTCGCCGGTCCGATGGCGGCCACGCGGATATGTTGCAGCGACCGGGAATCCCTGTCTGCCGCAAAAAGCCGTTCAAAAAAGAAACTCACACCGTTGACACTGGTGAAAATAAGCCAGTCATAATCGGATATCTGGATGATGGATTTGTCCAAGGCATCCCAGCTTGGCGGAGGCACAACATCGATGGTGGGGCACTCCAGGCATTCCGCCCCGGCGGCTGACAGCATCTTGAGAAAACCGCTGGCCTGTTTGCGGGCCCTGGTCACCACGATCTGTTTACCCAGCAAAGGCCGTTTCTCGAACCATTTCATCCGCTCCCGCAACCCCACGACATCGCCGATGACAATCAGAGCCGGCGGCTTCATTCCGGCATTTTCCGCTTCTGCGTTGATGGTTCCAAGTGTACCCGCGACCGTCCGCTGACGCGGGGTCGTACCCCACCCCACCAGAGCCACGGGCTTTTCCGGCGCCATTCCGTGCTGCATGAGCCGGGCAGTGATATGCTTCAGGTTTTTTACCCCCATGAAAAAAACCAGGGTACCAATGCCCGATGCCAGCGCATGCCAGTCAATATTCGATGATCCTTTCTGCGGATCTTCATGCCCGGTCACGAAAGCGACGGTGGATGTGAATTTTCGGTGTGTCAAAGGGATGCCAGCATAAGCCGGGGCGGCCACCGCCGAGGTCACCCCGGGCACCACCTCGAAGGCGATGCCGGCATCGATGAGCACTTCCACCTCTTCACCGCCCCGGCCGAAAATAAAGGGGTCGCCCCCCTTGAGCCGGGCAACTACCAGCCCCTTATTGGCTTTTTCCACCAGCAGCGCATTGATGCCGTCCTGGGCAAGGGTATGGTCACCCCCTTTTTTACCTACATATATCAGCTCGGCATCTTCGCCGGCATACCCTAAAAGCGCGGGAGCCGCCAGGTAATCATACACAACGACATCCGCCTGTTCTATACACTCTTTGCCCTTGAGGGTGATCAGCCCCGGATCACCGGGCCCCGCACCCACTAAATAGACTTTGCCTCGTATCTCGGTCATGCGTCTCCCTGAAGCCTTTCAAGAATCCGGCCCGCTCCCATATCTATAAGACGGTCGGCCAGCTCAATGCCGATACTTTCCGTATCATCAACCGAACCCTCGACATTTTCCCGAATAACACGCGATCCGTCGACCTCCGCCACCAGGCCTTCCAAACGGTACTGCCCTTCCTTCATTTTGCCGTGGGCCGCAATGGGTACCTGACAACTGCCGCCCATCCTGAGCAGAAAGGCCCGCTCACCCAACACCACCCGGCGGGTTTCCCCATGATCAAGGGCAGCCACCACCGGACCTGTATGGGCGTCCTTTTCACGAATTTCTATGCACAACGCTCCCTGACCGGCCGCGGGAAGCATCACGTCATCCCCAAAGTTATCGGAAATTCGGTGGGCAAGTCCCAGGCGTTTTACACCGGCCGCTGCCAGCACGATGGCGTCCATTTCCCCGGCATCCAGCTTCCGCAGTCGGGTGTCCAGGTTGCCCCGCAAAGGATAAATGGACAGATCGGGCCTTATGGTAAGAAGCTGCGCAGCCCGTCGCAAACTGCTGGTGCCGACGGAAGCCCCCTTTTCCAGACCGGACAGTGGTTTGTCGTTCCTGGAAATCAACACATCGTTCGGAGCTTCCCGCTCTGGGATGGCGCCGATGCAAAGCCCTTCAGGAAGCTCGGCCGGCATATCCTTCATGCTGTGAACGGCCAGGTCGATCCTTCGGGCCAGCAAGGCCTCCTCAATTTCCTTCACAAATAAACCTTTGCCACCGACCTTGGCCAACGGCACGTCCAGGATTTTATCCCCTTTGGTTTTGATGATGGCAATGTCCACCTCGAGTCCGTTGTTCCCTGTCATCAGGGCGTCCTTGACCCAATGCGCCTGCCACAATGCCAGTTTGCTGCCCCGGGTGCCTATGATTACGCGTCCCGGCATCAGGACCCGCACCCCGCACAACTGGATGCGGTGCATCCGCCGCAGGCCGAAGCACCCGCCGAAGCACCGACGGTTTCACCGCCGCTCCCTTTACTGACAAATCCGCAGGCCGACATCAGCCGGCACACATCCTCACTGTTGCAGGCAGGACAGTCAGGTTCTTCACTACCAAACACCAGCTGTTCGAAATCCTGCCCGCATGCCTTGCAATGGTATTCATAAATGGGCATATTTTTTTCCTTTTTCTTTTTCCATTTCCGTTTTAATCGCTGCAATACTTTCCGCGGCATCATACCCGAACGTCTGCGCCTTCTCGAACATGTCCAACGCTCTGTTCATCTTCCCATGCTTTTGCAGCACGTTCCCCAAGCGGTAAAGGTGCAGGCAGTTTTCCGGCGCAAGTTCGACGCTTTTTTCACAGAACAGCAGCGATATCTCCGGATTTTCACCCTTTTCATCATAGAGCAGGCCCAGAGCCGAAAGCGCGCCCGCGTCATTCGGATTGCGTTTTACGGCAGCTTCGTAGGCCCTGGTGGCCTTTTCCGGTTTCCCTGTTTCACGGTAGCACTCACCCATAAAAAAATACCCCACGCCGGAATCCGGGTTCAACTGAAGGGCCTTTTCCAGAAACGGCTGGCCCTCTTCCGGGCGGCCCGCCTCCACCAGCAGTTTTCCTGTATGAAAAGAGACTTCAAAAAGATTGCCGTCCAGTTCATGGGCCTTCAGAAAATAGGCCAGGGCACCCTCGGTATCATTCAGGATCGACTTGGAATAGCCGGCATTATGCAGGGCCATCACATTATCAGGATTCAGGTTTATCGCTTTCTCAAATGCCTCGAGTGCCTTGTGCTGGTCGCCCTGCACACCGTAACAGACCCCCAGACTGTTGTGGAGGTTCTCTTCCCCGGGGTCGATTTCAAGCCCCCTTTCAAACTCTTTGGCAGCAGCAGCCACATCTCCCCCCTGGTACAGGGCATCGCCGCTGATGTTCAGGCTCACCGCATCAAATGCAACAACACTTCCCGGGCCAAAAAAAGATGCATGCACAAGCGCCTTGTGGGCATTTTCAACGATCTTTTCCCGGCCATAGTCCAGCATGGGATAGATGGCCGCACCGATGGAAACACTGCCGTTGTTCAGGCAGCCGACCTGTTGTTGAATTTCCTGGGAAACCGCCAGACTGGTTTTTATATCGGAACCGGGCAGACAACAGCCGAACATCTCGCCTTCTATCTCTCCCCACACCCCCTTTTCGCGACGGCAGACATCCTCGACAATCCGGACGATGTTCTCTTTGTGGCGCATCCCGTCGTCATGGTCCTGGTGTTTTTCTTCCCTACTCAGGAAATCCGTCTTGACCACCAGCAACCCGAATCGCCTGACATTTGTCGTCTCTTTTTTCAGCCGGCGCAAAAAGTTATCGTCACCCACGTGCGGGCCTGCTGGCAGAAGCCCGGCCTGTTCGATGGATTCAGCCTCAGACGTATGCCCAAATGTGCTGCGCCGCCCCATCCGTTCCAGCAGAAATTCACAGTCGGTGTCTGGTTCAGTGATGGTCTCTTGATCAGGATTATTTTTGTTGGGATTCATCGTCTTGTTACTCGGGCCTTCCTAAAAAAGCATGATAAAATTCAGTCTGCAGGGGACTGCAGGATGGATTCAAAAGCATGGATGATGATGTCGAACTCGCTTTCCGCGATGGTCCTCACATCCATAATGAAACGGTCCTCTTCTATACGGCCGATGATCGGAGGCCGCCCGCCTCTGAGTTGCCGTTCCACCCGGTTGACGGAGATGGAATTCACCTTTACCCGCACGCAGAATGTGGGCAGATCCGCCAGCGGCATGGAACCGCCCCCTGCCCGTGAAAAACCTGGGGCGACATCCACCGTCATGCGCCCTTCCCCCGCCTTTCCAAGCATGGCGCACAGGCGTCCGGCTTTTTCCTCCAGCACCTCCACCGCCGTGGTGAGCATATTGAGGGTAGGAATTTCTTCCATGGCACGCTTTTCATCACGATACAGGCGCAGCGTACTTTCCATGGCCGCCAGCGTAAGCTTGTCGATTCGCAGCGCCCGCGTAAGCGGGTTCTGCTTTATCTTTTCGAGGATATCCCTGGAACCGGCAATTATTCCGGCCTGGGGACCACCCAGCAGTTTATCACCGCTGAAGGTTACCACATCCACACCGGAAGCCACGGACTCCTGAACGGTCGGTTCCCTGGTCAAGTCGTATTTGGAAAAATCGACAAAGGTTCCGCTGCCCAGGTCCTCCATCACCGGAAGCCGGTATTTTTCCCCCAGCGCCACCATTTCCTCGAGAGAGACACTTTTTGTAAATCCCACAAGACCGTAATTACTGGTGTGCACCTTAAGCAACAGGCCGGCATCATTGTCCACCGCCCTTTCATAATCCCCGACATGGGTCCGGTTCGTCGTGCCGACCTCGGTCATCAGAGCGCCGCTCTTTGCCATTACATCGGGAATCCGGAACGAACCGCCTATTTCCACGAGTTCTCCTCTGGAAACGATTACCTTTTTTCCTCTGGCAATGGTATCCAGGCAAAGCAGTACCGCCCCGGCATTGTTGTTCACAACCATGGCCGCTTCCGCACCGCTTATTTCACAGATCAGGTCTTGCACCGCACTGTACCGCGATCCCCTTTTGCCGACGTCGAGATCGAACTCGAGGTTGGAATACCCCGCGCCGATGGTTTGTATGTTTTCCAGGGCAGCCGCCGCCAGACGGGACCGGCCGAGGTTGGTGTGGACCACCACCCCGGTGGCATTGACCAGAAATCGCAGATTGTGCTGCATGCGCCGGTCTGCACACTGCCTGGTCCGCGCCATGACCTGATCTTCGTCTAAAACCGCATCTTCATCCAAAAGATCGCCGCTCAAGATTTCCGAGCGCAAAGCGTCTATCGCCTCCCTTGCGCTGGCGGTCCTGACCGATCGTGGAACGTCGGCAAACCAGGAATCCGTTTTCATGCGTTCGAGCAGATGATCGACACCGGGAAGCGTTCTCAACAACCGTGTCCTCAATTCTTGCTCAGTCATGCGTCAAATCCTTATTATCGCCGGTTTGTGGAAAATCATCACCCATCATGCCCAATTGAGCATTAACTAACTGTAAACGTTATATCTTATATCTCGATTATCCTAATATCAACTATTTTTTTACCTCCGCAGCACGCCGGCGTCTTCATCAGTGATGCGCATTCGCCGGATTGTCAGGGTGTTATGGTTGAATCCCGCCTGTAAAAGTGTTATCAGCCTTACATTAGAAACATTTTGATACGCACGAGTGATCATTGGACAATTAGAACCATCGGTCTGATATAAAGGCGTTACAAGTCGAGGCCTGTCTCTATAGCGTTTGGCAGAATACCGTTCCAAAATTAAATCTGTTGTAAGTCATATTTTACATTTAATGACATCAAAGGCGTTCAACTCCAAACGCTATTCAAATTGCTTTTAGACTTGAGTTACTTGGGTATGGTGAAAACATTTAGATTTAACTACCTATTATTTCATTAAATAGGGATATATTGTATTCAGTTTTAAGATTTTCCATAGAAAATCTGTTGAATAGCGGTTGTCATCTTTCTGGACAATTTGACTTCTTAGACAAACCATGTCTGATGTGAAACCTAATTTTTATCGGAATATAATTATGACAACCGGTATAATGAATTGGAGGTATCATGAAAAACCTGCTTGTCACCGGAGGCTGTGGTTTCATCGGCAGTAATTTTATCCACTACCTCTTTTCCGGGCAACACTTTGACGGGCGCGTGATCAATGTGGACAAACTGACTTATGCCGGCAATATCGAAAATCTCGGCGGCCTGTCAGAACAGTACCCGGACCGCTACATATTTTCGCAAACCGATATCTGCGACCAGGAAGCCCTGGACCGTGTTTTTGAAGAATACGCCATCGATGCGGTGTGTCATTTTGCTGCTGAATCCCACGTGGACCGGTCCATCCTGGGTCCGGATGACTTCATCAGAACCAACATCCTGGGGACCTTCAACTTGCTGGAAATTATGAGGAAAAGGATGGACCAGGTATTCTTGTTTCACCATGTCAGCACGGACGAAGTCTATGGTTCCCTGGATGAAAGCGGATTGTTTACCGAAGAAACACCTTATGACCCCAGCAGCCCCTACTCGGCCTCCAAGGCGTCTTCAGACCATCTGGTGAGGGCCTACCACAGGACCTACGGCATGCCGACCACCCTGTCCAACTGCTCAAACAACTACGGTCCCTTTCAATTTCCGGAAAAGCTGATCCCGCTCATGATTCTGAATGCCCGGGAAGGTAAATCTCTGCCTGTCTACGGTCAGGGGCTCAACGTAAGGGACTGGCTATACGTCGAGGACCACTGCCGGGCGGTCTGGACCATCATGCAAAAGGGCCGAAAAGGACAGACATACAATATCGGCGGCCAATGCGAAATGAAGAATATCGATGTGGTCCACATCATCTGCGATATCCTCGATACCCTGGAACCCCTCGACGGAACCAACACCAGAAAGGACCTGATTGCCTTTGTGAAAGACCGTCCCGGCCATGACCTCCGCTATGCCATCGACTTTAGCAAAATAAACAGGGAACTGGGTTGGATGCCGGCAGAGACATTTGAGAGCGGTCTCAAAAAAACCATTGAGTGGTATATTGACAACGAAAAGTGGACCCAACGCGTCCAGAGCGGCGCTTATCGCCAGTGGATTGACACCCAATACCAATAACAAAATCCACCCGGTCGAACTTTCGTTCGACCGGGTGGATTTTGTTATGTGACGCGGCTTCGCCGCTATATAATATGAGGAATTGCCCCTTATGAAACAGCCAAGAGACTTTCTCATTTTTCCCCTGGATGTCCCGTCCATGGAGGAAGCGCTTGCCCTGGTGAAAACCCTGGCGCCGGTGGTGGGGACCTTCAAGGTCGGCCTGGAACTCTTCATAAAGTGCGGGCCGGAAATCATCCGCCGCATCAAGGCCCAGGCTCCGGAATGCAACATATTCCTGGATCTGAAACTTCATGACATACCTGCCACCGTCAACCGCGCCATGCGCCAGGTGGCTGCCCTCGGCATCGACATGGCAACCGTTCACTGCGGTGAATCCAAAACCATGCTGGAAGCGGCCGTCGAGGGGGCCGGCAATGCCGTCAAAGTACTGGGCGTTACCGTGTTGACCAGTGTTGGACCGGGCGACCTTTTAGAGGCGGGCTATGATCAGGCCCTGGCCGTCGATCTGCCGCGACTCGTTCTGAAAAAAGCCCGCATGGCCGGCGATTCCGGTTGTGCGGGCGTTATCTGTTCGCCGCTGGAGGCGGGATCCATCAAGAAGCATTTGGGTCAGGACTTTCTGGCGGTCACCCCCGGCGTCCGTCCACAGCAGCAAGACGCCCCGCCGGATGACCAGGTGCGCGTATCAACGCCGGGCAGCGCCATTCAAAACGGAGCCGACTACCTGGTCATCGGCCGTCCCATCAGGGATGCCGAAAGCCCCCTGAAAGCGGCCGAGGCTATTCTGGCTGACATCGGAAAAGCCCTTTAGAATATTGACGCCTGCTTCATATTTCCTTTCTGATAATGATCAGCTTTAATGATTACAGGAAGTAATTTCTTTGAACTGACCGTTATATACAGGTCAAGATTAACCAAATTTTCTAAGCTGATTTATGCCACCGTGAGATCAAAGGTGCTGTTACA
>JBDLJD010000016.1:0-43200 GCA_039714495.1 Thermodesulfobacteriota bacterium
CTTTGGGGCTCCCAAACAGCCGAATGTAATCTACCCACTCTTCGATAAAGGCTTCTCTGGACAATCGTTGGGACCACAAAAGGTCTATTATCTGGGGGTCGACATTGCCACTGGCCGACATGATGGATGTCATGCTGAGAACGCGGGCAGGGTATTTGGCCGCCAGAATCTGCGTGATGAAGCCGCCCATGGAAATGCCGACGATATGGGCTTTTTCAATACCCAGGGCATCCATCAGGTGAATCACATCCAACACCATGTCGTCCAGCGTATAGGGGGGATCAAAGCCTTCACCGGCGACAATCTGTTTGCGGATGATTTCGAGTTCCCGGTCACCGATGTGGTCGAACTTTTGCGAAAGGCCGGTGTCCCGGTTGTCGAAGCGCACGGTTCGAAAACCCTGTTCGACAAAGGCATTGTAGAAAGATGCCGGCCAGTGAATCATCTGGGTGCCCTGGCCGCGGATCAGTATGACTGCCCCGGCCTCTCCGCTGCCGCTTTCATCATATGCGATTTGTATCTTGCCAGCCTGAACGAAAGCCATGTTGACATCCTTCAATTTAGCTTATGGTGTGTAAATTAATATGAAAAATCATCTCTATCCCCGGTGGAAACTCGATTGTACCAGTCAAGGGGCGTGAAACTCAAGTCGCTATATTCAGATGGATTGGCATAAGTCCATGATCGCTTTCCTTCGCACATATTGAACGGGAACTCAAGTAGAATTGCCCTTATTTACGGCCTGCTCAGGCTGTGCTATGGTGCCATATATAAAGATATTATATGGATTCTTCTCATCTGTTTCATTTGTTTTGCGCGTCTGGACATGAAAATTTATGCTGATCAACAACCTGTTTAAATACTGGACCTACCAGGTATTCTTCCCGGGAACGGTTTTGAGAGAAAAATACGAAGCGTTCAAAGCCCTCCTGGAATATGACAAGTGCGCCCACGAGCTGATGGCGGAGCTTGAAGAGATTTACCATGACCGTATCAAGGTCGATTTTTCGGCCATTGAAGGTAAGTACAACGCATTTTCCAGCTGTGTTCGTCAAATCGTCGAGAGCCTGCAGAAGATGTCCCCCGCCCGTTACCAGGATTTGATGGCCTATTACAAGAAATTCGATTTTTACATCCGCTTCATGCTTTCGTCGCCGGAATATGATTTTTCACCGCCCTTTACCCTGGAACTGTCCCATGTAACCACGGAAGATGCTTCCAGGATCGGCGGCAAAGCCTTGAATGCCGCCACTTTCAGCGGCATGCTCGATCTGCCGATACCGCCGGGGTTCGTCATCACCACCAATGCGTTTTACTATTTCCTGGAGTACAGTGACTTGAGAAAAGCGATAGATAGTCGTTTGTCGGAAATCGATATCCGGGATACCCCGTCCCTGAAACGGATATCCGACGAGCTCGTGCACCTGGTCATGTCGGCCCAGGTTCCAGAGGAGATCGAGGCATCGATCATGGCGGCCTACCATTCCATCGACGCCATCGGTGCCGGGGAGTGCCGGGTAGCCGTACGGTCCAGTGCTGTGGGTGAGGACAGCCGTTCCTCTTTTGCCGGGCAGTACAAAACCGTTCTGAATGTCCGCCGAGACGGTTTGGCAGATGCCTACACAGCTGTGGTCGCCAGCAAATATTCACCGGAAGCGCTCTACTACAGGATCAATTACGGGCTTTCGGACATGGAGACCCCCATGGCCGTGCTGGTGCTTGAAATGATCGACGCCCAGGCCAGCGGCGTGATGTACACCCTGAACCTGGATGAACCCGAAGCAGGCCTGCTGGATGTTCACTCCATCTGGGGGTTGGGTGAACTGCTGGTTCAGGGGGAAGTTTCCCCGGATATTTTCAAGGTAAGAAAGGGCGGCGAAGCGGTTATCGTCGACCGTAGAACCGGCCTGAAACCGCGACAGATGGTTTTTGAAAACAAAGGCGGTACAAAAATTGTTGCAGTGGAAAAAGGAAGACAAAAAAAGTCCTCCCTGGATGACGAATTCATACGCAAGCTTGCCGAATGGGGCATGCGCATGGAGGGGCATTATCAGGAGCCCCAGGATGTGGAATGGTGTCTGGACCATAAAAGCAATCTTTATCTGCTGCAGTCCAGACCCCTGAGAAGAGAGGCAGAGCTCACTCCATCCGTAGAGTGCGTTGAAGAGGATATTAGCAGCCCCATTCTTCTTTCCGGTGGCGACCGGGCCTCATCCGGCGCCGGTTCCGGACCGGTTTTTCGGGTTGAGCGGGAAGCGGACCTGGATCGCATCTCCGAAGGCGCCGTACTGGTGGCTAAAAATGCCTCTTCCGCCTATGTACGGGTCATGGGCAAGCTCAGTGCCGTGGTAACGGACAGCGGCAGTACGGCCGGCCATTTTGCATCGGTGGCCCGGGAATTCGGCGTACCCACCGTGGTGAATGCCGGCACGGCAACCCGCGACCTTGCACCAGGGAGGACCGTGACAGTGTATGCCGATAGGGGAGTGGTGTACGACGGTATGGTCCAGACACTGCTTGAAAGTCCTTGCGTGCGCAGAGACCTCATTGTCGACAGCCCGTTCGCCAGCAAGCTGGAATATGTCATCGGGTTTATATCCCCTTTAAGGCTGGTGGATCCCGAGGATGCGATTTTTGCTCCCGAGGGGTGCCGTTCCATGCACGATATCATCCGGTTTGCCCACGAAAAGAGCGTTCAGGAAATGTTTACCGTCGGTAACCGTCGTACCGGCCGTAAGCTGGGGGCCAAAAAGCTTGTTTCCCAGATTCCAATACAGGTATATGTCCTGGATATCGGGGACGGGCTGGTAAAAGATGCGTCGCCCAAAAAGGAGATTCATACAGATGACGTCCGCAACGAGCCTCTGCTTGCCGTGTGGAAAGGCCTGAACCACCCGGACATCCAGTGGTCTCAGTTCAGTCATTTCAACTGGGAGGAATATGACCGCATCGTCATGAGTGGCGGCATCATCAGCGCTGATTCCGCTCAGTTGGCCAGCTATGCCGTACTGTCCGCCGAATATCTGAACCTGAACCTGAAGTTCGGCTATCATTTCGTAATCCTGGATACGATCTGCAGTGAACGATCCCGTGATAACCACATCCTGTTTCGTTTTGCCGGCGGCGGGGGCGACTTTCACGGCCGCAGCCTGAGGGCTGAATTCCTCAGCAGGATACTGGAGCGGATCGATTTCGAAATAGACAAGAAAGGCGATCTGGTGGATGCCAAGTTCAAAGCGGCGCAAAGGGAGGAGATTCTGGAAAAACTGGATATCCTCGGGCGGCTGCTGGGTGCCACGAGGCTGATGGACATGTATCTGAAAACCGAAGACCAGGTGCCCGAATATGCGGAAGCGTTCCTCCAAGGGCGCTACCACTTTTCATCGGTAGATCTTGACCAAAGTACCCAAAAGGGCGAAAATTAACATTCAACATCGAGTGATAAACATAATCGTTTCTGGTTTTAAGTTTTAGGTTTGGTTAACAGCCACTTAAACCCTAACACTTAAAACTTAAAACGTATTCTTTTTTCAGGGTGAACCATGAGCGATTATACTGTCAGATGGATAACCGATGAATTAGCGACCGGGCACGCCCCCATGTCCTATGATGATCTCGATGCCATCCGGGAACAAGGTATCGATGCCATCGTGAATCTGTGCGGCGAGTTCTGCGACCTGCATGAACTCGAGGAAGGCAGCGGCTTTGAGGTCTATTATCTGCCCATCCCGGACGAGTGCGCCCCGGACATGGCCGAGATGGAAAAGGCGCTGGCCTGGCTGGACGAGGCCTTTTATCTCGGAAAAAAGGTGTTGGTCCACTGCCGGCATGGGATTGGCCGGACCGGAACATTCGTCACTTCTTATCTTCTGAGAAGAGGGTTGGGTATGAAATTGGCGTCAAAAAAACTAAAAAGGCACCCGGCGCGCCCGTCCAATTACAGCCAGTGGAAGCTTCTAAAGAAGTACGGGAAAAAAGAAGGTGTTCTTAAAATCAGGGAGCCTTCCCTTGAAAGCCGTAATGTTGTGGACCTGAGCGTTTATTTTACGGAATATGAGTCGCTGTTAAAGCAGATCGATGGTCAAATAGAGAGTATGTCAAAAGCAACGAAAATCAGTTGTTGCGGGCAGGACAGCGATGCTTGCTGTTATCAATATCTGGAGCTTCAACTCATCGAAGTGATTTATTTGACTGTGGGCATGAACCGAACAATGAAAAGTGATTCAAGGATCGCAGCCATTGAAAATGCCGTCAAAGCGCACCAGGTGGTACGTCAGATGAAAAGACGCTTGGACAAGAATCAGGATACTGCCCATGGGAAAAAGGCATTCGCCGAAATCTATGCTGATAAACAGATATTATGTCCGATGAATATGGCCTCGAAATGCGCTGTCTTTGCATTCCGGCCCTTATCCTGCAGGCTGTACCATCTTCCGAAAGATGTGGTTGACAGAGAAACGATCCGTTCTGCGGTTGCCCGATTGTCCAGCAATATCTTTTTCGCTTTTTCCGGATTCTTCCTTAAAGATGAATCTCTTACCTTTGACGTGGCGGAGACGGTGTCAGGCAAGTATGTGCAGGAGTATTTTTACTATCTGGCTTCTGTGGCCGCAGGTGATTCGTCAGGATGATCAAGAACACGGGAAAATCGCCAGAGGCGATTTTAATTGGCGCTTGATTTCTCGATATCCACTATTTTAGTGTTATCCACATATGCTTTGGCCTCGTAGCGAGTGATTCGTGTCATCTTGCGCGTCAGGGTAGACACGGTCTTGAGGTTGCGGATAATACCCTTCACATCATCCAGATGGGATTCGTTACCCTCCATATCCTCCGATAAGAGTTGGGCCGTACCCAACGCGGAAAACACCGGTGTATTCAATTCATGCGCCGCGGCGCCCGCCATTTCAAGCACACCCTGCAGTTTTTCGCGGGCGCGCTGCTCCTGCTGGAGCTGAACATGATCCGTGACATCCCGGATCGTGCCGATGATAAAATCGGCTTTGGCTTTTCGGTCGTAGAGAGGGACCGGGGAGGCCGAGACTTCCAGGTAGATTCTCTTTTCATCCGTGCCGGCGGCCTGGGTGAAGATGACTGGCCGCTCTTCCGTGAGAACGCGTCTGATCTCTCCATGGCTGCTTTCGGCGATCCGCAGGATTTTAAAGCAGGGCTGGCCGAGAACATCGGATTCCAGCATTCCATGATTTTCCAGAAAGACACGATTGATCATTACAAAGTGAAAATCGGTGTCAAGAACGAACAGATCGGCATCCAGGTTGTCGATGACCTGCTGAAGGAAATCCTCCTGGTGCTCAAGTTCCGTCACCATTTTAAGGGTTTTTTCGTAATGAAGGGCATTCTGGATGGCAATGCCGCCTTGTTCGGCCACGGCCATGGTAAAATCTATTTCCGTTTCTGAAAACGAGCGGCTTTCAGCGGTTAAAAGGCGCAACACGCCAATGGTGTTGCTGTTGACCACGATGGGAACCGCCAGAATTGTGACAATCCCTTCTGCCTTGGCTGCCTCCCGGTATTGACTGCGTGGGTCTGTGACCGCGTCCTCGATCACGACCGGTTTTCCCTGCAGGGCTTGGTGAGTGCTCAACTCCGCGTCAATGCTTCCACGGTCGAGGTAGGTCTGGCTCAGTCCCGATGCCGCCACCAGATCGAGACGCCCCTTGGATGGGCTCAGCAGGCGGATCGTGCACCCTTTCAATTTCATCACCCGGGGGAGGCGCTTGACGATCACGTCCAAGACACTGTCCAGGAGCTGGGACGAATTGAGCATGCGGCCGATTTCGTTGAGGGTTTTGAAATACTGAATCTGGCGCTCCTGTTCCAGGTAGGCATCGGCATTCTCGAGGGCGACACCGCACTGTTCCGCAATCGCAGCGGTGAATTCGACCTCCCTGTCACTGTACGGCCGCGGTTTCCGGGTCAGCAGACGCAAAATCCCCCGGATTCTGCCCCTTATGGGAATGGGAGCCATTAAGATGCTCTTGATGCCCTCTTTTTCGGCCGCCTCTGAATAGGTGATGCGCGGGTCCGTGGCGGCATCCAGTACGGTTACCGGCGTACCGGCCAGTGCTTCCATTACGCCCGGCTCCATGTCCACAGGCCCCCTGTCCAGATAGGTTTTGCTCAGCCCGTGGGCGGCAAGCAGCAGCAGTTTTTTGTCTTCCTCATTCAGCAACCGTATGGTGGCGGCGTCGACGCCGACAACTTCGGGAACTTTGCTGACGATCAAATGCATCACCCGGTCCTTGTCCAGCGTGGAAGTGATCAGGCTGGTGACTTCCTGGAAAAGCCGCAGGTAGGTTCTTTCCTGTGTTTGGTTTTGCTGAACCAAGTTGTCTGTCTCCAAAATGGCGAATGTTTAAACCGATGGGATGATCGTTGATCCAATCGTGCGACGGAACAGGTGGGGAGCCGGCCGGCTAATCGGAAGATGGGCCGGGCTTGGCGAGCACCTGGGCCACTTTCTCTTCCAGCTCGTCTTTGTCGATGGGTTTGACACAATATTCGTCCGCCCCCAGTTTCAAGGATTCCCTGGCCGTTTCCATGGTGGGATAACCGGTCAGCATGATCACGCGAATGGACGGCATGATTTTTTTCAACTCTGACAGGACTTCGACACCGCTCATTTTTTTCAGTTTGATGTCAAGTATGGCCATGTCGATGGGCTGTTTTCTGGCTTGCTGCAGTGCTTCTTCCTCATCGACGAACACAAGAACTTCGTGTCCCTTTCTTTCCAGGATGCGTTTAATCAGGTTTCCAGCGTCCAGCACATCATCCAATGCCATTATAATTGCCATGTTCTGTCTCCTCGTCTTGTTGGTCCACGGGCAAATGTATGATAAACAGGGTTCCCTTTCCAAGAGGGGTGGCGTTGGTCTTAAAAGAAAACGGGGGGCTTTCCACGTCGATGGTTCCCCCATACTCCTTGACGATGCCAAAGGTTACGGAGAGCCCCAGGCCGGTTCCTTTATCCACCGGTTTGGTCGTATAAAACGGGTCGAATATCCGGTCAATCTTGTCCGTCGGGATGCCTGCCCCGGAATCGGCAATAAATATGACCACTTCATTGTTCGTCTTATCATGCTCGGTTTTGATGTGAATAGTCCCATCTGTGCCGATGGCGTCGTGGGCATTATTGAGCAGATTGGCAAAAACCTGTTTGAGTCTTTCATCATCACATATCAAGTTCGGCAAATCAACTTCAAGATCGGTGGTGATTTTTATGTTATCCAGGCTGAAGGTATGCTCCATCACCGACACCACATCTTCGATGGACCGGTTGAGACCCACAAGGGTGGCGGTGCTGTCTGTGTGCCTGGAGAAACTTAAAAGATCGGAAACGATCTTGCGGCATATCCGGGTCTGCTTGACGATGGTTGTGAGATCTTTGTGGGCCTGATCAGCCGGATCGACATCTTCCAGAAGCAGTTGCGCATACCCTAGGATGATACCTAGCGGGGTGTTGATCTCGTGAGCGATGCCGGCTGTCAACTGGCCCACGGTTTCCATTTTCTGAGCCTGGGTTAACTGTGCCTGCATTTTTTTGAATTCCGTTATATCACGGCAACTGCCCAAAAGCCCGGTGATCTGACCATTGGCATCGCGAACAGGTATTTTCATGACATGCAGCCAGCGGTTCCCATCTTCGTTTTTGAGCGCATTCTCTTTGATAAGGGTACGTCCACTCTCCAGCACTTCCAGGTCTTCCTGCTGGTAGGATTCGGCTCTGTTAATGAACAGTTCCATGTTCGATTTGCCGATGATCTCCTCTTCCTTCAACCCCAGGATGCCGCAAAAGGCCTGATTAGCGGCCCGGTATACCAGGTTCCTGTCCTGCAGGGACACGTAGTCGGGCGTTGCGTCCAAAATTGTCCTGAGCAGGTGTTGTTGCTCCGTCAATGTCTTTTCGGCATATTTGAGCTCGGTCAGGTGGCCGTTCAATGTCAGAATCATGGCATCGAAACTTTCCGCCAGACTCTGAATCTCATCGCCTGAGCATTTTCGATACACGATGCATTGGCGGCAGGATTCTATTTTTTTCGCGTACTCACCTTCAACACAGGTAGGGCACTGTGTGCCGGCAAGGTACCAGCATCGGTGGTTCAATTTTCCGTACGCCGGGCATTCCCTCTGTTCGCAGGACATGATATCCCAACAGTTATTTTTCAGTAGCGGCGCCGTATTAATTTCCAAGTTTCCGGAAATGGCCTGTTCGGAGGAATCATAAAGGACTTGTATGCGCCGTGAAAATTGTCTGGCAAAAAGCGCACCTATAATTCCGGCGATAATAATAACGCCGCCTGTGGTCAACACGGTACTCAAGATGAGTTGATGGATCGCTTTTTGGATTTTTATGCGCATCAGACCGATGCGCACGACACCGAAACGACTGTTGTCGATAATAACAGGCGCTGCATAGTCATAGATCAGGTACTCTCCGGTGTCCAGAAGACGGATATGATACGGTTGGCCGTCGACAACAGCATTGGCGGTTTTCAGTTCGGTGGGAAACCCCTTTTTAAAAGAGTGCACCAGCGTGTCCCCGGCGGCATCCAGCACGAAAGTATAAAAGATGTCGTCACTGAGCCGGGCCGTCTCGTCTACCAGGGTTTTCATTCTCAGAAAATCCATGGCCAGAATCGGTTCGGCAACACGGCCCGCAAGGTTGGTGACAATGGAAATCCCGCGGTTCCGGTTTTCTTCCAGCAACGCATCCGTGGTGATCCGGCTGACCACGATGCAGAAAGCCGACCCCAATAAAAGCAGCAGGGAGAAAATGACAACGTATATTTTGCTGCGAAAACCCAGTTTCACCGGCTTCACCTGTTATCAATTACATTTCCAGACGTAACCCGATTCTGGATACCAGTTCACGCACGGGCGCGAACTCGACATCTTGGGACGGGATAATGTCGGCAAAATGGGCTGCCTCCAAAACCAAGCGGGATTCGCTGTTTTTGGCATCGAGTTTTAAAAAGGCAGCCTTTATTTTCTCTACAGTTTCACTTGGGAGGCCTGTACGGGCGGCATAGACCCATCCAGGGTACCAGCGTGTATTTTCGACGATTCTGATTTCATTGATATCGATCTTATCCGCAACAACTTTCAACGTCCCTTCGCGAATGGTTCCGATATCGTATTCACCGGCGTGAACGGCCAACACGACTTTTTCCTGTTTCCCGCCGGGTCCCGGGGCAAAAGCAATTTCTGCAAAACTCTCCGGCTTGATGCCCCGGAGGATAAAGTGTCCGAGCGGGTAGAGATACCCGCCGGCGGATGCCGGGTCCACGGCAATCCAACGCTTTTTGCGGCAGTCATTGATGGTCCTGATGGCCTGGTTGTCCGCACGGCAGATGATCTGTCCGCGGAATTTTTCTCCACCGTCGATTTCGACAATGCGGGCAAAGGCGCGGGCCCCGTACTTG
This sequence comes from Thermodesulfobacteriota bacterium, assembly GCA_039714495.1. Taxonomy (GTDB): domain Bacteria; phylum Desulfobacterota; class Desulfobacteria; order Desulfobacterales; family B30-G6; genus JAJDNW01. Next base: position 9,444 of record JBDLJD010000016.1, read on the forward strand.
GCGGCAATTTTAACATAGATAAATGGATTGGAAAAAGAGATATCAATTTTTCCCTGTCCCACGCGATTCATGTGTTCGTGGAATGTATCGGGAAAAATTTGCTTGATATTCAGTCCGGTTTCGCGGCGCAAATATTTCACCAGCAGGTGGTGCCGCTGGTAAGAAACCGTGTGGGAATACTGCGGTAGATAGGCATAGGTAATGACATCCGTTTCCATTTTAATGCGAACCGGTTCTCTTTTTGAAATATCGACTTCGAGGGGGGGATCTTCCTGCATGCAGCCCCACAGACAGAGGGTGCAGAGGATAATGGATAGGATGGTTTTATTTCTAAACGGCATTGTCCATTCCCCGGAGATGCTCAATGAAGTCTATGAATATTACACCAACGGATTGATTTGGCAAGAATATCTTGGCGGGAACGTGTTTAGGAACTAGCCCATGGAATGTATTTCCAATTGTGCATTGATGGCTGGTAGCCGGTCCGTCTTATTTTCAGTGAATCAGAAGGCTACATGTTCTATTGAATCTGGAAATTATCCTGTCATTTCTTTAGGTTATAAGACGCAGACAGTCTTGCGGCAGGCGGTGTGTCCCTTTGTCCTCGAGGCTGACCTCGATCAGAGCATCTGGATCATTGATAGAGGAATCCGGATCCGTGATGATGCCGTGGCAGCCGACAAACTCGTCCATATAGGCTTCCCACCCCTCATCCTCTGACGTTTGGTAAACTTCTACTTTTTCTCCTCTTCGAAAAGCCATTGTTCCTCCTATCACCTTGGCATGGGTACGCTTTCCGTGTCAAATGGTGTGATTTTCTTTCTCGCACAGTTTTCGCAGACCGTGTGATCGGATGTGATTTGTCCGGTTTTCTGGAATCGTTTATTTATAAAATCCAAGTATTTGGCAGGTCCGATGACAGTACCGCAGTTATCGCAATAGACCAGTCTTTGGCGGTTGAGAATGGTGCCGCACAGTGTTAATACCCGTTCTTTATCCTGATCCTTTATCTGCATGGCATTGTTGGTGCAACTCTCCGCGCAGGCACCGCAGGCGATGCATCTTTCCTCGGTTAATCGGAAATCTGTCTTTACGGGATGATCAAAATCTAAATAGCCCAATTGAAGAGCATCGATTTTCATCTGGTCACGACATACTTTTACGCAGTCACCGCACCTGCGACAGATATCGCAGCGCAAACAGCGACGGGCTTCCTCCCTGACCTGATTTTCTGAATAACCCAGTTCGACCTGTTGGAACATGGTCCGTCTTCGGTCGATGCTCAGTAAATCCATTTCCGGCCTTTTGAGGACCATTTTCGTGCTGGCCGGGACTTCCAGCCAATCGACCCTGGCACGTCGGACAGGCACAGGCGGGGTCTTGCGCTGGGGCAGTTTGAATAAATACCGATCAATGGAATCGGCTGCTTTCTTCCCGCCACCGATGGCTTCAATGACAGTTGCCGGTCCGGTGACGGCATCACCCACGGCGAATATCCCCTCCTGATTGGTGGCCATGCTGGCCATGTCAACATGGATAGTCGTACGCCTTGTCCATTTAAGGTCGGCTAGTTCGGTCAGGCATTTTTGATCGATTTGTTGACCGATAGCCGGTATGACCACATCAACGTCCATAAAGTACTCGCTGCCCATCACGGGAACCGGTGACATGCGTGTGCTGCCTTCTCTTTGCACCAGTTCCGCCCGCAGGCATTTGAGTGCCTTGAGCCGGTCATCCCTGCCGGTAATTTCCACCGGTACGGTCAGAAAGGAGAAATGAACGCCTTCTTCCTCGGCCTGTTCTACTTCCTCTTCATCAGCAGGCATCTCCGATCGTGAACGCCGGTAAGCAATGGACACCTCCTCGCAGCCCAACCTCAGGCAGGTTCTGGCCGCATCGATGGCCACGTTACCGCCACCGATGACAACAACTTTATTTCCGGGTATGTGTCGATTTCCCAAGGCTACGTCTCGTAGGAAAGTGACGGCATCAATCACCTGCGGGTACTTCGATTCACCGGGTATTCCCAATTTATAGGAAGTGTGGGCGCCGATGGCAAATAGAAAAGCATCGAAGCCTTCCTTTTTCAGCTGTTCCATGGAGATATCTTGACCGAAACGGGTATTATATACGAACTCCACGCCCAGGTCTTCCAACATGCTCACTTCCCGGTCAATGACCTCCCGGGGTAAACGGTAACGCGGGATACCGACCATGACCATCCCGCCGGCAACAGGAAGCGCCTCGACCACACGAACCGAGTAGCCTTTCAACGCCAGATAATAAGCAGCGCTCATCCCCCCCGGCCCTGCACCGATAACAGCAATTTTTTTATTGTTGTCCGGCTGCTTTGGCGGGTTTTTATAGCGACCTTCCGACATGGCGCGTTCGGCAGCGAATGCTTTGAGAAATTTGATTGAGATCGGTTTATCCATTCTGCCGCGAACGCACATGAATTCACAGGGGCGCGTACACACCAGGCCGCATACCCAGGGAAACGGGTTGTCCTTGCGAATGACCTCTATGGCTTCGGCATCCTTGCCCTGGCCGATCAAGGTTACATAAGTGGGGATGTCGATGCCTGCCGGGCAGGCCATTTGGCACGGGGCCGGTGTCAGGTTGATGCAATCGCCGGTGGGACAGTTGTGACTCTCGACATGGCTCTGGAGGCATTCCGCATGCTCGTCAACCAGAACGCTCACCATTTTGGCGGTTTCAGCGCAAGATTTGGCCATTTTTTGGGCTAACATTTTGTCAGCCAGGGTTTTTATGGCAGGAACATGGTCAGATGACGCACTTCCCCAGGCGATATCCCTTATCAGTGCCAGTATTTCCTCGGCGCGGCGCCTGTTTTTGGGATTCTTTAAATCCCCGGATTGGATGGTTTGATCCAGCTGGTTGATGGCGACGGTGACAGGGCATGTGGGTTCGGGCATTTTAGTTCTCCCGTGTTTGTTATTTAAATGCATATATTTTTTTTAAATTGCCGCTGGTAAACACGGTGTCTCCCGCATTACCGAGGCACGGACCACTTGACCACCGATTTTCTAAGGTCGGCGGCCTGCCGTCGTTCCGAGGCGCGGTCCCTTTTTTTGAAGCACTCCGGACAGATATAGTCGACGAGCTCGAGCCCCTTGGGCTGATAGGCCTTTTTGTTGATCAGCTCCAAATACCGTTTCGGTGCGAAAGGCATACCGCAGTGATCGCATTTTTCCAATTTGAACCGGGCCAGGACCTGGCCCCATGTGCTGATTTTTCTTTGATCTCCGCGGTCCTCAACTTGGATGGCACCGGTGGGGCACACCTGGGCGCAGGAGCCACATCCGATACAGTACTCTGACAACCGTTCAAAATCGGTGGTTACCTTACGCTCGGGACCTCGATTGACAAAACAGAGTGCATAAGCACCGATTTCATCCCGACACACCCGCACACAGCGCCCACAAAGAATACAATCGTTGTTCTCTCCGGTAAGAAACCGGCTGGAAGTCACACCATATTTGGCAGCCAAATCGATTAGCAGGGGAGCATCCGGAGAGCGCCCGAGGAGCAGTTCCAGAATCAGGCGACGATGATTATTGATTTCCTCGGTTTCCGTTTCCACCACCAGTCCCTTTTTGACCTCCTGGATACAGGAGACCCGTATACCTTTCCGCAGGGAACCGCTCACTTCTACAATACAAAGCCGGCAGGTTCCTTCAGGCTCCAGCGCCGGATGGTGGCAAAGTGTGGGGATATAGATGCCCGCATCGGTGGCAGCCTCAAGGACCGTTGTCCCCTTCGATGCCTTAACTGTTTTGCCATTGATGGTCAGAGTGATCATTGCGGCCATATGGTTTTCCTTACCCTTTCTGTACAGCATTAAATTTGCATTTCTCATAACAGATACGGCATTTTACACACTTGTCCTGGTCAATGAAGTGAACTTCTTTTTTTGCTCCAAAAATGGCACCGGCCGGGCAATTTCTGGCGCACACGGTACATCCGTTACATTTTTCTTCATCGACGGTAAAGGTGGTCAAGGCTTTGCATATGCCGGCTGGACAGCGCTTTTCAATAATATGGGCTTCATATTCATCACGAAAGTATTTAAGCGTGGAAAGTACCGGATTGGGTGCACTCTTGCCCAATCCACAAAGGGAGGTTTCTTTGATCATATTGGAAAGCTCTTCCAGCATGCCAATATGATCCATCGTACCTTTTCCTTCGGTGATTTCGACCAACAGCCGAACCATCTGCGCCACACCCTCCCGGCACGGCGTACACTGGCCGCATCCCTCGTCTTTGCAAAAGTCCAGGAAATATTTGGACACGTCCACCATGCAGGTATCCTCATCCAGGACAATCATGCCGCCGGAACCCATCATGGATCCGGCTTCGTAAAGGGACTCATAATCCACCGGCATGTCAAGATAGCTGGCCGGGATGCATCCGCCGGACGGTCCACCGGTCTGAACCGCTTTGAATGCCTTTTTATTTGGAATGCCTCCCCCGATTGAGTAGATGATATCCCTCAAAGGAATGCCCATGGGCACTTCCACAAGGCCGGTATTGTTAATCTTGCCCACCAATGAAAATATCTTGGTTCCCTTGCTGGTTTCACTGCCGATACCGGCGTACCATTTGGCGCCTTTTTTAATGATCATCGGTATGTTGGCCCAGGTTTCCACATTGTTGAGGTTACTCGGTTTTTGCCACAGGCCACGATCGGTGGTGTGAACGTATTTAGGACGCGGCTCCCCGGCCTTATCCTCGATGGAGGTCATCAGGGCCGTGGATTCACCACAAACAAAAGCGCCGGCGCCCAGCACTACCTTGATATTGAAATTAAAATCAGTGCCGAAAATCTTGTCTCCCAGAAAATGATGTTCCCTAGCCTGATCCAGGGCTATACGCAGCCGGTCCACAGCCAGGGGATATTCGGCCCGAATATATACGTAACCTTCAATGGACCCGATGGCATGGGCACCGATGATCATCCCTTCGATAACCAAATGGGGATTGCCCTCAACAATGGATCGATCCATGAAAGCCCCCGGATCCCCTTCATCCGCATTACAAAGGACATATTTGATATCGCCCTTGGCCTGGCGGCAGCTTTCCCATTTAACACCGGTAGGAAATCCGCCACCGCCACGGCCTTTCAAGCCCGATTCCTTAATAACGGCAATGATTTCCTCCGGATCCATTTTCAGGGCTTTACGGACAGCCTGGTATCCGCCTGATGCGATGTACTCATCAATGGACTCCGGGTCGATCTGCCCGCAATTAGCCAGTACCAGTTTTTGCTGTTTGCTGTGAAAATCATGATAATCCTGTTTTACCAGCCACTTTTTCACAGGCTCACCGCCGACAATATGCTCGGCAACGATCTTTTCCACTCTCTTTGGTGTGACGAACTGATAGGTGGCCGTCTGTCCATTCACCGCCACATCCACCAAGACATCTTTAGCGCAAAAGCCGCGACATCCGACCTTGTGGGTCCGCGGCGCATATTCAGCCGAAAGTCCACTTTCCTTCAGGTATGCTTCAAAAGCATCGATGACTTTGTAGCCGCCGGCGGCCACACCACCGGTACCGGTACAGACACTGATGACAATCTGTTTGCTTTCTTTAGAATTCATAGACTAGCCTTCAACTATCCATATCGTATCATGTTAGCAAAACCCAAATGGGCTATTTCCAAAATTTGCAACACTCAGTTTAGGCAAAAGTAAGATGAAATTACGACAGTAAACCCGTAAATGCTGTTATTCGACGGGTTTCTCTTGGTATTCGTTTAATATTTTGCTGACTTGTTTGGGCGTTACCTTACCGTAGGTTTCCTCATTGATAACCACTGCGGGGGCCAGGCTGCAGGCCCCGATACACCGCACTTCATTTAATGAAAAAGAAAGGTCGTCAGTGGTCTCGCCCGCGCGAATATTCAACTTTTCACCCATTTCGTCGATCACTCTTTGCGCCCCATTTACATGGCAGGCGGTGCCGAGACATACCGAGATCTCGTTTTTGCCCTTGGGAGTCAGACTGAAACGGTTGTAAAAATTAACAATACTGTAAATCTGAGTGATGGGCACATCGATCTTCTTGGAGATATATCTCAGTTCGGCCTCGGGGAGATAACGGAAATGGTTCTGAACTTCATGAAGAATACCAATGAGATTGCCGGTGGTATCCGGAAATTTATCCAAAATTTTATTAACGGTGTGGACATCCATGGCTCACGTTCCTTTTTATCTGGCAAATCATATTTTAAAAACCGGCCCTAACAGAGTCACAATAAATACCCGGCATCAGCGAAATAAGATAGCATGTCGAGCCGACCATGCAGCTATTTAAATAATGCTCCCATTGTACCGCCGGCCGGGTATCATCGGTTTTCGATTCGATTTACTCAAGAATTGCAGCGCCTTTGGTGGATGCCATGGCCTTGGCGTAACGTACCCTTTTTGTCAAGGGCATTTTTTCAGTGAGATCAAAACCCAGGCAATGCGTCGTGCAGGTTGTGACACAGGCAGGTTTGAGGCCAGCGTCAATACGGTCCATACAGTAGTCGCATTTCACCACCTTGCCCATTTCAGGGTTCCATTGGGGGGCGCCCCAGGGGCAGGCGGTGATGCAGGTTTTACAGCCCACGCACAGGTTATGATCCACAAAAACAATCCCGTCTTTTTCACGTCTTGTCATGGCACCGGTGGGGCAGGCTGCCACGCACCAGGGGTTTTCACAATGGAAGCAGGGCATGAAAATGTACGAGGCCCTGGGGGTGCCGTCGATAAGTTTGGGCCCCACCTCGATAACCTGACACAGTTTGGGCTCCGGCGGCAGTGCCTTGTTGCTTTTGCACTGGATTTCACACGAATGGCACCCGATACATTTTTGTTGATCCTGCAGCATGAAATATTTACTCATTATTTTCCTCCGCGCTCACTAGTAAGATTGACAATGCTTAGATATCGTTGTCCGTCAATCATGCGTTGTTAATGTTGAACTGATTAAGCCGGCTCGACACTGACAAAGGTGTCGTGCAATGCCGGGCTCCCACCGATTTTGTCGGTAAGATTTTCCTGCAGGACGGCATCGGAAAGGCCCTTGTTGTAAGAGCGTTCGGCCGATTTGGCCTCATGGCCGAAACCGTGGAACATGAAAACCGCCTCGGGATGGATCAGATCCGTAACCTTGGCTTTTATTTCACCGGACCCCACTTTGGACGTCACCGTTACCCGGTCACCGTCGTTGATGCCCAGCCCGGCTGCAGCCTTTTCGTTGATCCAGAGCATATTTTCAGAACAGAGATCATTCAGGTAGGCGTTGTTCTGGGTGGACACATGCGTGTGCAGGGCGTTGCGTCCCACGACCAGCCGAAAACGACCATCTGCGGGTTTGGGAATGGGCTCGTAAGCCGGAAAGGATTCAAACCCTGCATCTTCCAGCAGCGAGGATTTAAATTCAATTTTGCCCGACGGGGTTTTAAACTTGATCCCTTTCTTGCGATCCCATAAAATCTGTTTTTTACCGTAGGCGACAAAACCCTTCTTTTCGAAATCGTCCATGGAAAAACCGGTCCCTTTGAGCTGCCATTTCACCAGATCTTCCATATTTTTATAGGGGAAAAACTTTCCGACACCGATGCGTTCACCGATTTCTTTGAGGATCATGGCGCCATCCCGGGTGTCGTACCTTGGTTCTACAGCCTGTTTTCTAAAGAACATCTGCGGCTTGAGGCCATTCATCTGCTGCACGCAGTCGGTACGCTCCAAATAGGTGGATTCAGGCAGGATTACATCGGAATACCAGGCAATGTCGCTGTGGTTGATGTCAATGGTTACAATCAGATCCAGTTTATCCAAAGCTTTTTTAGTCAAGGTAGAATCCGGGATGGACATCAAGGGGTCGAATCGGTAGGCGATAAGCGCCTTGATAGGATAGGGGTCGCTGCTCAAAATGGCGTGGGGCAGCAGCTGGCCGACACCGTGAGATGGGTCCGGCAGGGGAAAATCCGGAGTGCCCGCTTTATCAAATCGGGGTTGACCGATTTTTGGAAAACCCTTTTGCTCCACGAGCTTGCGTGCGGGCTTACCGCCTTCTTCCCCCGGTCCTTTTTTAAAGAAAAGGCCGCCGGATGTTTCCATGCTCCCCATGAGCGCGTTTAGAATCAATATGGAACGGCGCAAGTAGATTTCGTTTTGATGATTGGCGCCGCGATATCCATAATGGAACACCACGTTGGGCTTGTCTTTGGACACTTCCCGCGCCAGTTCCACGATGGAACCGGCCGGAATACCCGTCTCCTTTTCAGCCCATTCGGGTGTATAATCATTGACGAACTCCTGCAGTTCTTTCAGACCGTGTACCCAGCGGTTCACATATTCGGCATGGTACAATCTTTCCTTGAGGATAACATGCATCAGGGCATAGTTCAGGGCCAGATCCGTACCGGGCCGAATCATCCAGTAGCGATGGGATTTGGTGGCGGTGATGGTCACCCGCGGATCGATGTAGGTCATCCTGGCACCGTGTTCCAGGGCGTACATCATGTTGTTGACTTCCTTGACCGAAATGGATTCAAAGATATTTCTGCCATACAGCACGAAATTTTTGGCCTTTTTATAATGCACACCTATCTGGCCGTCCGTGTAGCCGAAAAGAGACCGGCAGGCCGTGTTAACCGAGCCTTTGCAGAGGGCGTCATGCGAAAAATAATTAGGCGAACCAATGGCCTTTAGAAAGGTTTTGCTCACATGCGAGGCCAGCTGGGCCCGTTCGCCCAGCACGACACTGTGCCCGCCGTTCTTTTTGATGATCTTTTTCAGCTGGTCCCCCACCATATCGAGGGCCTCGTCCCAGGAGGCCTTGCGCCAGTGGCCCGAACCCCTTTCGCCCACGCGAATCATGGGCGACTGGACCCTTTGGTCGTCATAAAGCATATTGATTCCGGCAGCACCACGCGGGCACAGGCTCCCTTCCATGCCGGCCACATGCGGGTTTCCTTCTATCCAGGTAACTTGTCCGTTCTGCACTTTCACTTTGATGGGGCAGCGAACTGAGCACATAAAACACAAACTGTACACATCTTTTTCCATAATACGCCTCCAGGTTGATGATAATTAACGAATTCGTATAGCGTTATCAGTTTCATAAAAGACTCACAAACAAAATAGCTATAGCAATATTCATACCAGCCGCAATGGGGTGGAAGATCGTTCGCAAGATTTATTTCATAATCAAATAAATATTGTCATGTCAACGGGATAGCATATTGATCTGAGATCTTTTGCCAATTGATCAGGCTGAAGAATCGCTTATATGCAGGCCGGTAGAGCAATAAAAAAATTGCACTGCAATAAATCACCTGCATCTTTATAACCCATTAAAAAATAAATAATTATGCCGATAAAATTTGGAAAGAAACTTTTTTTCATGCGCTGAAATGGATGCTTTTTGCATATGGATGCAACCCTGTTTAGTGTTAAAATAGAGTTGGTTTACTGTATAACATGCTGATTATAATAAAAAAATAAACATTTATGCCCAAGATTCGCAATGTTTTTTTCACAGTGGCACACAGCTTGCTTTGTATAACCTGATAACAGAACTGCAATGGCCTGGCACGAGGGAGATATGCTCGATATCAATTATTATACCGATTATATTGTAAAAATAGTAACCACACGGTTCGGTAAGGTTGCTTACAGCGTCATGGTGGGTTCGATAGGGGTGATGATACTGGCGGTTTTTTTTTCCGGTATGATGCAGACCGCTACCGTTGAAAACCTGCTGCCCATAATTTTTGGGTTCAATGGCGCGCTTACAGGTTACATGGCGCTCGAAAAAACCAGAAATGACTTCAGTCGCAAAAGATTGCTCTCCATGGGTTCGGGGATTGCCCTGGTTCTATCAGCCACTGCTCTTCTCAACATTGTATTTCTTCGCTGGGTAGGCTTCAAGCTCGTCACCATTGATGCATTGCCGGTGCTGCTGCTCGTTGGGATTGTCACCAGCTGGCTGGGAGGGATCCTGGCCGTAAAATATTTCAATTTACATTAATCAACAGGCGGAAGGAGGAGATCAGCTACCCGTATTTGATCATCTAATTGAGACGTATTTAACCATCAACCGTTTAGGAGGAGGAGAATGAAGAAATTATCGTTTTCAATGCTGTTATTTTCATTGATGCTGGCACTGGCTTTTTCCGGTACGGCTTTTTGCGCCCCGGAAGGTAAGGTATCGGCATCGGAAGTTGAGGCCGGCGGCGTGGTGACCATTGAGGGCAGCATCGATCCCGGTCAGGACCTGTATGTCACCATCGCGCAACAAAAAATGTTCGCCCCCAAGGACACCAATGGGACCTTTGAGGTCAAAAAGCTGAAAAAAGCCGCGGAAAAGGCGAACTTTACTAAAGATACAGCAATCCCCCCGCTGTTTTACGTGCTTACCAGCAACCCGGATGCTTTCGGCAAAGAGGGCAAGAAAAGATTCGGCGGCCCGTCGGTCCTCCTGGGCAAAGGCAAAGGGATTTATTCCACCACCATGTTTTACCTGAAAAAGAAATTCGACGACGTTGCCCCGGCAGCTAAGGCCATGCTCGGACCCATCAAGACCGACGACCAGTGGAATTTTTTGCGTTACGCCAATGAGTCCAGCTACGGTATCAACACCATCGTCAAAGAAGGTAATAATGTGGGCAAGGTGACCATCTTTTCCCGTACCGCCATTACCGATTACAACACTTCAGGCAAATATTGGGACAAGGGAACCGCCATCAAGCTGGACAAGGAGACCGGTAAATTCACCGCTTCGTTCAAATCCTTCCGCCACACGCCCCCCGACACCGCCTTCGACGTCTATGTCAATGGTGTCCAGAGCGGCTCTTACAAGATCAAGGCCAAGGGCTTCTGGCTGAGCAAGGGGTTCCGCTACATGAATCCCATCTGGATTACCCTCGGCGCCATTTTCGTGGGTACCTACTTCTCCATGATCGGGGCTGCCGGCGGCATGCTCATGGCGGCCTTCCAGGTGCTGGTTGTGCATACGGCCGGGCCGGTGGGCATCAATGCGGCCAGTGTACTCAAACCCTCCAACATGGCTTTGACCCTGTTCTCACCCCTGGGATCCTTCTACCGCTATGCGGTGGTGGAACGACGCGTGGCCTGGCCGGTGGGTATCTCTTTCGGCGTGGGTATTTTCATCGGTTCCATCTGGCTGGGCAAATATGTTTCGGCCTATTTACCCATGAAAGCCTACAAGGAATGGCTGGCTGTTCTGGTGGTGCTCATGGGCATCCAGACCATCCGTGAAATGATGCCCAAAGCCATGGAAAAGCGCAAGAACATCAAAGCTATGGTCAAAAAGTTCAACGATGCCGTGGCTAAAGCCAAAAAAGAAGGTACGTCAGTGGAAATGGGCAGTATCGAAGCCGTTAAAACCGGCCTCACCGATTACCGCTTCAAATTCTGGGGTGAAGAGTTCACCATCAATCCCCTGCTTTTCGGGATACTAGGGCTGGGCATTGGCGTGGTTTCCAGGTCTTTTGGTATCGGCGGCGGATTCCTGCTGGTGCCGGCCATGACAACCATTGGTGCGCTGCCCATGTATGTGGCTGTGCCCATCTCCTTGATCGGTACCAGCTTTTCCAGTATAGGCGCCTTTCTCGGATACCTGATGAACGGCTACTTTCCGGACATGTGGCTGATGATCTCCATCATCATCGGTGGGTTCGTGGGCGGCATGCTGGGCAGCCGGGCCCAGAAGCTCTTCAGCGAGAAAACGCTGAAAATCGTTCTGGCCATTACCCTGTTCTTTCTGTTCTTCAGGTTTTTTAAGATTGAAATCTGGATATAGTTATAATATTATCTGGATTTTTATAAGAAAAAATCTGAACAGGTATTATTTTGCTAAACGCTATAACGTGTGATAAAAAAAGGGGAAGGCGGTGACGCCTTCCCCTTTTTTTTTATTAAATTTTCTAAGCTATATTTACATTATGACGTATGAAACAATGGTCGGCCTTAAAAACCCATCTATATTTTAACACCATGTGTATGAAAATTTACTATGGATGATTTCTTAGACATCGTGTGGTTCAAAATCGTTGAGGTTGTAAAGTATCTTGCCGGCCTGATGGATCTTGTGCTTGCCCCACTCAGCCCGTTGGGGCCTGCCCTGATCATTTTAATTCTCGTTTTTATCACGGTCTGCTTTACCAAAACATTAAGCAGGTTCTACTCCACAAAACGCTACCGGGCACTGCAAAAGGAGTTCAACCACTGGTTCAAACTTCGCAAGGAAGCGGTCGACTCTGAAGACCGGGAAAAAGGCAAGGCGCTTGCTAAAAACATCGACCAGGCCAAACTCAACAAGGTGTATTACGACTACTTTTTCGAAGGTTTGCTCAAAAACATGCTCACCATCTACCTGCCGGTACTCTGTATGGCCGCCTATGTGAACGAGGCTTTCCGGACGGACAGGATGGTGGAAAAATTCGGCCGGGAATATGTTTTCAAATTTTCAAAACCAAGTGGAGAACCGGTTCTGGTGGGGGCTCTTTTCTGGTTTGTTGTATCCCTCCTGATGGTGTACCTTGTTTGGTTTCTGGTGGTAAGGTATATTAAAAACAGGGTTAAGGCGAGTTCATCTTCAATTAAACCATAGGATTTATTCTAACAAAAATATAAATCAAAACAATATGGCACTTGGGCGTGAAAAGCTGGAAGCTTATCGTCTCGCGATAGACTATGTCGCAGACGTACTGATGGTTGGGAAAGTTTTTGAATAGTGACGAAAATCGAGAGCGTAAGCTGGAATTAGACCGCGTTGCCGTAATGCTCAGCCGCCTGGGTGGAAGATCCTTTTGTGTTAAAGAAAACACAGGGTCCTATGGACAGACGGATTTGGATGAAACTAAAAAGTGATATAAAAATTAGCCTTTTTCAAGCCTAACACGATACCTATGCCCACACCCCTCTTACTCGCTACCATTTTCCTGGCCTCTTTCGTCCTTACCATGGTCGGATTGGGGGGCGGTCTCATCTTTGCACCGCTGTTTGTGCTGCTGGGCTTTCCAGTGACAACCGCTGTTTCGGCATCCCTTTTTCTGAACGGGGTGGCTGCTCTTTCCGCCGCCATTACCTATTTTAAGAAAAAGATGGTGGATGTCAGAACCGGTATGCCGCTTCTTGTGACCAGTACGCTTTTTGCACCCCTGGGGGCTATGCTGACATCCGTGATCAATGCGCGTATTTTTTCGGCGGTCATGGCGCTTGTCATCCTACTGGCGGCGTTGCGCATGCTCTTTTCCAAAAAAGCAGTTGTGGAAAGTGTACCCATAAGCAGCGCCCGCAGAATGATCGGGGGGGCGAGTATCGGCGCCGTTATCGGCGTAATGGCCGGCCTCCTGGGAATCGGTGGCGGTGTCTTTATTGTGCCGCTGCTTATCTATGTGCTTAGGATGCCGACCAAGACGGCCGCGGCAACTTCGATCTTCATTGTGGTCTTTTCATCCTTTTCCGGATTCCTGACCCACATCTCCCTGGCAGGCACCGACTGGGGGTTTGTTCTTTTGGCCGGGCTTTTTTCATTTGCAGGCGGGCAGCTGGGATCGCGCGTCATGTCCACAAAGCTGAAAGGCAGTGCGATTCGTCGGATTTTCGGCGTGGTCCTGCTGGCCTTTTTCCTGAAAATGATGCAGAGGGCTTTCCTATGAAAACAGCTGGTTCAAAGTGCTTTATTTATGCATTCATGCTCGCCGGGCTGTTTGTAATTGCCGAACCGGCCTTGGCCACCCAGACCCATAGTCAACCCGAAGGCCTGTACGTGCACCAGATAGCCCATATCTTTTTTATCATCTCCATGGGCAGCCTGGAATTCTGGCTGCGCCAGCGCAATCTTACAAAGGAGAAAGGCTGGCGATACATTCAGCTGGCTGCAGTTCTGTTCATTCTCTGGAATATCGACGCCATTGCCGTGCATTTTCTGGATGAGCACCTTGATATCTTCGGGATAGCCAAAATCGATTTGTGGCACATTCAGTTCGACAATCCCGAGGGGCAGGACATAGTCACGCTTCTGTATTACCTGATGAAACTGGATCATCTGCTGTGCGTTCCAGCCATGTTTTCCCTCTATTACGGGTTGAAGACTATCCTCAGGAACACGGTGGCAGACCAAGGAGATAATCCTGCCCCATGATTATATCCGCCATTCCCATTTTGCTCGTCGATCTGGTCGGGTCGTTCCTGATGATCATTCTGTCGCTTCTTTCGCTCAAAATTGTTTTCAGGCTGCGCAAGCAGGACCACGACAATCTCATCTGGACCTATCTCTGGTGGATCTGCGTGGCACTCTCCTGTTTTGCCGTTTCAAGGTCTGCCGGCCACATTCTGAAGAATTTATTTTTGTTGATGGATCAGAAATCTGTCTGGGATGTCGTGCGTCCATTCAGTGGGGCCGTCAACACCGTCATGTTCGTTGTCGTCGGCTCCGTGACCATGTTTTTTGAACGGATCTGGAAGATATACCAGCTCATTCGCAAGGACCGGCAGGCCCTCCGGTCGGCCCACAAGGAACTTCTGTATCTTGCTCAAAACCTGGAAAAGCTGGTGGCGGAACGGACCAGTGCCCTTGCCGTTTCAGAATACAATTACCGCAAGATTTTCGAGGTGTCCAAAGACATGATTCTGGTGACGGATAGAGAGGGGACCATTGTCAACCTGAATCCATCCGGGTACAACCTTCTGGGATTGGGTGGAAAGGAAGATGTGATCGACAGGCGGAAGATCCTTGAATTTCTGAAAGAGCCCGAAATGTGGCTGACCATCATGGCATCGGTCGAACAGGAACGTTCGCCAGCTGATATCGAATTGGACCTCATCATCCGGGACAACACAATTAAAAGGGTTTTAGTAAGCGGCAGCATGGTGGACCGGACCGACAATGAGACCGAGACTTTTCACTTTCTCATCAAAGATATCCAGAAGCGCAAAATGATGGAAGAACAGCTCGCCCAGGCTGACAAACTGGCTTCCATCGGTGAGCTGTCGTCGGGTGTGGCCCATGAAGTCAACAATCCCCTGGGCGTCATTCTGGGATATACGCAGCTTCTCTTGAGGGATGAAAAAAAGGCCACGGACCGATATGCCGATTTGAAAATCATTGAAAAACATGCCAGAAGCTGCAAGGCTATTGTCGAAGACCTCCTGAGCTTTTCCAGGAAGTCGGATACCGAAAAGGAGATGCTGGACATACACAAGGTCATTGACGATGTACTCTCATTCGTACAGCACCACTCCAATATTGAACACATTGCCCTTGAGAGTGAATACAGCCCGGCGGTGCATCCGCTCCTGATCGATGAGAAGAAAGTCAAGCAGGTCCTTATCAACCTGGTGGTGAATGCTATCCATGCTGTCGGAAAAAAGGGCTGCATAATGATTTCTACTGATATAAGAGCAGCAACCGGTGATCTCGTGGTCAAGGTTTCAGATGATGGCCACGGGATCGAGAAAAAGTATCTTAAAAAGATTTTCGACCCCTTCTTTACAACCAAACCCACGGGAGAGGGGACGGGGCTGGGGTTGTCTGTCAGCTACGGAATCGTAAAGAACCATGGCGGCTATATCGATGTCGAGAGCACGCCCGGAAAAGGCACAACCTTTACGATATCCCTTCCCGCCGCACCAAGTCACCAGGAGAACTGAGTCATGCCGGCCAGAATATTGATCGTCGATGATGAACCCGATATGCTCCATCTCCTGAAAAGGAGTCTGGAACCTGATTTGAATTGCCGGGTCGACACCACCCCATCGGCTCGGGCAGCAATCCAGATGCTGTCTCAAAAAGCCTATGACCTGCTTATGGCTGACATCAAGATGCCGGCGATGAGCGGATTGGAGCTTCTTGAAATTGTAAAAAGAGAAAACCCTGATCTGACAGTGGTGATGATGACGGCCTATGGCCATGTGGAGATGGCCGTGAAAGCCATGCAGCAGGGCGCCTACGATTTCATTACCAAACCATTCGAGCACGATGCGCTCATCATACGGCTTGAAAAAGCCCTGGAAAGAAGTTCCCTGATCAGTGAAAACAGTCGTCTTCAGAAAGTGTGTAGCGACGGGGCCGCCTTTGAAAACCTGGTGGGCAACAGCCCCATAATGCAGCGGGTGTATGAAACCATCCAGATGGTGGCAGCCACCGACCTGACGGTGCTGGTCACTGGACCGTCGGGAACCGGGAAGGACCTGACGGCCAGGGCCATACATTCCCTGAGTAGTCGGCGGGACCGGCCGTTTGTTGCGGTGAATTGCCCCACCATTCCTGAAAACATTCTGGAGAGTGAGCTGTTCGGATACAAGAAGGGGGCATTTACGCATGCCACGGATAACAGGGCCGGGTTGTTCCAGGAGGCGCATACCGGCACCATATTTCTGGATGAAATCGGGGATGTGAGCCCGGCGATACAGACCAAGCTGTTGCGGGTACTGCAGGAAAAGGAGGTTAAACCTCTGGGTGATGTAAAGCCGGTGAAAGTCGATGTGCGCATTATTACGTCCACCAATCAACATTTGAAAGAGAAAATCAGAATAGGGGAATTCAGGGAGGATTTCTATTACCGGCTGAATGTGCTGCCCATAGAGCTGCCTGCCCTGAGGGAGCATAGCGAAGACATCCCCCTGATAGCCGACCACCTACTGGAAAAGCACTGCGTGAAAATGGACCGGCCCAAAAAACGACTTTCGAACGAACTTGTCAAATGTTTCATGAACATGCCTTGGGAAGGGAACGTCCGGGAAATGGAAAACCTGGTTATGCGGGGCATCCTGTTTTCCACGTCCCAAGAGATCCTGCCCCGGGATGTGGGGATCGTGGACCAGGACCATCGTCAGCCGGTTGCCCGGCGCGGGTTGGAAGGGCTGCCGTACCGGCAGGCCAAGGAAAAAAACCTGGAACAGTTCAACCACGAGTTTATTGGGGAGCTGTTGACGATCCACCAGGGCAATGTGACCCAGGCGGCCAGGCAGTGCGGTCTGGAGCGCCAGTCTCTGCAGCAGATCATGAAACGGTACGGGATCAAGGCAGACAGGTACCGATTACAAGGTTGACAGGGGTTTTACGTTTTCTATTTCAGGAATAAATTCGTCGATGAAATGGTTCGAATGGTACATGACGGCAATTTTCTGAAAAACATAGACTCCCGTGAACAGCATCAGGGGTAGTATTGTGGATTCTGCTCCTTGAGAGAATTTTAGATAGAACGAAATCAAAAATCCGATAAGGATAAGCTCCATTATAATATTGATGATTCCTAAAAAGCGTTGGCGTACATAAAAATAGCTGAATCCCGGCACCAGTGACAGCAGTTTTGACTTTCTTTTAAACGTGAGTTTACAGTTAGGGCAGGCATACAATCCTCTTGTAAGCTCCCTGGTACAATGTGGACAAAGGTGTGCCCTTTCCAAGCCAGGGATATAGCGCTCCTGGAATTCAGCCTCATTTCGGGGCACCTTATTTAGGACTACCCGTATCTTCTTTCTTTCCTTGCTCCTGATTCCGATAAATTTTTCCTGGTCACCGCAGGCACCGCATTGAACAACCAGCGTGCTTCCTCTTAAGGTAACCGACTGGGTTTCAGAAAACAATATTTGAGAGATCGAGTTGCGATAGCCATAGTTCACGGTAGACGGGATGTGAAATATCCGCTTGTTGGTAAAAACAAACAAGGACCGCTTAAGATAAATAAACAACCATGCGGTCAGGATCTGATCCAGGGTGTCCATGCGGGAATAACCGGTGGTAATGAGAAGAATGTCTTCATCGGGTTCTAAAAATGGTTTTATAAAAGGTAATTTTACAATCAGAGCACGCTGCTGTTTTTCGATCTTTTTTTTGTAGTTGCCCTTGTGATCGGTAAATATGACGTCTTTGTCCACGGGAAGGTCGAAAACATACGATTTCAGCATTATGGCGACTCCTTTATTCACCCGAATAGAAAGAACCCTGAAAAACAAAAAACCTTTGGGCAATCGTCCCAAAGGCTTAAACTACTAGCTTCGGTAACCCGGCTGTCTTAGCTTTATCAGCTTTAGACCCGTGGCTTTGCGCCCCCGCCTTTCAACGGATTTGCCCTTTCGATCTATATGTCGAAGGTATTCTAATAAATCGGAGTACTGATTGTCAACCATTTCTTGAAAAGGCTGGCAAGGTCAGACCCGATTAGTTAATTCAGATCAATCATTGGACAGAATTTCAATTTCATTTTGACTATTGGTAGCAGAACACCCAGGATATATGGAAAATGGTCCAGATGTCAAATAACCGGTAATAGATAAACGTCCAACGTCGAACATCCAACGCTGAACATCGAAATGGCTATCTATTCTGTGATCCTGAAACGATACCTCTTTCAGCTATTAACACTTGGGGCCAGGTTTCACTTGACGATGGACCCACCCACCATTATAATAAATTGTAATTCATTGATAATAAATAAATTTTCATGATCCGATAACAGGAATACCATGGAAAGAACCAGAAGAAGACTCAGCGCCATTCTCAGCGCCGATGTGGCCGGCTACAGTCGGCTCATGGCCGGTGATGACGTTGCTACGGTTGGTACCCTGACGCAGTACCGTGACATCATGTCGGACAACATAAAGATGTTTCACGGCCGGGTGGTGGATTCACCCGGCGACAATCTTTTGGCTGAATTTGTCAGTGCCGTGGATGCGGTGGAGTGTGCCGTGAATTTGCAGACGCGCCTCCTGCTCCCCTACAAGGATCCGAATCAGCTTGATAACATGATCGCAGCGCTGAAACAGGCGGGATTTAACTAGATGCGCGTTTTTCGATAGCTGTTACTATTAGACCAAACCTACCTTCTCTACAGCCCGTTTCATCTGGCCCAGGCGGTCGTCCAGGCTCCCGGTAAGTCCCATGGAGATGCGCAGCAGGCCGGGCGAGAGCCCCATCCGGATCTGTTCCGCTTTTGGAATTTCGGAAGAGGTCGAAGCGCTGGAACAGCTCATGAGAGTGTCGAAATATCCCAGGGAGACCGCAATGTAGCCGAAATTCTCGTCGTTCTGCAGAATGCCCATGAGTTTATTGGCTTTTTCCCCGTCCCCGCAGTCCAGGGTCAGCATTCCCCCGAATCCATAGCCCGTGTTGATGAGTTGATTGGCGAGCGCATGCCGGGAAAAGGACGGGAGGCCGGGGTAGGTGACCGCTGCCCCCATTTTTTCAAGGTGTTCTGAAAGGGCCATGGCCCGGCGGCCGTGCTCCCGCATGCGGATGGGCAAATGGGGCAGGCGTTGGATGATGTCAAAAGCGACCCTGGGATCCATGGTGGGCCCTAAAAGCAGCACCCTGCCGGTGTGGAGGTCCATGAGTTGGAGCACAAAGTCACGGCTGGCGCAGATGGCGCCGGCGATTACATCGCTGGCGCCGTTGATGAATTTCGTCATGGAGTAAACCACCACATCGGCCCCCAGCATGGCCGGGGAAATGATCATCGGTGAAAACGTATTGTCCACCACCAGGGAGGCACCCTTATGATGGGTTATTTCCGCCAGGGAGGGGATATCGGCGACGCGGAGAGTCGGATTGCCAAAAGCTTCCGTGTAAACCACCTTTGTCTTTTCCGTGAAGGCGGCTGCTACCGCGTCGGCATCGGTGATATCCACAAATGTGGTGCTGATGTTCAATTGCGGCAGAAGTTCGGCAAACAGGGCGTGGCTCCCGCCGTAAATCGTATCGCTGGCAATGACATGGTCCCCGCTGTGGCAGAGCTGCAGAATGGTGCAGGAAATGGCCGACATGCCGCTGGCCGTGCAGATGGCTGACTCGGTTCCTTCCATGGCCGCCAGGTAGCGGGATAAAACATCCACGGTGGGGTTGAAATGCCGGCTGTACAGAAAACAGCCGCCCTGGTCCGGGCCTCTTTCTCCCTGAAATATTTCCGGCATGGTTCCGGGTTCCATGACGGTAAATGTGGAGGAACGGGAAATGGACGGCGCCACACCGCCGTGTTCTCCGAATTCACGCCTGTCCTTGACCATCATCTGTTCGGGATTAAAGGTTTGCATGAGGTACCTCCTTGCACCGTTATATTATAGCCCTGCCGTTATATCTGCCATGCTTCTGTTTGATTGCATTTCCGAAAATACAAGAAATGTCTCGCATTTTCCAAAGTCGGGCAATGTGGTGATTTCCGTTTTGACCAGGATCCCCAAGGCTTCGAGATCTTCTACCGAAACATGGAGCATGTAATCAAAGCGGCCGCTCAGGTGATAACTGGCTCTAATGCAGGGGATTTCGGCAACCCCCCGCTCGAACTCCCGGATGGCATTGGATTCGTGATATTTGAGGCTGACGGCAATGAAGGCTTGGACGCCGAGTCCCACCTTTTCGGCATTGATCGCCGCCCGGTAACCTTCAATCACTCCTTTTTTTTCTAGCCGCCGTATGCGCTCCTGTAGGGTAGTGGCCGGAATGCCCAGTTCCCTGGCCAGAACACTCTTTTTCTCCCTTGCATTCCGTTGCAGGGCGGAAAGGATATTATAGTCGGTTTGATCCATAACATTTATCCAGAAAAATGGTTAAAATGACAATAAATAATATTTATATCCGGTAAAAATAATATAATCAAGTAAAAAATTAGTTTAAATGACATAATTAGGGGGTGATTTTAGGTGCAATGATCTGAGGGTGACTTATGGCAGATGGCTTGAGAAGGGTGTCATCGTACATATAACCTAGCACAGAGAAAACGATAATTGTAAGGAGATGAAAGGGGGTGATTTATTATTGAATCGCGTGTGGAGGGGGTGCATCGGTAAGTTATGTTTGTCAGGGGTAAACATGTTGATAATATAAATAAAAATAATAGTTTTAGGCTGATATTGGACAGAAGTTATGATCCGAGTCGAAATTGAATCGATAGGGGGGCACTAAAGGTCTTATGATTACCTATATAGCTGATATATTGCAATAAATGAAGGCTATCTAGAGTAGGCACGCTTCTTGCTATTTTATAATTGAATATAAATCTGGCTTCCCGGGTCAAATATTTTGGCTCTTATGCATCCGGGGCATGAAGGAAACATGGATCACCCTTTTTAACATGCATTAGAAACTGATATCAGGCGGTTTGGCGTTGTCGTAATTGTTTTCGGGCAGGTTACGTCATCAAAACGGGGCTGATTGGTTCTAATGAATAGGAGGCAAAATGCGTAGACGTTTCAGAAGCGGAATCAGCTCATCTTCCGGCCTCGGGCTCAGTTCATTTTCAGTGGATGAGCTCGATTCGATTCACTATGCAACCCTGCAGATTCTTCAGAATACCGGCATCAAGGTTATGAATGAGCAGGCCCTGGAAGTGTATTACAGCGGAGGGGCTGTGGTGGAGCGCCATGAGGGTTACGGCATCGTCAAGCTGCCGCCCCACCTGGTGGAGGATTCCGCCTTTTTTACCCCGCACACCATGGTATACCAGGCCAGAAACCCTGATGATGATTATATTGTCGAACCCAACAGGGTCGGTTTTGCCACTTTTGGCGGGTGTATTAATGTGGTGGACGCCTATACCTGTGAGATCCGCCGGGCCACCAAAAAAGACTGCGGCGAGATTATCCGGGTATGCGACGCTCTCGATGAGATCGCGGTGGCCACACGCGCGGTAAACTCCACGGATGTCATGGAAAAGGCCCAGTCGCTTCATAATCTTGACGCCATGATCCGCAACACGGGCAAGCACATCGTTCTGGGAGCTGATACGGTGGCATCTCTTGAGGCCATGGTAGAGCTTGCTGCGGCCAGTGTGGGCGGACGGGATGTATTTGAGAAGCGGCCCATATTCTCGGTCAGCGTCTGCCCCATCAGCCCGCTTACACTGGGTAACCATGCCTGTGAGGTGATCATGGCCTGCGCCCGGCTCGGCATCGGCATGGTGATCCTGCCCATGGCCCTGTCCGGCGGCACCTCTTCCGCCTCGCTGGCCGGAACCCTGGTGAGCCACAATGCAGAAGTGCTGGGCACCATTGTTCTGGCCCAGCTTCTGAAAAGGGGGCTGCCCTGCACCTACGGGAGCACCAGCACCATTTTGGATCTGCGTTTCGGCACGTCAGCCATCGGTTCCCCTGAATACGGTATGATCAACGCCTCCCTGGCCCGCATAGCCCGCTACTACCGCCTGCCAAGCTGGGTAGGGGGGGGCGCCACTGACAGTAAGGAGGCGGACATCCAATCAGGCTATGAAGCCAACCTCAGCGCCACTTTGAGCGCTCTTTCCGGCGCCAACATCATTTTCGGGGCCGGCACTCTGGAGCAAGGCATGACCATAGACTACGCCAAGCTGATCATGGATGCGGAAATGCTGGGCATGATCCACATCGCGCGCAGCGGGGTCGCTGTTAACGATGAGAGCCTGTCCATGGATGTGATTCACGAGGTAGGCCCGGGCGGCGCCTACATTACCCATGAACACAGCCTGCGTTCCATGCGCAGCCAGTCCCAGGTCAAGCTGTTTGACCGGCACTCGCGGGAGGACTGGAAGGAGTGGACCCAGGGCAAAAGCATTACGGAAAGGGCCTATGAACGCGCCATCGAGATCATTGAAAATCATGCGCCTTATGCGCTGCCTGAAGGGGCGTCCGAGGCCATGCAGGGGATCATAGACGCATTCGAGGCTCGCATAGGCAAGAATGGATAGATATTTAACATTGACATAAAACTAAGTTAAATCAACTATATATTAGTTTTTATTTAAAGTAATAGCACAATAAAAACGAAGAGGAGGCGCCATGAAACGCAGATTGAAAGCCGGTAAAAGTCGCAACAGCGGGTTCAGCCTCAATCTCATGACCGATGATGAAATTCATGAGATTCACCTGGCTACCCTGCAGCTTCTGAAAAGTACAGGCGTGTTTGTGGAAAATGAAAAAGCACTTGAAATCTACCACGGGGCAGGATGCACGGTCGATGCAAAGACCAAGACCGTGAAGATTCCGCCTCATGTGGTGGAGGATGCCATCTACACGGCTCCGGCCACGTTTATGGCCTATGGCAGGAATCCTGAAAGTGACGTTGTTCTGGAGGACAACCGGGTAACCTTTACCAATTTCGGAGAAGGTATCATGTTTGTGGATCCGGAAACAGGCGAGCACCGGGACACCACCAAGAAGGACATTGAAATGGCTTCGCGCCTCATCGACTACCTGGAAAACGTTGAGACCTACGAGCGGGCCATGTGCTCCCACGACAAGCCGCCCGAAGTGCAGGCTATCCACAATGCCGAAGCCTCGTTGACCAACACCACCAAGCACCACTGGCTGGGACCGGTAAACGGCTTTCAATTGGAAAAAATAGTGGACATTTGCACGGCCATTACCGGCAGCCGGGAAAAGCTGCGGGAGCGGCCGCTGCTTTCCTTTACAACATGCCCCATCAGTCCGCTCAAGCTGACAGACCATCACTGCGAAATCATCATGGGCGCGGCCAAACACGGCCTGGGCGTGAATGTGATCGGTATGGCCATGTCCGGCGGGTCTGGACCGGTGCACCTGGCCGGGACGCTGGTTGTGCAGAACTGTGAAGTCCTCGCCAGTCTCGTGCTGAGCCAGTTGTCCCAGAAAGGGGTCCCCTTCATGTACGGCAGCTCGACCTGTCCCCTGGATTTGAGACGGGCCACGGCCACAGTGGGGTCGCCGGAAACAGGCATGATCAGTGCGGCAGTGGCCAGGCTGGCGCGCTATTACAGCTTGCCCTGTTTTGTTGCCGGCGGGTAGGGCGACAGCAAAGTGGTGGATGCCCAGTCTGGTCACGAGAAGACCCTCACAGGCATGTTACCGGCGTTGGCAGGGGCCAATGTCATATACGGCCTGGGGATGCTCGAGATGGGAATCACCTTCGACCTGGCCCAGCTGGTCATCGATAATGAGATCGCCGAAATGATTAAATACACGGTCAACGGCATACCCGTGAATGATGAAACCCTGTCCGTGGACGTCATCGCCGAGATGGGCATCGGCAAGGATTTTCTGAGTCATGAAAGCACCTACCAGAACATGGCCACCCAGTCCCGGGCCGAACTCATGGACCGGCGCATGCGTGAGGATTGGGAAGCGGACGGCAGCACCGATATTTATAAGCGGGCCCATGACAAGATGAAGGACATTCTGGAAACCTACGAACCGCCGCAACTCTCGGAAAGCACTTTGACTGACATACGTGAGATCGTTACGGAAGCTGAAAAAGAGCAGGGCGTGGGTTAGGAAAGCGGGTAGTTTGTTAAATCGATACATTGATAAATAGTGATAACCATTATAACTTAAACAAAAAAGAGGAAAGCTATGCAAATCTATGTGTGTCTCAAACATGTTCCGGACACGGCTGCCAACATCAAGGTTGTTGAGCCTGCGGGGTTCGACGAATCGGTAAAGTTCGTGGTCAATCCCTACGATGAGTATGGGCTGGAAGAGGCCCTTCAGATCGTGGCCAAGGCCGGCGGCGAAATAGTGGCTGTAACCGTGGGCAAGGAGAGCGCTGTCAGCAGCTTGAGGACCGCGCTGGCCGTGGGGGCCACCCGCGGCATTCTGGTGAAAACCGATGCCCAGTTCCTGGACTCTGCGGTCACCGCCCGGGCCCTGAAGGCCGCCATTGCCCAGGATGGAACCCCGGACCTGATCTTCACGGGCAAGCAATCGGTGGACAGTGAAGGCATGCAGACGCCCTACCGTCTGGCCCAGGAGCTGGACATGCCCGTGGTCACGGAAGTCGTGGACGTGGAACTCGGCGGCGGCCAGGCCAAGGTGGAGCGTGAGACCGGCGGCGGTATGCGGGAGGTCATGGAGGTGAGCCTGCCCTGCGTGCTCGGTGCAACCAAGGGGTTGAACGAACCCCGCTACCCCAAGCTTCCCGACATCCTCAAAGCCAAGAAGAAGGAAGTGAAACAGGTGGATATGGCTGACCTGGGTCTTTCAGACGACTCCGGCAATACAGGCCTTGTGGAACTGACCCAGATTCCCGAACGCAGCGGGGCAACCATGCTGGAGGGGAGCCCGCGTGAAGCCTCAGAAAAACTGGTGGCGATTCTGAAAGAAGAAAAAGCGATTTAAAGCGATTTAAAAGGAGATATAAAATGGCACGAACAGGCATTTTGCTTGAAACAGATAATGGCGAGGTAAAGGCAGCCAACTATGGTGTTATCACGGCGGCGCGGGAAACGGGCAACAACGAAGTGGTCGGGTTTCTGATGGACGGGTCGGCTGAAGCCGGCAAGGCTGCTGTACAGGAATACGGCGTCACCAGCGTCATCGAGATCAAAGCAGAGGCAGGTGATTTCAAGGGGAGCCCGGAATTGCAGGCCAACGCCCTGGCCGATGCCCTTAAGCACTATGAAATTTCAGCGCTTTTGGGCCTGAGCAGCACCCAGGGACGGGATCTGATGGCCCGTGTGGCGGCCGCCATGGATGTACCGCTTGTCCTGGATTGCGTGGGGGTTACGGTGCGGGATCAGACGGTTACCAAATCACACTTTTCCGGAAAAACCATAGCGAAAATAGAGCTCGAGGGCGACGTGTTCCTCTGCGGCATCCGTCCCAATGCCATCGAACCTGTAGCGTCTGCAGCGGAAGCCACCACGGACGTCTATACCGCATCCGCAGGGGACAGTGGTCGGCTGAAGGTCGTGGAAACCAAGGGCGCCACTTCGGGCGAGATCGAACTGACCGAGGCCAACGTCATCATCACCGGCGGCCGGCCGATTGCCTCGGCGGAAAACTTCGATATTCTCAAGTCCTGTGCCCAGGAACTGGGCGCGGCCGTGGGCGCCTCCCGTGCGGCGGTGGACGCCGGCTATGCCCCTCATGCCATGCAGGTGGGGCAGACCGGGAAGACGGTGAGCCCGAAGCTTTACATCGGCTGTGGGCTTTCCGGATCGGTACAGCACTTTGCAGGCATGAAAACCTCCAAGATCATTGTGGCCATCAACACCGACAAAGACGCCCCGATTTTCACCAAGTGCGACTATGGCATTCTGGGGGATCTTTTCGATGTGGTGCCGGCTTTGACCGAAGTGCTCAAGGAACAGGGCTGATGCCGGAGGACGGAAGACGGAGGACAGAGAACCAGAACCCCGGAGCTCCAGAGGGCAGAGGACGAATCTTGAACCACAAAGGCACAAAGGACACAAAGAAAATCCAATAGGAAAAGCGGGCAGAGTGTCAGAGGACGGATGACCATCATTAACAATTAGCCGTTAAGTATTGATTATTAATTATTAAATTAAACCCTATGGATGGAGAAAAACCATGAGCGAACAGCTCCCCAAACACGCGCAGGTCGTCATCATCGGTGGTGGTATCATCGGTTGCAGCACTGCCTATCATTTAACCAAAATCGGCTGGAAAGATGTTGTTTTGCTGGAACGCAAGGAGTTGGCTTCCGGCACCACCTGGGCGGCGGCAGGTCTGGTGACGCAGCTGCGCCAGAATCGTCAGCTTTCGGACCTGGCCAAATATGCCACTCAGCTCTATCCAAGCCTGGAAGCGGAAACCGGGGTGGCCACGGGATATGTGAAGACCGGTTCCATAACGGTCTGCCGTGATGAAGAACGGCGGCGGGAATGGACCCGGGCAGCGGCAACAGCCGTGGCCTTTGGTATTGAAGCGCATGAAATCGGTGCAGCCGAAGCCAAGCGGATGCTGCCCGGCCTGTTTGTCGATGACCTGGCCTCGGCCTTTTATATTCCCGAAGACGGCCAGACCAATCCCGAGGACACCACCCAGGCTCTGGCCAAAGGGGCCCGCAACAATGGGGCACGCGTATTTCAAAATACAAAAGTAACTGACATTAAGGTAAAAGACGGAGCTGTTACCGGTGTGAGCACGGACAAAGGCGACATCACATGTGAGTACGTGGTGAACTGTGCCGGCATGTGGGGCCGCCACATCGGCAGCCTGGTCAACGTGAGCATTCCCCTGCACGCCGCCGAACACATGCATGCCGTCACCCTGCCCATCGAAGGGTTCCCGGACGTGTTTCCAAGTGTACGTGACTTTGACGGCTATTCTTACTTCAAGTCCGAGATGGGGGGGATTTTGTTCGGGCTTTTCGAGCCGGTGGCCAAACCATGGGGGATGAAGGGTATTCCTGAGGAGTTTAAATTTACCCAGCTCCAGGAAGATTACGATCAGTTCGAGCTCTGCATGGAGTGCGCTTTCACGCGGTTTCCTGATATTCAGGATGCGGAGGTCCGCCACCTGGAAGTCGTTCCGGAAAGTTTTACGCCGGATACGGCCTTCAATATCGGTGAAGTGCCGGGCGTGAAAAATTTCTTCGTGGGTTGCGGCATGAACTCGGTGGGAATCGCCAGTGCGGCCGGCGCAGGTTTTGCCCTGGCCCAAATAATAGACCAGGGGTATCCGGAATACGAACTCTGGCCCCTGGACGTCAAACGCTGGTTCCCCTGGCAGCGCAACAAAAAATATCTCCACGACCGGGTCAAGGAATCGGTGGGGGTCCTCTATCATCATCATTACCCGAACCGGCAGAAAGATACTGCCCGGCCCATCATCTGTACGCCCATCCATGATCGCCTCAAGGAAAAGGGTGCCTGCTTCAGCATGGCTGCCGGTTGGGAGCGCGCCGACTGGTTTGCGCCGGAAGGCGTGGAACCCAAGCACGAATACAGCTGGCACCGCCAGAACTGGTTCCCGTACCAGGCCGAAGAACATCTGGCCGTCCGGGACGGCGTGGGTATGTACGACCTGTCGTCCATGGGCAAGCTCCTGGTCCAGGGCCGCGACGCCGAAGACGTACTCCAGAAGATCTGTTCCAATGACGTGGCTGTTCCCGTCGGCCAGGTGGTGTACACGCCCATTCTGAATGGAAGGGGCGGGTTCGAGACCGACGTGACCGTAACAAAGGTAGCCGACAACACCTTTTTCATCGTTACCGCCGCGGCTACCACCATCCACGACTTTGATCATATTCAGCGCCTGATCCCGGAGGATGCCGTGGCAACCGTCACGGATGTCACGCACGGCTACGCCATGCTGGCGGTCATGGGGCCCAAGTCGCGCGATCTTCTGGCCCTTCTCACCGACGCGGACCTGTCCAATGAAGCTTTTCCCTATGCCACCGCAAAGGAAATCGACATCGCATACGCCAGGCCCCTTGCCCTGCGCATGTCCTACGTGGGTGAATTGGGGTGGGAGCTGTACATCCCCACCAACTTCGTGCAGGGTGTCTTTGACGCCATCATGGAGGCAGGTGCGGAATTCGGCCTGCGGCTGGTGGGCATGCAGGCGGTGAACTCCCTGCGCCTGGAGACCGGTTACCGTCACTGGGAATCGGATATTACCCCGGACGAAACTCCCTATGAAGCCGGGCTGGGATTCGGTGTCAAACTCGACAAAGGCGATTTTATCGGCCGTGATGCCCTGGTCAAGGCCAAGGATACCCCCTTGAAGCAGAAACTGGTGATGTTCACCCTGAATGATCCCGAGCCGCTGTTGTACGTGAATGAGCCGATATTCAGGAACGGCGAACACGTGGGCGAAATCTGTTCCGGCGCCTACGGGCACAAGGTGGGCTGTGCCGTGGGCATGGGGTATCTACGCAACGAAGAAGGCGTGACCAACGACTGGATCAAAGAGGGCACATACGAGATCAAGGTGGAAGGTGAGATGGTGGCGACCACCGCGTCCCTGAAATCCCCGTATGATCCTGACAACCAGAGGACCAGAATGTAGATAGATGGTGTATAAATAAAATCTTTGATTCAACCACAAAGACATGATGGATTAAAAAATCTGTGAAAACTTTGTGTCTTTGTGGTTCCGGGATTCCGGGTTAGGAAGGAAACATGGGAAAAATAGTAGCCAGGATGGGCGACGGTGATCGTGTCGACATGACCGAAGCCGAAGTCCAGCAGGACCTTGAGGACGGTTCCCAGGATGCGGCGGAGCGAGCCAAGATACCGCCGTTGACCAGCGATGAAATTGCGTACCTGATGGAGCTGTACCGCCGTAAGGACCGCGTGGTTGGGGTTGAGGACAGCAAGGCCTGCTGCCTGTCGTATGACAATCAGACATCCAAGATAGAGCGGGCTCACATTCCGGTGAGCAAATTCCAGCAGTTGGCGTTGTTCGAACGTTGCTTGGGTGCGGACACCCTCGAGCTGACCCACATCGATTACAGTTTCAAGCAGGTCAAGCATGTGGTCATCTACGATAAGCCCAACATGGAGCAGGCGGTGCTCTCCACCATCGCTCCCATATTCTACGGGGCCATGCCCAATCTGGGGCTCTACAGTGTGCCGGACGGCCCTGTGGCAAACCCCATGGACCTGATCCCCATGGACAAGATCGACGAGGCGCGCGAATCCTACGCGGAGATGGTGGAATATGCCATCTCGGACATGGTTTACGTGGGCAGTCAGCTCTACGAGTTCGGTGGGTGTGACGGCATCAATTTCGATACCACGGCCGCATCCGGGGATGCTGAATTCTACGCGGCTCTGAAAGCGGCTGAGATTCTGCATGAAAAATACCCGGACATGGGCATTGAAATGGGAATGTCCGGTGAGTTCATCCTGGGAATGCACGCTGAAATAGAGTACGACGGCGTGCGTCTGGCCGGTCTCTACCCGCACGAGCAGGTCAAGCTGTGCGAAAAAGCCGGGGTCACCATGTTCGGCCCGGCCATTAACATCGTGACCAACCAGTCCCTGCCCTGGAACCTGGCCCGCTCCATTACCTTTACCAAGGCCTGTTCAGAAGCGTCCAACATACCGGTGCATGCCAACCTGGGTATGGGGGTGGGCGGCGTACCACTGGTGCTGCACCCACCGCTGGATGCGCTCTCCCGGGCTTCCAAGGCCCATGTGGAGATCTGCCGGCTGGACGGGTTGTAGGTTGGCGTAGGCGATCCCATGGGGATGCATGCTGCGCATGCAATCGTTTCGGGGATGGGCGGAATGCGGACTGCCGGAGATCTGGTGGCGCGCATGCAACTGAACCGGGGCATGAGAATCGACGCAGCAAAGAGCTATGTGGCGGACAAACTTGGCGCCTCCGTGGAGGACCTGGCGTGTTCGGTGACCATGGCCGAGTTGAGGGAGGACCTCGACATCGGCGTGGTGTGCGAAGCACCGGGTGTGGCCAAGGGCATCGACGCCAAGTTCAACATTGCCAGGCTGCTGGAACTGGACATCAACTGCGTGGAGATGTTCAAGAAAAGGGTCGGCATTTGATTCGGTGCTATACTTTTAAAATAACCACAAAGACACCCCGGTGAAACAAAAACAAGAACGGGTTTCACTGGGTAAACAAAGGTCACAAAGGAAAAAAGATAAACATCTAACATCGGACATTGCTTTAGGGCCTGGGGAGAAACAGGAAATCGTTTTTTTCTGGGCTCTTTTTAATGAAGTATTACTAATATCCGGCACCCTACTTTCCGGATGTTCGATTCTGGGGCAACTGGTGTAATGCATCCAGCCCCAGCAGGGATAAATCCCTGCGCTACATAGTTGATTTGAGGAATGGGCATGTAGGCCAGGGCTTCAGCCCTGCACGCCGACCTCTGGTATCTGTCTTTTGATCTCTGTCCTCCGGCCTCTGTCGTCTGGCCTGATTTCTCCCTACTGCCTACTCCTTACTGCTCACTATGGCCAGGCGTCCTTTTGCCGTTTTCAATTCTCGACCCCTTGTATAAACGCTCTCCCGGCTTTGTGACCATACTCAAAAAAATGCGCAACGCGGTCTTCAGTTGAATTCAACGGTATTTCACACCCCGAGGCCAGCACAAACCTGCCGGTTTTCCCTGCCGTCTGAATACAGGCATCCACGGCATTTTCCATGTCAACGGCTGACCCGTCGGCAAAGAGGTGCGTGGGAACGTTTCCCATGATCACCACTTTTCCTGCAGATGCGGCCACGGCCTTTTCCAGAGAGGAGGGTGCGTCGAGGCTGAGGAAACCGATGCCGCAGCCGAGCACATCCTCGAGGATGGGATCGATATACCCGCAGATGTGCAGGCTCATCATGGCTTTCCGGGCGCGAAAATGCCGGCATAAGGCCTTGTGATAGGGCAGGATAAAGTCTCTGTACATCTGGGGGGAGATCAGGCTGCAGGAGGCCGATGCTTCGCCCAGGGAGGGCATGAATCCCTGTTCGATGAGGGTGTCGCCAAGGGTTTTGACGACTTGGGTGGTAAATGCCATCAGGTCGTGGACAAACCCGGGGTCTTCAATGCTGTCGATGAGAAACTGCTCCGCACCTCTCAAGTGCATGGCCAGGTTCCAGGGACCGGAATGACCCAGCCCCACAGAGGCTTCGTGGCGGACCTGTCCGGCAACTCTTTCGCAGAGCTCGAGGAAGTAGGGCAGGCGGCCGTCCTTTTGCGGGTCGGGTATTTTCAAACCGGCCAGGTTCTTCTTGTCCTCGAGCATAGCCCTTTTGGGGTGGGAAACGGCATCTTCCGGGAAATCGAGCTCACATCCCATGGCCTCCAATTCCAGGTAGATGTCGTTGTATACGATAAGGCTGTCCGGATGGAATTGATCGTAAAACGCAAGGTGGGCCTGGGCGCTCTTTTGGGCGTCCTTTAAAATTTCCTTGACCGTATAGCCGGCCAGTTGTGCACAATAAGGCCCGATCAATACCGTGGTGGGGAATCGATCCAATTGTTTGCGCCTGATGGCCGACAGCATATATTGCTTACCCGGGATGGCCTGGTTGCTGCTCTGCATGGGGGATCCTCCTGTTTCAATCGTTATTTTTGGATAGGAATGCTATAGATGCAGCTGAGCAGCATGTCAACAAGGTTGCCTCCCATGGAGGTTGTTGAGCTTCTGGCCCAAGCATGGTATCATAAGTTGTCCCAAAAAGAATTGGGGGGGAGATATGAAAAAATCGATACTTATCATAACCGTGATTTCGGTTTCGGTGGCAGGTTTAGTTTGAAGGGGTTTTCCAACTACTGGAGTCTAGACATCGATGCAAACCGGGATGAAACCTATAACTTCGGTGGCGGGGTTTTACCTTTTAGCAGGCCTTGTCGCCCAAAATGGACTGCACGGTTGTGACGCCGATGCCCATGTCAAAGCGCACGCCCATACCTTCAGGGCCTGACCAGACCACTTGGCCCACGACCTTGATCGATGTTTCGTTGCTCAGGAGCGGTATGGTCATGAGAATGCTTTCCCCTACGGGAACCTGCTGTTCGGATTGAATGAAAACTCCCCAGGCATTGATGTCCTCAATAAAATCGATATAGCTTGCATCCTGAATGGCGTACCCGACCTCATGCCTGCATGCATGCCGATCGGCCTGGCGGCGTTCTTGGCCCATGGTTTCAGTCTCCATACATTTTCATGCCCAATCGCGCACAACCTAGCATGAAACGTTAACGTCATTAAGTAGCGGTTGTCATTATCATAGTGAATCGGTCGTTTCGTATCGATAATAAAAATCTTGAGTGATTGCTGCGTAGCGGAACTGAATTTGACAACCGGTACATTGGATCATGATTGGCGGGTTTTGTCAAAACATAGGTGGTTCCGGCCGCATGGATCCGCAAACCAAGGGAAAATATCGCTACTAATGATATAATCCCTTGACATTGTTATTTAAAACTGCCATTTTCTATAAAAAATTAATTTGGCCTAAATTTTCATGCCTGAAGGCGCACAACTAACTGTTTCTAATGAATTACAGGAGAATATCGCAATATGGCACTTACAAAGGCGGATATCATCAATGCGGTTCAGTCGGAAGCTGGGTTTACAAAACATCAGAGCACCGAGATCATCGAGGGCCTGATCGAGCTGATAAAAAATAAGCTGGAGGTAGGCGAGGATGTTCTGATCAGTGGCTTTGGTAAGTTCTGCGTCATGGAGAAAGGCGAAAGACGCGGAAGAAATCCGGCTACCGGCGAAGACCTGATGCTGGCGCCCAGACGGGTGGTCACCTTTAAATGTTCGGGCAAGCTGAGGGAAAGAATCAACAACCACTAGAAACTGTACCGCACCCCATCTTTTCTCTGACAACCCAAATGTCGCCAAAATCCGTCATCCGGCATTTACACACCGGATGACGGAAAAAACGACCCTTTCCAGGATAGGGAATTACACATGGCTATGCAAGTCAAGGCAAACGTGAAGTCGTTTCTATTTCCGCTTTCCATGTACACTCAATACAATTCTTTACAGATTGATAGGCCGGGCAGAGAGCACTATAGACGGACAATGCGCGCTGCGCCTTGTCATAGAGTTCTTTGGGGGCTTTGAACGCATATTTTATTCGTATCTTCGAGATTTTGAGCACTCCGTCCACATCCTCTACGTCGCCCTCGACATCGGATGTCAGATTTTCAGACGCCTTTATTCCGCGCGCATCCAGCGCACCGGCAAGTGTGCCGGTCAGTCACCCGGCAATTCCCGCCACCACGTAATCCAGGGTGGCCGGGTAGTCGGGTCCTTCTATTTTTCTGCCGTATTTATTCTGGTAAAAATCCCTGATGCCGCCGTGAATGCCGAAATGAATGGGCTCGTCAAAGCCTTTCAGCTGGGCTGTGCGGTGCGAACCTTCATGCTTTTTAATACTAAAGGAACTGGTGTAAGCAACTGGCATGTGAATACCTCCTTTATTGGTAGATTCCAGGCCTGGAGGGCCTGGCATGGATTTGATCTTAAAGTGATCTTTATTTCAGGCAGATATGAAATCCATGGTCAGTCTTGCGATTTGATCGGCGTCAATGTATA
>JBDLJD010000017.1:0-42781 GCA_039714495.1 Thermodesulfobacteriota bacterium
CCAGATTCTGTGTTGTCAAGGGTTCGAAGTAAACCACTACGACTTCACCCTTGACGCCTTGACTCTGAAGCCCTCAGGCTTTTGCAACGTTAGGGTTTATTCGGATCGTGATTGTCTCCAAAGCGTGTCATAGGAGGCGTTTGTCACATTAGGCCTTGAATCCGAAAACGGTAACATCAGCAAGGATACCTTCCCCGATGGGCGGGAAAAATCTTTAATAGGAGAAAATAGCATGCAGCTTGTCTTTATTCACGGGTCAGGGGGCACAAAAGAAGGATTTCAGCATCAGACAGCATATTTCGAGAATTCCGAAGCCGTGAATCTTCCGGGGCATCCATCCGGGAAGATCTGCACAACCATTGAAGAATATGCCGATTGGCTGCATGCTTACATACTAGACCGCCAATATAAAGAGGTAGTCCTCGCCGGCCACTCCCTCGGTGGCGGCATTGCGCTCACTTATGCACTCAAATACCCCGAAAGCCTCAAAGGCGTTGTTCTTCTGGGAAGCGGCCTCAGGCTCAGGGTTCATCCTGACTTTCTTAAACTATTGGAAGAGGCAGATGCCACGTCGGAGCAGTTCCAACAAATGATCTCTGGATTCCATCAGAAGCTTGAACCGGAACTGAGTCAGATCATGACTAAACGCGCTATGGAAAACGGACCCGCCGTAATGCTCAACGATATGCGGGCGTGTGATCAATTTGATGTGATGGGCAGGGAAGCAGAATTAACCGTTCCGATCCTGGCAGTTTGCGGCACGGATGACATGATGACACCGCCCAAGTACAGCCATTTCGTGGAGAAAAATATCCCCAGCGCCCGGGCTGTGCTCATAGAAGGGGGAACCCATTTTGCTTTTGCGGAAAAGCCCGATCAAGTCAACAGCGTTATAGAAGGCTTCCTGGGCGAATTATAAATGCCAGGAAAGCTGGCCTGGTCTGTGTGACCAAGCCTATTGAATTTCCATGGCCACATCCTTGGGCAAGGCCAGCCCGGATGCGATATACATGGCTTTGCACACTGCCGCAGGCACTACGCAGGCTTCACAGGCACCCTTTTCCACAAGAACCTTCCTGGAAATATTTAGAATCCGGCTTTCATTCTGCGGACTGAGCTCCTGATAGGCGTTGATGGGGGTGATTTCCTGGTATTTTTCGGCCAGGCTTTTGATGATCTCACAGGGGCTGACCACTTTCAAATCCACATTCATGCTGTCCTCTGAAGAGGCTTTGATAATGGTGGTAAACCCGCAAATGCCTGCATCCACTGTTACTTTCGCATCCATGCTGCATCCTCCTATTGATATTTCAACGTTCTCATATCACCGGTGTTTCAAGTTTGCAATCACCCGGCGTGCAGCATTGTAACCGGGCGCACCGGAAACCCCGCCCCCCGGGTGGGCGCCGGAACCGCAAAGGTAAAGCCCTTTAACCGGGGTTTCATACTGCGCGGCCCTTGGGTGCGGGCGCATCGAAAAAACCTGGTCCATGTCGTGACGTCCGTGAAATATATCCGATTCCGTGAGGCCGTAGATTGTTTCCAGATCCAGGGGGCTCAGCATCTGGCGGCCGATGATGCGTTCCGGCAGATTGGGCATGGCCTTGGCCATATAGTCGATGATTTGGTCGGCGACATCTTCCTTGATGTCGTCCCAGCCTTGATCACCGGCCAATTTATAAGGATAGTATTTGGCCAGGATGCTCATGACATGGTGGCCCGGCGGTGCCAGGCTGTTATCCAATGTGGATGGGATGGTTATCTCAAGGCGCAATTCTTCGGGCAGACAGCCGGTGGCGGCGGCAAAATAGTTGGCCTCCATGGCCTCGTAGTCAGGGAACATCATGATGTCCGAGCGGTGCCACGGACCTTCGCCTTCCGGAAAAAATTTAATGTCCGGCAGTCCATTGAGGGCCAGGTTGAGACGCAGGGAGCTGTGCCCCATGCGATACTGGCGGATGTCGCGCACAAAATCGTCATCGAGCTGTTCCGGTTCCATGAGTTTCAAAAAGGTGCGCTTGGGGTCGGTGTTGGCCAATACACAGCGGCCGCTGATGACTTCTCCGCTCTCGAGCCGTACGCCGGTGGCCCGGCCGCCCCCGGTCAAGATCTTTTCCACGGCGGCTTCGGTCCGTATTTCAACCCCTTTTGAACGCGCAAACCCGGCCATAGCCTTGGTGAGGCCGCCCATGCCGCCTTTCACCAGCCGCCAGGCACCTTTTTCCCCTTCGATCTCACCGATGGCGCTGTGAAAAAACGGAATGGCCGATCCGGGTTGACGCAGACTGGCAAAATTTCCCGAAAAGCAGGCAGCCGCATACATGTTTTTAATCATTGGGCTGTCAAACCAGCGCTGGATGAAATCATCGGCACTGCTGAACAGCATCTGGAACAGGCGGTGTCTCAAATCGGGGGTAAGGTTACGGACATCCCACCCCATTCGCGCCAGA
This sequence comes from Thermodesulfobacteriota bacterium, assembly GCA_039714495.1. Lineage (GTDB taxonomy): Bacteria > Desulfobacterota > Desulfobacteria > Desulfobacterales > B30-G6 > JAJDNW01. Next base: position 2,451 of record JBDLJD010000017.1, read on the forward strand.
GCCGTCAGGTCTGTCAGATCGGACAGGCCGGCCCCGAGTTTTGGCGGCTCCCGCAGCATCTGGTTGCGGATGACTGTTCCTATATTCTGTATGATGTCCTCGAACTCATCCATGGCATCGTAGTCACGATCTGAAAACCGGCCCACCTCCTTGCGGTCATAGGCTTCATCACCTGTCAGAAACAGGTGGTCATCATTGCATATGGCCAGGGTGCCGTCCATTTTCAGCATCTCGAAGCCATGTTTCTTCAACTCGAGATCCTGGATCACTTCCGGCCGCAGCAGGCTAACCATGTATGAAACCGCTGAGATGCGGTACCCCGGATGAATCTCCTCGGTGACCACCGCCCCGCCGACCTGGGGAAGTCGTTCCAAAACGATCGTTTTCAGGCCGGCCTTGCCCAGGTATCCGGCCGCGGTTAGGCCGTTGTGGCCGCCACCGACGATTATTGCATCATATTGTTCAGTCATTTTTAAATCCTGTACACGTTACATCAAACATAATGCATTCCTCAGGAACTGTAGTGATACATTAAGTACGCCTTGCGAACCGTCTCGATGATTTCCCAGGTCCCTTTGCTGTTTTCAGGAAAGAAAAGTACGTCCCCGGCATTGATTTCTATGGGGTCGCCCTTTTCCGGGTGAAAAATGCATCGGCCGGAAAGAAATGTGGTCAATTCTGCGTGCATTACTTCACGGACAAATTTTCCCGGTGTACACTCCCAGATACCGGCTTCGGATCCATCCTCCTTTTCACTGATGTAGCGGCCTCTTAATTGACAGACGGGTTCACCTATGGTCTTAGGAATTCCCCAATCTTCCAAATGTTCAGACGGGATACCGGCAGCATCCTTGATTTTGACGATTGCCATACCATCCTCTCCTTTGACGGTTAGATTATATTCAACAGTAAATATTGCTTTAAAAACAGCTCAATACCTGATGCTTACCTCAGGTTTGATAAGCGTTCTTCAAACCTTTGATCTCTGTGTATTTAAATGTTGCCGCCGGTTCCCATAAACAACGGTTCAGACGATCAAGCAATTGGCGTCAGCGGTGCATTGAGCTTTTCCTTGAATATATTGACGGAATGAATGGAGATATCCAGCAACTCGGCGATCCGGCACCTGGCGGCCACCCCCTTGGTGGCATCCGCCGGCCCGCTGATGATACCGATATCCAGTTCTTCACGTATCTGGTGCATCACTTCCTCGTTACTCAGATCCAAAACAGAGATGCCAAGTTTAGCGGCCACATATTGTTTTGCCTCGTCAATTTTCATGCGGCGGGTCAGCTGCATCCAGGCCACCAGATCTCCGGCGGTGCGGATGCCACACATTCCCGCTGCCATGACATGGGCTGTGGTCATGCCAAAAGGGTCACCCACACCCACCTACAAGCCGTCGGCCTTGCCGATTTCCACGAGGGCCTTTGACGCCCGGGTAACGCAGTCAATGGGAGGAACCGACAGCATGGGAACGCCGCAAACCCCCATGCCCACGTTAGGATGCACCGGTATATTGGCCACCTCTACGGTTGCTTTGAGGAAGGCCACGGCCCGGGTCAGGTTCCAGGGGAATGATTCCGATGTGTTCACATTAACGGCCATGCCGAATATATCAGCGCCAGCCTCCTCTACAACCTTGACCTGCTCGGTGGGATACATACCTGCCAAACGCGTGCCCTTGTACTCGATTTCCGAGTGCATGCCTAAAACAAACTCGCTGGCCATGCCCACTTCAACGGCCATGTCCGGTGCTTTTGCTTTCAAGGCTTCCACAGCCGTGAGGGAGGCATAAAAATCCGCATCACCAGCAGAAGCACAGGTGTCGAAATTAAACCCATCACAACCTGCATCATAGAGCTCCCCGGCGATATAGATCAGATCTTCGATGAGCGCTTCGGCGGCTGCCTCCTGGGCCTCCTGGCCCTCTTTGATTTTCCCTGCGGGGATCAATTCGGTGGCATTGGGAAATGGTCCGTCAGGTTGGAAGTAAACCCCCAGGTTGGGCTGGGTGCCGTAGATCAGTGGAATGGTAGCTGCCTGGGAATACATGTAGTAGCGCTGTTTTTCGTAGTTGATAAGTGCTTTGACAGGTTTGCAGCTGTAATCGTAGTGACCCACGCCAATGGTATCGGCGCAGCACAAACGTTCAAAGGCCAGAACAGCATTGTGGTAGCCCATGGGCAGGCCGACACCACCGTCGGGTTTGTCACACACGATCATATTGGCACCCCCGTCATCGGTGGTGATGACCTCCCGGCCCGGCCTGACAGCTGTAATCCGGTTGGGGTCGGTTACGATGGCGAATAATTGATCCAGTTCGTCCGAGGACAAAGCAGGGATGTTGCCCCTTTGGGCTGCGTCCTGATTTCCGGCTTCGAGATCTTCACGGATCTCCTCAGCCGTCAGGGAAACCCGTTCGCCGTCGCCCATACGGGTTAAGAATTTTTCTGTCATTTGGTTCCTCCTATACCCGGAACATATAGATGTACAATTCCAACGCAGACTACGGTCAAGACGTATCGCGCATGGCAGCCTGGATTTCCATCTTTCGCCGTTTTTCAGCACGGAACATCAAGATACCCGCCCCAGCAGCGCACATGGAAACGAACAGGACAACGATGGTGGCAAGAGCATTGATTTTCGGGCTGACACCCAGACGCACGCTGGAAAAAACTTTCATGGGGAGTGTTGTTGCACCGGGACCGGCCACAAAACTCGATATGACCAGGTCGTCCAGGGACAGGGTAAAGGCCAGCAGCCAGCCGGCAGCAACCGCCGGCATGATGATCGGGAGCGTGATCGCGGTGAACACCTTGAAGGGCGGTGCCCCGAGATCCATGGCTGCTTCTTCGATGGATTCATCCATCTCTCTTAAACGCGAAGTGATGACCACGGCTACAAATGCCGCACAGAACGTGACATGTGCGATCCACAAGGTGAGCATGCCCCTGCCTGCCGGCCAACCGATGACTTTTTCCATGGAGACAAAGAGCAGCAGCATCGACAGGCCGGTGATGACTTCCGGCATGACCAGGGGAGCGGTAATCATAGCCGCAAAAAGGTTGTGTCCGCGGAATCGGCCGAAACGCGCCATTACGAGACCGGCAAGCACACCCAAAGCGGCGGCGGCGGTAGCACTCATCAGTGCCAGGCGCAGGCTGAGCCAGGCGGCCATCAACATCTGACGGTCCTGCAGCAGTTCACCATACCACTTGGTGGAGAACCCGGCCCAGACCGTGACCAGCTTCGATTCATTGAATGAAAAGACAATCAGAATGACAATGGGTGCGTACAGAAAGGTGTAACCCAACAGTAACCATACGCTCAGCAATGGGGATCGTCTGGTCGTGCTCATATTGTTTCCATCTCCTGGGTCTGGTGCTTGTGGAACCACATCATGGGTATGATCAAAAGCAGCAGCATGACAATGGCCACGGCCGACGCCACCGGCCAGTCACGGTTGCTAAAAAATTCATCCCACAACACCTTGCCGATCATCAACGTGTCGGGTCCTCCCAGAAGGGCCGGAATCACGAATTCACCCACCGCGGGGATGAACACCAGCATGGAACCGGCGATAATACCCCCTTTGGATAAGGGCAGCGTAACGAAAATAAACGTTTTCCAGGGTTTCGCACCCAGGTCGGCGGCGGCTTCCAGATAAGACTCATCGAGTTTCACCAGGTTTGTGTAGAGCGGCAGGACCATGAAGGGCAGATAGGCGTATACAATACCAACGTAAACGGCAAAGTTGGTATGCAGCATGTGCAGCGGTGTATCGATCAGGCCCAGCTTCAGCAGCAGGTTGTTAAGCAGCCCATTGGTCTTTAAAATGCCTATCCAGGCATAGATCCGCAGCAGAAAAGAGGTCCAGCTCGGCAGGACGATGCCCAAAAGCAGCAGGTTACGAATTCCCGGGTGGGCGCGGGCGATGCCGTAGGCAATGGGGTAGCCCACCAGCAGGGCCAGGAAGGTGGCCCCGGCAGCAGTCTTCAGCGAACTCAGGTACGCAGAAAGATAGAGCTTATCCTTGAACAGGAACAGATAGTTGCCGACATTCAACATGACGGACAGCTTTTCTTCCGCGTATGCGAAAAGTTCTGTGAACGGCGGCCGGGCGATGGCCATCTCGGCAAAGCTGATTTTGAAAACAATAGCAAAGGGAAACACGAGAAACAGCAGCAGCCAGATAAAAGGGATGCCGATGACGGTGGTTCGCCCGGAAGGCAGGAATTTTTTCCATTTCGACTTTACCATGTCAGCACCACCGCTGCGCCCGGTTGCCAGCTGAGATAGACTTCATCCTCCCAGGTAAGGCGGTCTTCGACACGACGGTCCACGTTGGCCAGGGTAGCCCGGATGATCATACCGCTTTCGGTCTTGACATGATAGATTGAAAGGCCGCCGACATAGGCAATTTCTTCTACAATGCCCCGGGCGTGGTTATAGTCGCCGGACGGCGGATCTGTGGTGATGGCAATTTTCTCAGGACGAACAGCCACCCATACCTTTGTACCTTCCGAAGGCGTGATGCCGTGATTGACGAATATGGCCTGCTCGAGTTCAGGGGTGTTGATCACGACCTGGTCGGCGGATTTTTCAGAAACAATTCCCGAAAAAATATTGACGGTACCGATAAATTCGGCGGTCCGGCGGCAGTTGGGGTATTCATAAACTTTGTGGGGTGAACCCGTCTGCAGGATCTTGCCCTCGTGCATGACACCGATCTGTGAGGCCATGGTCATGGCTTCTTCCTGATCATGGGTTACCATGACGCAGGTGACCCCCACGCTTTCTATGATGTTGACCACTTCCAACTGCATCTGCTCACGAAGCTTTTTGTCCAGGGCGGCCATGGGTTCGTCCAGGAGCAAAAGTTTGGGCCGCTTGGCTAGGCTTCGTGCCAGAGCAACCCGCTGGCGCTGCCCGCCGGAGAGCTGGTGGGGATAGCGATTGAAAAGCTCCTTCATGTGAACTAGTTCCAGCAGTTCTTCCACCCGTGTTTTGATCTCCGCCTTGGGAACCCGGTCCTGCTTCAAGCCGAAGGCAATGTTCTTGGCCACGGTCATATGGGGAAACAGGGCATAGGATTGAAACATCATGTTGACCGGTCGATTGTACGGCTGGATCGACTGCATGTCCTGCCCGTCGATGATGATCTGTCCGTCGGTGGGTATTTCGAAACCGGCCAGGAGGCGCAGCAGCGTTGTTTTACCGCACCCGGAAGCGCCCAGCAGCGCAAAAACCTCGCCCTGCGGGATATTCAGGTCGACATTGTCCACAGCGGTTATCGCATCGAATTTCTTGGTGACCCCCCGGATCTGAATATAGTTCTCTAGGACTTCCTTTGGCGCGGATTCAGTCAATTTTTCTGTTAGACTCATATCGGTACTCCATGACGGGGAGTCTCAGGCCCTGTCTCAGCTTGCATCTATTGTGTGTGCAATTGAAGGGGTTCACTTCATTTTGTGAGAACCATTTATTGTTTATCAGGTTGCTGATTCTTTAATGACAACACCTTTTGTCTCAAGCTCATCGATCATTGACGTATAGAGGGCCCTGTCAAATGCCTCTTCCGGCGACACGATCCCCCTGGGAATTGAATTGCCCCTACCCATCAGCACAGCTGAAATTGACGCAGGAAAACCAGTCGCCCTGGCCATTGATGAAATAGCATGTTCACTATCCGAGTCCACCCACATATAATAGTCGATCTGTGAAAACTTACCTTCTTTTTCTCCGGTCACGGTATTCCACATGATACTAACATCTACATCACCCTTTTTCGGCGCCAACTCTGGCTCCATTATACGAGCTGCAACCTCGCGGGGAACAATATTTCTGTCGTTGACCTTAATAGGTGTCATATCGAAAAACCCGCATGATCTAAGAAAAGACATGCTATCCTTGTATCCGGGCCACCTGATCGTCTTCTCGTAGCAGGATTCAAGCTCGGGCCTGGTGAAGAGGAAGCTTTCCATCCCCGGCGTTATGAATGCTTCAAGCTCAAGATCTTTTCCAAACTCTTTAAAGTGAAAAAGCTCATATTCGCTCATGGCATCAACATACTGAAAAATTCCGTCTTTTAGTATGCGGGTTTTGTCCATGGCGCTGCCTATAGCCTGATCCCAGCACCAGGTAACCATATATTTCATCGGGTATTTATCGGCAACGTTACTATCCGGAATACCTCCCACACGCGCAATGGCAGTGTGGGCTTTATCCATCTGTGCAATGCCATGTCCAAGCGTCATATTACTTAAGCCCGGTGCAAATCCCATGCAGCATAAAATGGTAATATCTTTGCCTATGGCCTGCTGGTGAAGCATTTCTCCATACGCTTCACCGGTGATATCAGGTGGGATATTAAACCCCTCAAGATAGGCTTCATTCGGCCGTCGGTAGTATTCACCATAAATATCAACAAAGTTCATTTCCGCTTCAATGGCCATCTCGATGAGTTGATTGGTCTGCCTGATCATGGGCAAGGCGCCAATGCCCACATCATAGGATTTCATCAGCTCAATCAACTGTTCACGGAAATTGCCGTCTAACAAATGGGTTGTTACCCTTGTATCCTGTATCCAGGCCGCCGCTCTTTCTAAACTGGGGGCATAATTATCCACCAGGCCAACGGATTCCACTTCTTCATATCTGCATAAATCCCATGCAATAACAGAACCCATTTTCCCACAGCCGATAACGAGTATTTTCAATTTGTTGTCCTTAGTACAGAGCACATTAATGACCGGATGGCATTTGAAAACAGGTGCTATTGAGGGGCACCTTCCGGTTTACTTCCGTGTATCGCTGACAGGATGGCAGGGTCACGAAATAATTTCCCGTCATGCATCATCAGATGCATGACGGGTATGATGCGTCAACGGGTTATTGGCCGGTCTTCAATTGGGTCCAGGCCCGGGTCCTTACGCGTGAAACCTTGGGCGGCATATTCTTCATGGTAAACAGCCCCTTCATGGTTTCTTCAGAGGGATAGATGGCCTTATCTTCACGGATTTCCTTGTCGATAAAGGGGAAGGCGTCGGCATTACCGTTAGGATAGGATACGTAGTTGGTAATTCCGGCAATCACCTCGGGCTCCATGAGGAAATCCAGAAATTTATGGGCGTTGTCCACATTGTCGGCATCCGACGGTATGGCAATCATGTCGAACCATGTCCCCGCGCCTTCCTTGGGGATCGAATAGGCCACTTCCACACCGGCTCCGGCTTCGTCCGCACGGTCGCGGGACTGCAGGATATCGCCCGACCATCCGATCACGGCACAGATGTCGCCGTTGGCCAGGTCGTTGATATACTGCGATGAATGAAAATATTTTATATACGGACGAATACTCTTCAAAAGGGGCAGCGCCTTTTCATTATAGTCCTTTGCGTCAAGGCTGTTGGGGTCTAATCCCAGATAGTGCAACGTCAGAGAAAGAATTTCGCTGGGGTCATCCAGCATCACCAGGCCGCACTCTTTCAACTTGGCAGCATTTTCCGGCTTGAAAATCATATCCCAGCTGTCGACCGGGGCATTTCCGCCGAAGGCGGCCTGCACTTTCTTCACATTGTATCCCAGTCCAGTGGTACCCCACATATAAGGGATGGAATATTTGTTTCCCGGGTCCACGCTCTCCAGTACCCGCAGGATATTTTTATCGAGATGTTTGTAGTTCTTCAGCTTGGAGCGGTCGAGTTTCTGAAACACGCCGGCATTGATTTGACGGCCGATAAAGTTGGTGGAAGGAAACACGACATCATAGCCGGATTTTCCGGCAAGCAGTTTGGCTTCCAGAACTTCGTTGCTGTCGAATACATCGTAGGTCACTTCGATTTTGGCCTGCTTTTCAAAAACGGAAACCGGGCCGCCGGGGCCCTCGTCCATATAATCGGACCAATTGTATACGTGGAGAACTTCCCCGCCAACGGCAGTCGTTATTCCTGAGAAAAAAAGTACAACCGTGGCAGCCAATAAAACACAAAATGAGCGTTTCGTGATCATCACATAACCTCCAATATGTATGCTGTTATCGCCAAATCGCCCCCCGGGGTGCGGATTGCCACTCTGGGGGAGTCCCTGATATCCGTGAAAACGGTTAGAATGTACAGAAGAGCATTTTTTATGCCACAATGTAAAAATTAAATCAACGTTTTAGAATCATTATAATATTTTTGATGCGATTCTTATTGAAATATTCTCAGTTGTGAGATAAACCTGATTCAGCTTTTTTGATAATCCTCTATAACTAATTAAATCGATAGTAATTTTTTCAGAATCTCATAATTAAGATTAGGGTATCACTCTTAAGATTTTCCAGCTGCTTTTCATAGTCACCGATGTCGAATAAGAAAAAGTCAAAATTGAAAGCCATCCAGGCGGATGCACAGGTTTTCGCCGAGGCGATTTCCGCCATCATCGAACTGGATACGTTCATGGTTGATGAAAATCTGATCGTGATTGCCGGGACCGGTCGATTCAAGAAAAAGGTTGGCACTCAGGAAGAAAACGGAGACCTTGATGCCGGTTATCTATATGGCCGAGTTATCACCAGCGGTAAGGCTGAAATTGTAGAAGACGCCGCTAACGATCCCTTGTACGACCCTTCCGTTGAGGCGGGAACCGTTGAAGAATTGGCCGAAATCTGCTGTCCCATCATCGGGCATGACACGGTGTTGGGCGCCATTAGCCTGGTGGCCTTAACCGAGGTGCAACGGCAATACCTTCTCAGCCGCAAGGGGCGTTTCCTGGAATTTATTCTGCGCATGAGCCAGCTGTTGGCCAGCAACGCCATCGAAGCCGATGCCCTTCAGAACAATATCATCGTTACCAGGCAACTGCGCACGATAATCGAATCCATCGACAATGCCATGCTGTCCGTCGATAAAAACGGAACCATTTTGCAGTGCAATGCGCTGGGGGCTAACCTGATCCGGCGGAAAAAGCCGGACATCATCGGCAAACATATTTCCAAAATTTGGCCTGGATCTCCGATTTTGAGCGTTCTGAACACCGGTGTCGGGTATGACTGGAACGAAGAATCCTACCAATTGAACAGCTACGCCATGGAATTTATGGTAACGGTCAATGCGGTCTTCTCGGGCAAAGATGTCATCGGTGCAGTCGCTTCCTTTCGAGACGTGGCTGAATTGCGTCAGAAAGCCTATGATATGATGGTAACGGTTCCCCGGGTTGGGATCGATGCCATCTGGGGCGAAAGCCTCACCATGCAAAAGTTGAAGGAAACCGTGCTACAAGTTGCTCAAAGTAGCGCCAACGTGCTCATCACAGGAGAAACCGGTACCGGCAAAGGCCTGGTCGCCAGTGCCATTCACCATTCTGGCCCGCGTTTGGCAGGCCCTTTTATCCCGGTCAACTGCGGCGCCATACCGGACAATCTCATCGAGAGTGAACTGTTCGGCTACCGGGAGGGTGCGTTCAGCGGCGCCAAGAGGGGGGGCAAGCCGGGAAAATTCGAGCTGGCCCATAACGGTACCATCTTTCTCGATGAGATTGGCGACATGCCATTGCGGCTGCAGCCGAAATTGCTCCACATTCTTCAGACCAAGATGGTGGAAAGGCTTGGGGGCGTTAAACCGATGGCCGCCAATGCCAGAGTGATCGCCAGCACGAACAGGGATCTTGAAAATATGATCGCTGAAAATGAATTCCGCAATGATCTCTTCTTTCGACTGAACGTCATTCCGATCCACATCCCGCCCTTGCGCCTGCATTCAGAGGATATCTTGATATTGCTGGAGCGGTTTTTAGAAAAGTTCTGCCGCAGCGAAGGCAAGGTGATCGATGGTGTTTCAAGGGACGTGCAGGACCTGTTTTTATCTTACGGTTGGCCTGGGAATGTGCGCGAACTGGAAAACACGGTTGAATACATGGCCAGTATGACAACCACAGATAAGATTACCATGGATAGCGTTCCGGGGCGGATCAAAAACCAGCAGCATGGCGCAACGTCTCCTGGCCTGTCACTAGACGCCCTGCTTCAGAATTATGAGAAAAACCTCCTTAAGGAAAAACTCCATGAATTTGGAAATTTGCCCGGAAAGGTGGATAAACTCGCCGATTTGCTGCAAGTCAGCCGGGCGACCCTGTATCGCAAGCTGAATAAATTTGGCATTAAATAACGAAAATCGTTTCCCCAAGCAGATACCTCCACCCGCATAGCAATATGTTCCACAGGTCTTTTTAAAATTATCTTAAAATTGATACACATATATTAATTGTGAGATATTCTTTAAATAATGTTAATATTTAGATAGTTACAAAGAATATTAAAAAAAATAAAAAAATATATTCTCATTTTTGAGACGCATCAATTGTCCGCGGACCAGACAATTATATTAATAATTATAATTAGTTAGTCCAACAAACCCACTCTGGCACACATCCTGCTCTGCAAAACACCGATACCGTAAGCAATTTTTTCTTAAAACAACAAAAACCCACAGCTATGCTAGGAGGTCATCATGAAAAGCGGAGAAAAGAGTCGAGCCATGTTTCAAAGGGCCCTGGAATCCATCCCATGCGGCGTTAATTCAAATTTCAGGTATTGGGGCGACGAGGAGACCCTTGTTTTGAAAACAGGCAAAGGCGCCTACATTTGGGACCAGGACGATAAAAAATATGTGGATTACCGCCTTGGATTCGGCCCGGTCATTCTCGGGCACGCCTATGAATCGGTAACGGAGAAAATCAAAGAAGGTCTGGAAATCGGCAATGCCTTTTCCATGACCCACGAATATGAAATTCTGGCTGCCGAAAAAATAAGAAAACTGGCCAATGTAGACCTGGTCAGATTTGCCAATTCGGGTACCGAAGCCACCATGCACGCTATCCGGATCGCACGTGCCTTTACGGGCCGGAATAAAGTGCTCAAATTCGAAGGCGCCTATCACGGATTCCATGACTACACCCTGTGGAATTGTCAACCGCCGGTTCCGGGCGTAGGCTATCGCAGGTCACCGGTGCTCGTCCCCCACGGGTCGGGTATTCCCCAGATACTCCACCAGTTGATCATGTCCATTCCGTTTAACGATGAAGAGCTTTTGGAGAAAAAAGTCAAAGAGAACTGGGGCGACATCGCCTGCATCATTGTGGAGCCCTTGCTCGGCAATTGTGCTTCCACCATGCCCAAAGCCGGATATCTGGAGCTGATACGCAGCCTTTGTGACAAGTACGGGATCGTCATGATTTTTGACGAGGTAAAGACCGGTTTCAGGATCGCCAAAGGCGGAGCCCAGGAATATTTCAACATTAAGGCGGATCTAGTCACTTACGCCAAGGCGCTGGCCAATGGATTTCCCTTGGCAGCCATTGCCGGTACAAAAGAGGTCATGGGCGAGATCGGGTACCAGAAAATCGCCCACGGCGGCACCTATTGCGCCAATGTTGTCGCCACCGCAGCAGCGTGCGCCGTATTGGATGAAATTGAAGCCGGCGCACTCGACAAGGTGGATGCCCATGGCAAACTGCTGATGGAAGGCTTTGAAAAGATTCTCAAGGAACTCGGTGTCCCCGGTGTGGTCCAGGGGCCGCCGTCCATGTGCGGCGTTCTCCTGACCGAAAATGAAAATATTCACGAATTCAGGGATTGGAACGATTCGGACCACGGCCTCTATGAAGATGTTATCATGACGTGTATCGAAAAGGGCGTTATGCCGGATGTCGACTCCCGCGAACCGTGGTTTGTCTCCGCATCGCACAGTGATGCTGATGCCGAATTCACGTTGGGTGTTTTCGAAGAAGCCCTTAAGGATGTCATCGGCTAGCAACGGTTTCATTCACACGCAACCAGGCATGCGGGCTCCGCCCCTGAAAAGGGTGCGGGGGCTGCTATCATTCATAACATACAACTATTAAGGTGAAAAACTGGGATACCACCAACAGGTTAGGAGGACCTCATGGCGGAAAAATTGCCTACTCATGCGCAGGCAGTCATTATCGGCGGCGGTATTGTCGGGTGCAGCGTCGCTTACCATTTATGCAAATTAGGCTGGAAAGATGTCGTGGTTTTGGAACGCAAGAGTATTGCTTCCGGAACGACCTGGGCCGCCGCCGGCCTGATGGGCCAGCTCTGGTCCAATGCGGCCCTGACCAAGCTGGCCGTATACGGCGCGGACCTTTACTCTCGCCTGGAAGAGGAGACCGGGCAGCCCACCGGATATCTGCGTCCCGGCTCCATCCGGGTAGCCCAGACCAAGGCCCGCAAGGAGGAATACGACCGCTCCATGCAAATGGCGTGTGCCTTCGGCATCGAGATGGAGGAAATCAGCCTGGATGAGGCGAAAAGACTGTTTCCCCTGCTTTACACTGACGATCTCGAAGCTGCCTGGTTCCAGCCCAACGATGGACACGCCAATCCTGAAGACACCACCCAGGCTCTGGCCAGGGGCGCCAGGACCGGCGGCGCAAAAATCATCGAGAATATCAAGGTAACTAACATTGAATTTGAACAAGGCATCATCTCGGGAGTGAACACCGTCAAAGGCGTCAAAACCGACCAGGGCGATATTACCTGCGAATATCTGGTCAACTGCACCGGTATGTGGTCACACATGCTCGGTAAAAAACTGGGTCTCAGTTTCCCCTTGTATGCTGCCGAACACATGCACATGACCACCAACCCCATCGAGGGAACCTACAAAGGTATGCCGTATATAAGAGATATGGACGGCTACATTTATATCAAGGAAGAAATGGGCGGTCTACTCATGGGTGGATTCGAACCCGTAGCCAAGCCATGGGGGATGGAAGGTATTCCGGACAATTTCAAATATACCCAGCTCCAGGAAGACTGGGACCAGTTTGAAATATTCATGGACAGCGCCGTAAAACGGGTGCCGGCCTTTGCAGATGCCGAGGTGAACAGTCTGACCACAGTACCGGAAAGTTTTACGCCAGACACAGCCTACATGCTGGGTGAAATGCCCGGGGTGAAGAACTTTTTTGTGGCCACCGGCATGAACTCTGTGGGTATCACCAGTGCCGGCGGCGCCGGATGGGCGCTGGCCCAATGGATGGACCAGGGATATCCTGAAGAAGATCTGTGGGCCGTGGACGTACGGCGCTTTTACGGGTGGCAGCGCAACAGCCGCTATCTCCACGATCGGGTTATCGAAGCCGTGGGCAATCTCTATGCTGACCACTGGCCGTTTAAACAACCGGAAACAGCCCGCAACGTTCGCCAAACACCCTTTCATGATCGTCTGGCAGAACGGGGTGCCTGTTTTGGCGTTGTGGCCGGCTGGGAACGGGCCAACTGGTTTGCACATGAAGGGGTGAAAGCAGAATACGAATACAGCTGGGGGCGTCAGAACTGGTTTGACTACTCGGCTGCAGAGCACATGGCCATTCGGGAAAACGTGGGCGTGTATGACCTTTCCTCCATGGCCAAGTTTCTGGTCCAGGGCCGAGATGCAATGAAAGTCCTGCAGCATGTCTGCTGCAATGATGTGGACGTAGCAGTGGGCAAAGTGGTGTACACGCAGATGCTCAATGAAAGGGGCGGCATGGAGGCGGATATCACCGTGACACGCCTGGCGGAAGACAAGTTTTTTATCGTCAGCCCGGGAGCCTGCGGGGTGCGGGACTTCGACTATATCAACCGCCATATCGGCCCGGATGATTTCGCCACCCTGACCGAGGTGACCTCGGGTTACACCATGCTGGCTGTCATGGGCCCCAAGTCGCGGGATCTGTTGCAAACCCTCACGGATGCCGATCTCTCCAACGCGGCTTTCCCCTTTGCCACGGCCCAGGAGATCGATATTGCCTACGCGCGTCCCCTGGCCGTACGCATGTCATTTGTGGGGGAGTTGGGCTGGGAGCTCTACATTCCCACTGAGTTTTCCAATAATGTGTTCGATGCGCTGATGGAGGCGGGGAAAGCCTTTGATCTTAGGCTGATGGGTTTGCATGCGCTGGATTCATTGCGCCTGGAAAAAGGCTACAAGCACTGGAGTGCCGACATAACGCCCGATGACACGCCCTTTGAGGCCGGGCTGGGATTCTGTGTGAAACTGGACAAACCGGATTTTATCGGAAAAGCGGCATTGATCAAGCAGAAGGATTCCGGTTTGAAGCGCAAACTCGTCATGTTTTCCATAGACGACTCTGAACCACTGGTTTACCATGATGAACCGATTTATCGCGATGGAGAACTGGTCAGTGAAAACACACATGGAGCCTACTCGCACGTTATCGGCTGTTCCATCGGCATGTGCTGGCTGAAAAATCCAGACGGCATCGACGACGAATGGATCATGGCTGGAAAGTATGAAATCAACGTGGCCGGAAAGATGCATCCCATCAAGATACATCTTGAACCGGTCTATGATCCCAAAAGCAAGCGGGTTCGAATGTAAGTTTGGTAACATTGTCATCTAGGAGTGTTAGACTCAAAGGAGGAAGTGATGAAAAGGGCGACTATGTCACCTCTTCCCTGGAGTACGAAACCATCTGGTCCATGGGCGGCATGCTGGGCAACGAAGACATGGACGGTACCTGGGATTTCAACCATTTCTAGGCGGAATGTCTCATATATATCAATATCCCCCCACGGCCGACCGTGGGGGGACAATTTTTTCATTATCCCAACAGCCGCCCTCGTTACGGAATATCAGCCCTACTATTTTTTAAGCGCCTCGTCAGCTTTGCGTTGAATCTCCGTCAGCTTACCGAGCACCTCATCCGGCAGTGGGTTTTTTAAAGGACCTGCCAAAATTTCTTCCACTTTTTTTCGCTGTTACTTTCATTCCATCTGCGCCTTGAACCGTTTTACCGAATTGATCTCGATGCCTAAAAGATCCGCCACCCGGCTCTTGGCCACGATGCCTTCCGGGCCGCCGGCTTCCGGGGTGACAGTGCCGATCCCCAGTTCCTTGCGCAGGGGATACATGACATCTTCATCCACCAGGTCCATCAAATCGATTCCCAACTTCTTTGCCACATATGCTTTGGCATCCGCCAGTTTCATTCTGCGGGTCATCTGCAACCAGGCAACCAGGTCTCCGGTTGTCCGCATTCCGCCCATGCCCGCGGTAACGATGTGTGTCACCGGCATGCCAAAGGGATCGCCCGTACCCACCTACAATCCATCTGCCTTGCCGATAAGGGCCAGCGCCTTGGAGGCCCGGCTGACGCAGTCGATGGGTACCTCCAGGAGCATCGGAATACCGCACACGCCCATGCCCACGTTGGGGTGCACCGGGATAGCGGCCCTTGCCACCGTCTCTTTCACCATGGTGAGTGCTTTAGAAAGGTTCCAGGGAAAGGACCGGGAGGTGTCCACGTTGATGGCCGGGCCGAAAATATCGGCCCCCACGGATTCAGCAAGTTTCACCTGGTCATGGGGGAACAGTCCTGCCAGCTGTTGCCCGTCAAAGGCGATTTCGCCGTGCATGCCCAAGACAAACTCGCTGGCCATGCCGATGATGATGGCCATGTCCGGCGCATGCTGCTTGAGCTGCCGGGCTGCTTTCAGGGTGGCGTAAAACTCGGCGTCCCCGGTGGAGCCGGCTGTATCGAAATTGAAACCTTCGCAGCCCATGGCATTCAGCTCCCTGCCGATGTACACCATGTCTGCGCACAGCTGCTCGGCAGCGTCCTCTTGCGCTTTCTGGGCCTCCTTGATTTTTCCGGCCGGCATCAAATCGGCCGGGTTGGGATACGGCCCGTCGGGCTGGAAGTATTGCCCCATGTTGGGCTGGGACCCGTAAAACAGCGGCACCGTGGTCAGCATGGAGATGGTGTGGTAGGCTTGGAGCTCCACGTCCAGGATGGCCTTGACCGGTTTGAAGCTGTAGTCACTGTGCCCCAGCGAGCCGGTATCAGCAGCCAGCGCCCTTTCGTAGGACAGGACCGAGGCCGGTCGGCTGATGGAAACACCGCTGCCGCCGTCGGCTTCGGATCCGGCAAAGCACTCGGCAATACCGTCATCCGTTACAATCAGCTCATGCCCATGGGGGACACTGACAACTCTTCCCGGTTCGGCGATGATGTCGAACAACTCATCGGACTCGCTGTCCGACAATACGGGAATGCGCGCCATTTCCGCTGCGCTTGCCGAACCCTGTCGAATTTCGTCCCTTATTTCCATTGGCGACATGCTAACTCTTTCGCCGTCACCCATAC
This sequence comes from Thermodesulfobacteriota bacterium, assembly GCA_039714495.1. Taxonomy (GTDB): domain Bacteria; phylum Desulfobacterota; class Desulfobacteria; order Desulfobacterales; family B30-G6; genus JAJDNW01. Next base: position 18,609 of record JBDLJD010000017.1, read on the forward strand.
GGGTAAAAATGGAGTTCGACATCAGGAAACCTCCTTTTCATATGCCTTGATAATTTCATTTCCCGCCTGTAGGAGGGTGTCATCCAGAGATGGTACCTGGTGTTCGGCCAGGACCTTCCTCACAACACGATTGGCTTCTTGGGCCATATGATCATCATCGAGGGCCAGCAGGGCAAGTTTGGTGCGGTCCCACTGGGTTAAGTCACTTCTTAAATATTTAAGAGTGTGTTCACTGGAAAGGAAATCCCCGCCGTGGCCCACTGCCCTGATAGCTTCCAGCCCCATCATTTCCTCGCTGATCTCCACCTCTTTCAGGAAGTCCTTGAAAAAGTCCCACATGTAGGAATCGATGACCAATTGCTCAAGGGAAATCCCCTTGGCATCGTCAACACAGCCCATGCCGGTGATAATGTCCGTGTAGGCGGCCAGGCCGATAAATTGATTGGCGATGAATTGCACATCCTCGAGGCCGCCTTTGATGTCCTCGCCAAAACCGGTGTCAGCCACCAGGCAGGGCAGGTTATAGCGTCGGGACATCTGGCCAAGACCGTAGCTGATCAGTGATTTTTCCGGAGCCCCGTAATTGATACTGCCCGTGAGCATATCCATGGGAGCGGACTCGGAGGTATAGATGTGTGGTGCTCCGGGAGAGGCGGCCTGGGTGATTACCAGGCTGGCCAGGTTTTCGGCATTGGCATTCAGGATCATGCCGGCCACGGTAACCGGGGCGGACAAGCCCCCCAGGGACATGGACATGGAGCAGATGGGAATGCCCGCCTTGGCAAATTCGACCTGGGCTTCGATGGCACCTGTTTCAAAAGAAAGCGGTGCCAGGGGGCAGCTGATCACCGACATCAGCGGACGTTCCCTGAGAGCGTCATGGCCACCAGCGACCAAGGCGGCCAGCTTGATCTGGACCTGTGCGTCCCGGGCACTTTGCACGGTTACGCCCTGCACATGTTTTTGACTGTTTTTCAAGGTTTCCCATATTTCGTGGGGGCCGTGGGCCATTTTGGGAACGTCGTTGGCTGTTAGCGCCGTCCATAGAAAATCCGGGGTCAGTGCATCGCCCAGTTTTGCAAAGGCAGCGATATCCCTGCGGGTGGACGGACGGTATTCTCCGGTTTCGTAATCGGTGACAAACACGGCCAGTCCGCTGGTGGTGGCATAGGGATAAGGATGGGCCGGCATGACCAGGTCGTGCTGCGGGTCCCGGGCGCACAGCTTGAAGGTCTTGGGGGCCGAACTCAAGGCATCTGCAACCATCTTTTCCGGAAGCCTGGCCACATAGGTACCCATATCGACTTCAGCCCCTTTTGCTTCCAGCAGTTTCAGTACCGGGACACTGTGCACCTTGATGCCGATCTCCTTCAAGGCCTTGAGGCTCTGGCCATGAATCATTTCTATTTCCGATGAACTTAGAAATGTCATTTTTGCATTTGCCATGGTCTATTCTCCATTAATATTTGCCACGAAGACGCCAAGGCACAAAGAAAACATTCTTCTCCTTGGAGACTTCGGGTCTTAGTGGCGAATTTGTTCTTATTAAACTTCGTGCGTCAACTGCCCGGCGTACCCCAATCGTAGCGCTCCTTGATGATCCGTCGGATAAATGACGTTTCGATGCGTTTGACACCCTCAATGGCTTCGATCTGGGACAAAAGGATGTGCAGATCATCGATTGACTCCACAAAAGTTTCTATATCGATGGTCGGCTCCCCGGTCATCTGGGCAATGTATGAGAGGCGCTTGATTTTTTTCAATTCCGTGATGATCTCTTCTATGCGTGGGCTGTGAGTGTATACGCCGATATTGGCCGCAATACCGAATCCCAGCTTGATGGGGTTGCCGGCCGCCACTATCTGGATAAAGCCGCCGTCAATCAGTTTCTTCAGATGATATCGGACCGTAGCTTCAGAAACACCTGTTTTTTTAGCTATTTCAGAACTGGGCATCCTGCCGTCTTTTTGAAGCAGGCCGATAATCTCGAAATCGGTGCTGTCTAACCGTTGCCTCATGCCACCTTCCTTTCCATAGAATTATTTTCCATATCCGTTACCTTTTATTGTGTAATTCGTCAAGAATAAAGATCAAGACTTGCGAATTCAGCAATAATTATATTGACAAGCGCAACTAGCCCCTCTAAGGTTGTAGAAAGTCCGGAGGAAAAAATCTTCTTAACGCGCTAGGGTGCTGAAAACAACAATCCAAACACCGACGGATTCGCCCTTTGGGTCTTTGGAAGATAAGCCAACAATCGAGATAAAAATATTGATAATGGAGCGTTTCAATGCAGACCGAAAGTCAATTCCTGGCGCCTGAAGAACAACAGGCCATACACACTGACAGCCTGAAAATATTGAGAGAAATCGGTGCGCTGTTTCACAGTGACCGCGCCCTGGACATACTTGCAAAAAACGGTGCCGATGTGGACAGGGGCAGCAAAATCGCGAAGATACCGGAAGAGATGGTGGACCAGGCCTTGGAAACCGCCCCCAAGTCCTTTGTGCTCGGTGCACGGGTACCGGAGAATGACTTTGCCCTGCCGTCCAACTACAGTGGGTATGTACTGGACAACGGCGGCATCTTTACCCGCGATTTCAAAACCGGTGAACGGCGCAATGCCAATTTTCAGGATCACATGGATTTTTTAAGGGTTTTCGATGAAATGAAACTGGCTGCGGTGGTCTGGGGCACCACCGTACACGAATTTCCCAACCATTCATCGGGGATTCGCACTGACTTGACCTCGTTCATCTATTCTTCCCTGCACATCCAGGACGAGTTGGGCGATCCTGAAGAGGTGCCTTATCTCATCGAAGGGCTGGAGGCTATTTTAGGAAGCACCGATGCGGTCAAGGAGCGTAAAATCTATTCGGTGGTCTACTGCACCCTGGCGCCCCTGGTGCACGAAGGCCACATGTGTGACGCCTATTTGGACCTGATTCAATATCACCAGCCCATCTGCCTGTTTCCCATGCCCTGTGCAGGATCAACCGGTCCGGCCAGTCTCTACAGCAACATTGCCCAGGGCAATGCCGAGGCACTTTCCTCCCTGGTGCTTTTCCAGATGGCCGAACCGGGCTGTCCTGTCATCTTCGGCGACGCCTCTGGCAGCACCGATTTTGCCTCGGGCAACTTTCTGGAAGGATCACCCGAGATGGTCCTGCAGACAGCTGCCAGGGGGGAGATGGCACGGTTCTACGGGCTTCCCAATGAACAGGCCGGCTGTCTCACCGAAGCCAAGGAGCACGGCTCCCAGGCGGTTCTGGAAAAAATGGTCACCACCCTGCCGCTGGCTATGAACGGTGCCGATCTTATCCAGGGCCCCGGCGCCCTGGAAACCAGCAACATGATGACCCTGGAACAGATCGTGGTGGACGACGAGATCGCCTGCTTTTGCAAACGCATCCGCGACGGCATCGACATATCGGCCGCCAAAGACTATTACGAAGATATCAAGGATGTAAAACCGGGGGGGCACTTTCTGATGCAGCCCAATACCCTTTCCGCCTGCCGCAGCAGCGAATTCATGATGCCTGCCCTGTGCGACCGCAGCACCTATGAAGAGTGGGCAGAACTGGGACGTCCCGATATCTACCATCAGGCCAGGGGGCGTGTTGAGGAGATTCTGGCCTCGCCCCAGAAAAACCCACTACCGGATGACGTTATCGGCAAGCTGGAAGATATTATGCACAGAGCCGATGAAGAATTAGCATAGGCAACCGGGACTGGAAAATCTACCCGCATCAAGGCGGAACAAACTCTGGGTCAACAAGCGCGTTTCATCAGCTCTAAACATAGTTGTGCATCACCGATTTACAGGATTATACAAACCATTTCCTACCCATTCCAAGACAACGACCATGTGAAGCCAGCTAAAATGAACTGATAAAGGGGAAAAAATGAAAAAGGTAATGATTATCGGTGTTGGTGCCCAGGGAAGCACCATCGCCAAACGCCTCAATGAAGAAGAAAATGTATCTCAAATCATCTGTGCGGATTATGATCTCAAGGCTGCCCATGATCTTGAAAAGACACTGGAAAAAGCGACGGCTGTCCAGGTCAATGCCAATGATGTCAAAGATATCATCCATGCCGCCGACAATGCAGATATCATTGTGAACGGTTTGCCTATCCAGTATAACATGAAGGTAATGGCAGCAGCCCTTGAAGTCGGCGCGTGCTACCAGGACCTTTGCATGACCTATCTTGACGGTAAAACCGCTGTAGAGGCAAGCCGGTTCATTTTTACTGAACAGGATAAAAAATTCAAAGAAAAAGGAGCATTGGCGCTGACCAATACCGGTAGTGCCCCCGGCCTCGTTAATGTTGTTGTCAGGGAAACCACGGAAATGATGGATGCATGCAACAGCATTGAAATGAATGTTTACGAAGGAGTCTGGTCAAAAAAATTCATCCCCTTTTGGTGGTCACCCGAGGTCGCGTTCGAAGACATGGGCGACAACCCGACACGGTTTGAAAATGGCACGTTTGTGGATACAGAACCGTTTGACAACCCAATCATGATCAAATTCAAAGGCATTGACAAGGAAATTCGCATGGTGGATCACAACCATGAGGAACCCATTACCCTGGGGATTAATGCCAATGCCTACCTTAAAGGCGCCAAGAATATCCTTTTCCGTTATGGCGGTCCCCATGTTGAGCTTTCACAGGCCTTGTACAACATGGGATATCTGTCAAAAGAGGAAAAAGAGTTCAATGGGATGCAATATATCCCCTTTGACCTGACCATTGCGAATACGCCACCGGCACCCAAATACCACGATGAAATCAAGGCGATCATTGACGGGGGCCTTATTTCAGAAGAAGGCGCTTTCCAGGTAGTAGTTGATGGAAAAAAGGACGGCAAGCCTATCCGGATAACCAGCTATGTCAATGCGCCGGGACTGATTGAGGCATTTGAAAAATCAGGCCTGACTCACGAATCCTACCTGACCGGGCAATGTGCATTTATCTTTACTAAAATGCTGGTCAATGACATCATTCAGCAAAAAGGGGCCATTGCCCCTGAAGTATTGAATGCGGCTGAAAGAAAGTACTTTTTCGATGAAGCCCAAAAACTTGATATTACCCTGGATCGAATCATCGAATAAAGTTGGCTTTATTCTGAAAAGTGCCATAAGCACAAGATTGACGAGGAATCGAGATAGGTATTCTTTCTAACCAAAGCGGTATTTAACACCAAACCCCCCTCTAGGGTAGGACCATTCGATGGCGTCCCGGGGACAGATGATGCGGCAGGCGCCGCACTCCAAGCAACCTTCGTAGTTGAATACCAGCTCATCCCTTTTTTCATCCCATTTATAGTTCTCGGCCGTACAGATGACCAGGCAGGGGCGCGTTGGGCAGTCCTGGCAGCGTTCCTTTTTGACAATGATATGGGCATCCTTGTCGATTTTAATTTTCACGGTCGCCATTTTGTCATCGATTGACAGGCTGGTTTTTCCACTCATAATAACGCTTCCTCAATCTTTTTTTTATCGCTTCAACCAACCTCACCGGAAACCGGGACAGTTTCACCAGGGCGGTAAGCGGCCAACGCAGCAGTCCTGGAACACGGTATTGGCCTATCCTTAAATAGAATTCAACCATAATCGAAAAGGATGATTTGGAAAGATACGTTACATCCTTTTCCCAATATTGGTTGTAAATATCTGCGGCTGCCTCCATCTCACGTGGCCCTTCCGACCGTGCTGCACTTGCGTAATAATCACTTTCCTTGCGGCTCTTGTGAACCATGTCGAGCAGGGCGGTTGAATCCAGGTATTTCAGATAATTCTTCAGGCTGCGCCTGCTGAAGTCTTGCTTTTTGACAGCATCTTCGATGGTCTCGGCTGCCATCATCCCGGACAATATACAGGTGGGCACCCCCATGCCGGTTTCAGTGGCCGTGATCCCGCCGGCTTCACCGCAGAGCAATACACCGTTTCCGTAAAGACTTTTAGGTTTTACCCTTCCACCATCTGCTAAAATGTGGGCCTGATACTCCCGGAGTGTGGCACCCTTGATGAGACTATCTAAATAAGAATGCTGCTTGAGCCTATCCAACTCTCCATGCAATTGGATATTTTTCTTCTGCAACTCATCAAGACGGGCAAAAACCGCCAGGGAGACGCTGTCCATATTTGTGTACAGCGTGGCCGAAAAAACATCCAGGTCATTTATATGGTAGCAGTAAATGCCCTGCTCACAGGCAATGCCGTCTGTGAGTTGAAAACGCTCGTTAATTACATGGGATGGAAGATCGAGCACCTCCTTGACGGCCAATAAACACCTTTCAGGCTTCCAGGACTTGACCAAGCCTGTTTTTTCGCCCACGATGGAATGAAACCCGTCTGCACCTACGACCACGTCGGCGTACAATTCCTCCCCCCCCACGCTGACACCGACAACCCGATCGCCATCTTTAATCAGATCGGTCACCTTCATGCCGCTCATCAGCTGGACACCGGCATCAACAGCCTTTTTGGCAAACCAGGCATCAAATCTCCTCCGGAAGGCCGTGAATGCCAAAGGGTCATCAACCCACCGATAGTTATAGCTTTTAAGCGCTTTGGCATCATGTTGCTCAAGCAGCACCTGGTCCGTGCGCACAACCGTTCTTTCCACAGGCAGGTCTTTCCTGAAATCCGGTATCAACCGTTTTAATTCGGCGGTGTACAACACAAAAGAGGACACATTCTTCTCACCCGGCACACGACCCCGCTCGAACAGAACGGTCTCGATCCCCTTTTGAGCCAGGGCAAGGGCACATGCCGAGCCGGCTGGACCCGCTCCAACCACAATGCACGTCACTTTATCCATTTTTCATTCTTCTCCATACCTGGGGCAAATGCATGAACACGCCCGGGAGCATACCTTGGTCAGGGTGCATAAACCGGTTTTGCCGTGTCCATCCACTCCTGGTCCACCTGGGTTTCGATCCATTTCCTGGAAAAGAAACCGCTAAACATGAACACGGCATGCCCCACCAGGTAAAGGGCAAAGGCACTCCAGGCCCCGTATATGCCGAAATCGAACACCCGTGTGAACAAAAAGGTGCAGCCGACGATGCACACCACGTTGGTGATCACCTCAGAAAAAAGTACAAACCGTCCCCAGCCGTTGTGGGTAAAAATAACCTCAAAGGGAAACCCGACGGCTTCAATGAAAAAAAACAGGGCAAAAAACCTCAGGGCCTGCGACCCCACAACGGCCAGTTCCGCATCGGAGTTGAACAGGCCGACGATTTGTTCTGCAAATACCAGAATGCCGCAGAAAAGAACGATGCCGATCAAAATAGCTATAAACTCAGATGCATAGGCATAGCGCACCGCCTCCCGGCGCTGGCCTTTCCCCAGGGAATTTCCCACCAGAATCGAACCGCCTTCTGCAAACCCACCGACCATGGTGCGCTTTAAGACAAATATGGTAAAAATGATGTGGGTTGCCGCCAGGAACAGGGTACCGATATTGGCGATCATGGCTTCATAATAGAGAAAAATCAAAAGGGCGATGCTCAGCTGAATGATGATCGGGCCGGCAGAACGCAGAATGTCCTTTATAGTTTTTACGCCAAGTGAATTGAAGCGCATACAGCCATACGGCCTGGTTTCTTTTGACAGCAGAATGTAGCCGATTAAAAAGAAGGCCCCGAGGCTTTGCGCTACAACCGTTCCCAGGGCGGCGCCCATGATCCCTAAAGCCGGAAAACCGAATTTCCCGAAGATCAGGATATAGTTGAAAATGATGTTCAGCACATTCAAGCCAATGGTTGCCACCATGATGACCTTGGTTTTGTTGATGGCCGCAAGAAAACCGTAGATGGTATAGAATACACCGGCCAGCGGCATCAGCCACTTCAATGTGGCGATATAGTCGTTGGCCATGGGTACCAGGGCCTTGTCTTCCAGGAGCAGGTTCAACAGATCTTCCGCAAAAAGGGCGACGACAATGGCAAGGCCACCCACCGCAAGCGACACCACCAAAGCGTTGTCCAGGACTTCTCCGGTTTTAAGCTGCAGGCCTTTCAGTGCGGCGGCATCCAGGCCGGCCTCCTTTTTCTGACGTCCATATCGCCGGGCAGCGATGGTCTGGGTGCCCGGCGCCATGGGCCACACGATCACCCACAACAGCTCCCCGAACATGGTGGCAATGCCGATGGCGGCCAGATAATCGGTCCCCAGCCTTCCCACCATGGCCGAGTCCGCCAGAATCATCAGAAATTCTGATACAAGACCCGCCAAAAGGGGCGCCCCCAGAAAAATCACCTTTATAAAATGGCTTCTGCCCAGTCCCGGCATAAATGGTTACGCTCTCTTTTATTTACGAAAAAGAATGCAATGTTGCAATTTTCGCTAAAATATGATCGATTTATATCGATTGTCAAGGATAATTGGCGAAATAGGGGTGTTTGGTAGACAAAATCAAGTCGTGAATGAATGATATCGGGTGTCAGGTTTCGGGTTGCTGATAGCTATTGGCAGGAGGTTTATGAAATTTGACTTGCAACCCCCTGAATAGTAGGGTGTTCTTAAATAGGACTGACTGTTTCTAATGAATAGGATGTGAAACATTATGGAAAAGCGAATCGATGCCACAGATATGAAAATTATTCGCCTGCTGCAAAAAAACGGGCGTATGTCCAACACGGAAATCGCCAAGCAGACAGGTGTGTCCGAAACAACAATCCGCTACAGGCTGCAGCGTCTCACCCGGGAGGAGTTCATCCAGATCGTGGCCATGGTCAACCCCTTGAAGCTCGGGTTCGGCATCGAAGGCAGTATCCGCATCAAGGCGGATATCAAAGCCATCGACCAGGTTGCCGAAAAGCTCAAAGCCATCGATTCGCTCTATTTTGTTGCCCGCAGCATGGGCGCCTATGATTTTGATGCTGAATACTATGTCAAATCCTCCTCTGAGTTGAAGGAATTGATCGACACGATCAACGCCATGCAGGGAGTTACGGATACGGATGTTTCAACAGTCCTGGACTATGTAAAAGAGCGGTATGATTTCGGCGATTTAGACGTGGTTTGAATGCTGTGGCCATCTTAAAACGATCCCTGCAGCACTAACCAGGACATAGAACCTATCCTCACGATGGAGAGCGCCATGCTCAAGACCTCGGATGTGAAGGCTTATTGTGCAAGAGAGCCGCAGTTCGAAGATATTATATGCAGTTTGAGGGCTGTATCCAAGCAACCCAAAGGCATGCTCAAAGAAACCAGGGAGGTCATCGCCCTGGCACGGAAATTCAACGACCAGATCGTGCGCCCATATGCGGCCGAACTGGATAGACGCGTTCAGGAAGATCCTGACTACCTGCCCCATGAATTCGTTGAGGAGGCCAATCGCTGGGGCCTCTATAGCCTGTGGATCCCCAGAATATTCGGCGGCAAGGGGTACAGTCTGCCTTCCATTTGTCACTTTCTCGAAGAAATCACCTCGGTGTGTGCCGCCATGGCCAACTTGATCGGCGTTCATTACCTGGGCGTGGCCACCCTGATCGCCACCTGGAATACGAATATCATACAGCGTGTGTTCAATGACGTCGTAGAGGGAGAGAAAAGCGGTCACCCTTGCCTGGTTTCCCTGGCCCTGACCGAACCCGGAGCGGGCACCGATATCGAGGAGACCGATCTCATGGACAGGGGCAACATCGCCTGCCACGCACAAAAAGTGGACGGCGGATACCGGGTCAACGGCAGCAAGGTGTTTATCTCCAACGGCCACCTCTCCACCTGGCATATGCTGTTTTCCTTTGCCGACCTTGAAAAGCCCTCTGCCAACCTGGTGATGCTGGCGGTTCGAACCGGGACCCAGGGTTTTTCCTTTGGCCGTAAAGAACAAAAAATGGGGCAGAAAGGCTGCCCGGCCAGTGAGTTGCGTTTTGACGACTGCTTTGTTCCTGACGAATATGTCTGCCTAGACCCGGCCCAGGCCTCGAGGTTGTCACGTTCCAGGGCTGAAACAACCATGCAGGTGATCGACTATGTTTTCTCTGCATCCCGGGCGGGTGTGGGCGCCTTTGGAACCGGTGTGGCCCGGGGCGCCTACGAGGCGGCTCTTAAATTCGCCTCTCAAACAGAGGTCTGCGGCAAGCTGTTGATCAATCACGAGTGGGCCCAGTGTATGCTGGCCGAAATGCATAAAAATGTTCTGATTTCCAGAAATGCCTATGTCGAAAGCAATTATGCCAACGGCATGTATGGAATGTACAAGACACTCCATATCAAGTCCATCTACTACCTGGTGAAATATGCACCCACGGTTGTTTTGAAAAAGCTGGTTCCGCTGTTCATGCAAAGCCCTTTGGGAACCTGGCTGATGAGGAAGATGCATTGTGACTGGCAAACAGATGCCGAGATCGAGCGTACCTCCGGACTTGGATCCCTCGCCAAAATTACAGCCACCGATGCGGGCGTGCAAAACGCCCAGATGGCGCTCGATCTCATGGGACAAGCCGGGCTGCGGCAGGAATGGATTGCCGAGAAGCATCTTCGGGATGCAAAGCTCATGCAGATATACGAAGGTACCAATCAGTTGAACCGCCTGAACCTTTTTAAGTGCTTGGGTGGACGGCGCCTGCCGCAGGTTAGTGTATTCACTGATTAGCACTATTGGAGACATATGATGAACCATGCTGCAAATACTGAAATGCAGATGCTTGCCAGGGCTGCGTCAGAGTTTGCTTCCGGGGAACTGATCAGCCACCGGCAAGAGACAGACCGGTTTCCTTTTGGCCCTTTTTATACAACCATTCTTGAAAAGGCATTCAAGCTCGATTTTCTGCATATCACCCTTCCGGCTGCCATGGGGGGCATGGGCATGAGCATAACGGCCCTGTGCATGGTTTTGGAAAGACTGTGCCGTGAGGATGCCAGTCTGGGAGCCCTCATATTAACCCATTGTTTTGCCCAGGAAATCCTTATCCAGGCCGGTGCCGCTGAAATCCTCGAGAATCGGGTGGGTCGTGCTGAAGCGCCTGAAAGGTTCCTGATCGCCTGCCCCCTGTTCAACAACCCATCAGAAATTCGCCATGTGGCCAGGCTTGAAAAAAAGGGGGACCGGTTAACTCTGTCCGGACAAATCGATTATATGGTTTTGGGCGGCGTTGCCGACCTGGCACTGGTTCCAGCAGCAGGAGAGGGGCAGGCCTCATGGGTTTACTGCCTGGTTGATCTCAGGCAGCCTTCAGTCAGTATCAGTGAACCAGTGCTGAGTCACGGTTTACGCTGCTGCCCGGCGGTTGACCTTAAGTTCCAAAATGCCGAGGCTGTTCCCGTGGGTGTTGATAATGGCGGCCACACCCTGTTCGAGGCCGCAGCGGCAAAACTGTCTGTTGCGGCGGCCGCCATATCCGCCGGCATCATGAAGGGCTCTTTTGATGAAGCGCTGGCCTATGCAAAAGAAAGGGAGCAGGGCGGTCACAAACTTGTCGGATGGTCCGATATGCGCAAAATGCTGGCTGACATGGCGGTTCACATTGAAATAGCAGACATGGTTGTGTCCAAGGGCTGCCAAAGCGTCGACCAGGGGGCAAAAGGCTGGGAAAAGAGAGCTCTGGCGGCTGCCATTCATGTTCAGGAATCCGCAGTACAGGTGACCACGGACGGTGTCCAGGCCCTTGGCGGCGTCGGGTACATGCAGGATTTCGGACAGGAGAAACGATTTCGGGATGCAAAGCACATTCAGGCGTGCTTTGGGTTGACGCCTCTAAAACGGATCAAGCTGCTTGAGCAAATCATCGCGTAAACATAATTTTTAAATGTGTTGATGCATTTTTAGCATTAGAAACAAGGTTATCCATGGAAGATGTTCACATTGTAAGCTCATCAACTTCCTGATATATGGCTACAAATAAAGGTCTGTTTCTAATGAATGAAAGGAGAATAATTCATGAGTTCCTTTTTCAATGACGCAAGCCCTGAAAAAACCGTCACCCATGGTGAAGCAACTTTTGACCTTCCCGTCCTTTACCATCGGGACGATGCATTTGCCCTTTACTTTACTGCGGATTACAAGAAAGTAAAGGCGGTCATGCCATCAGACAAGTTGCACCCCGTGGTGCTTCCCGGCGGAAAGGCCATCGTTGCCTTTTGCGCATTTAACTACATCGAAACGTCCATCGGGCCCTATGGGGAGATTGCTTTTGCCCTGCCGGCTGTTTTCGGGAAACCGATAACTCCTGCCAAAGGTCTGCTGGCCGCCATGATGGAAAGCAAATATCCCGGTTTCGGGGTGGTTGTCATGCATTTGCCGGTAACCAGAGTGGAGGCCAGGGATGCAGGCCGGGGTGAGTGGGGCTATACCAAATTCATAGCAGATATGCATTTTTCCATCACACCCGAGCATATGCAATGCCGCATGCTGGAGGGCGATGAGCACATTCTCGATATGCGCGTGATAAGGAAAGGGGTTTACCTGCGGGATAAAAAACCGCTTACCACCTATTCAGTAAAAGACAATGACCTCATCAAGACGGTTATCCCTCAACAGGCAACCAAGCGCATAGCGCTTATGCCCGGTGGCTCCTATGTAAAGCTGGGCAATCATCCGATGGCTGTTTCCATTCACGAACTGGGGTTGTCGGTACGGCCCTTAATGAGTGTCTATTATCCCGAAAGACCGGCCATCCTGCCGTCCGGAACCATTATCGAGAAAGGGGTGCGACCATTGGACGGCTACCTGGGTAAAGACCGCAAGGCCGATCACACGGTCGAGTACCCGGCATGAGCATCGTGGCCATTACCGGTGCCGGCGGTTATATCGGCCAGCAGTTGATTGCCTACCTGAAAAAAGCCCCGTGGTGTGAGCGCATTGTCGGCACGGACATCGTGGAGCCCGCGGTTCAATCGACGAAACTCACATTTATTAACCAAGATATACGCGATCCCCTAATTGTCGAGCTTTGGCGCGATCACAAGGTCGATACGATCGTGCACCTGGCCTTTGTGCTCAATCCCATCCACGACGAAAAAAAGATGTTCGACATTAACGTGAACGGCACCTTGAACGTACTGCGAGCATGCGATGAGTTGAGTATACGGCATATTATCGTTGCTTCAAGCGGAACGGCCTACGGCGCCTGGCCGGACAACCCGGATATGATCAGGGAAGACGATCCGATCCGGTTGTTTCCGCCGACCTTCAGCTATGCCCACCACAAGGGCCTAGTCGAGGCGCACTGCCGTGAATACTTACAGAAACACCCGGATGTGATCCTCAACGTAGTCCGCCCCTGCATTGTTTACGGCCCCAATGCCGACAACTTTTTGACACGTTTTTTAGACAACCTTCCCGTTCTGTTGCTAGCCGATGGCTGCGACCCGGACCTTCAGTTTGTCCATGAGACGGATGTGGCTGAATTCTTTAGCCTGTTGATCGAAAAAAAGAAGCCTGGTCCCTTCAATGTTGCCGGAGACGGCGTGGTAAGACTTTCCGAGGTGGGGGCCATGGCGGGGAAGAAATCACTGAAAATTCCCAAACGGCTCTACAGCGGGCTGGTCGGCCTGCTGTGGCGCCTGCGTTTCAAAATAGTGGAAGCACCGTCCGGTATCGTTGATTACATTGCCTATCCCTGGGTTTTGGATACCAAGCGGGCCAAGAAGGAATTGAGGTGGCAGCCTACCTACACGTCAAAAGAAACCCTGCGAATCATGCTGGAAACACACGGTTATCGGCTGTGTACGTAAAATGCCTAAACAATGAGTAAAAAACACAATACAACCTTTTCTCAAAGTGTCCCTTAAAACAGTCTTTTTTCCACGATCTGATCCACGGTAATGTCCAGTTTGGCCGCCTCCTTCAGGTAAAAGGCGCGCTGTTCGTGGTCAAACACCTCGGGCGGAAAAAGGCCTTTCTGATGGATCTTGTCATTCACGAACATCTTGGTGAACAGCGCCCCGCACTGGCCTGTCAAATAGGTTTCAGCGGTCAGGCCGGCTTTCTCGAATGCCTCGGCCACGCCCGGGGCATTGACATAGCTGTCGATGCGCACGGGTTTTCCGTCTTTTTCGCCATCCACGCGTATTAAAAAGGCGCCTTCTTCATATTCCAGCCCTTGGTCCAGGATGGCCTTGATTTCGTCCGGGTACTTGGGTGCGGGAGGCGTCAGAGCGAGAGCCAGGTCCATAGGGACAATGGTTGTGCCTTTTACTTCCATTGGTTCTTGTGAAAGCAGGCCCATGCGGTAGAGGGGTTCGGCAAAATCAACACCAAAGCCGCCGTACTTGAAGTAGATGTTTCTGGCGCCCTTGAGGTATTTGTCGGCCATAAGCCCCATGGTGACCGGCTCGTCATGGGCGTGCTCCACCGTGCGGATTTTGCGGTCGATGCCCCTGAACGTCATCCACATGGCCCTGCTGAATGGTTCGGTTTCCTTGATCCGACCGTCCTCGTAGCAATAAGCCGGACAACTCATGTCGCCCAGGGCAACCTCGGGCGACCACCAGAAGGGTAGAAAGCGCTTGGCCCAGACACCCTCGTATACATGGATCTGAATGGTGTCGCAGGTATCCAGTTTCTCCACGGTTTCCCGGGTAATGATATTGGCCAGGCCCGGGGCAGACCCCGTACTCATGAGGGCGGAAAGCCCCTTGGCTTCAAACTTGCCGCTCCACTCGGTGAGCAGCAACTCGATGCCTTTGTCAAAATCAAAGCCCTCGAACTCGGCCGCGGCAAAATCCTGATAGTTCACTTGGGCTTCCAGGGCGGCCTTAAGCGCATTGGGCGCCAGGACGATGGGCAGGGCGTTGACCATCAGGTCCACCCCTTCTGCCGCCTGAACAATATTCTCCACCTTAGTGGCGTCCAACTTGAGCGCCGTGGCTTTTTTAAGGGTGCGCTCCATCTCCTTTACGGCCTTTTCGTCATAGTCCGCACATATGATCTCGGAGACATTGGGCTCCTCGTTCATCCGTTTGGCCACCGTGCTGCCCTGGGCGCCAGCACCGAGCAATAACAACTTTTTCATTCCTGGTTCCTTATACAATCTTAAGCCTGCATCTTCAGCAGAAAATCAGAATCTAAAAGGGGTTGAACCATCTCGCTGCCCCGCCCACGGGGCAGGGCAGCGGGGGATGAATTCAAACTATAGATTAAGATCCTTCTTGATGAAGCAATGATTCCAGCATAACCTGCAACTTGTTGCAGAGATTCGAGTATTTAGTTTTAATATGTGAGCGACATCGTCGCGTTTCATAAAATCGTGGAACACGATTTTATTCTTCGTCCCAAGTCTCCTTGGTGTAGCCCAGGGCCGTTGCTGCAGCCTGCTCTTCCGGACTCAATCCACCCCAGTACTTGTCTTCAGACGCCGGCTGTTTGGCTTCGCCTTCCCAGCTCGCTTCATCCCAGCCCAGGACTTTCCACAACTCCTGTTCGGCCTGGGTCATATCTGCCCAGCCGCACTCCTCCCAAAAATTGAGATCATCCGTGCGCACCGTGCTCGGATCCAGTTTTCCTGATGTTGCACAGCCGAACAGCAGCGCAACGCTCATCAGCACAACCAATACAACAGCGATTCTTGACTTCATTTTCATCCTCCTTTGGTAGTGTCGATTGAAAAAACTTCAATCAACGTTATTAGTTCAATGGAACAAAAGCCAACGATGTTAACTGTCATTCCGACAATTATCAGCATCAACTAAAAAACACGAAGCAAAGTGACCGTCCCCAACTTGCACCATCTCCGGCTGGCTGGATTGGCACAGCTTGCCGCGCTCCGGGCACCGGGGTTCAAAGCTGCAGCAGCCGATGGTGTCATCCGGTGTAATGGGCACATACCCCCGGATAGGAAGTTCCGGTGTCTCGGCTGTGGGGTCGGGTACGGGAACCGCTGAAATCAATGCCCGGGTGTATGGGTGGCACGGCTTATTGATAATCGTCTCTGTCGGACCGATTTCCAGGATTTTACCCAGGTACATGATGGCGATGCGGTCGCAAATGTAGCGAGCCGTGATCAGGTCGTGGGTGATATAAATAAAAGAGAGCCCATATTTATCCCTCATGTTCAATAAAAGGTCCAGAATGCCAATCCGTACCGACACGTCCAGCATGGATACCGACTCGTCGGCGATCACCAGTTTGGGCTGGAGAATCAGCACCCGGCCGATGCTCACCCGCTGGAGCTGCCCGCCGCTCAATAAAGCCGGGTATTTATCCCAGTACTCGTCCACGGGCATCAAGCCCACTTCCTCGAGGGTCCGGGCAATGAGCGCATCTTCTTCAGCCTTGCCATCAACCAAGTGATGGATGCGGATGGTCTGGCGCAGGGTTTCCGATACGGTTCTCCTCGGGTTCAGTGACCCAAACGGGTCCTGGAAAATCATCTGCACCTTGCGGCGATAGGGTTTGAAAGCAGCCTTGCCCAAAACATCCACGCGAATATCGTTGAAATACACCTTTCCACCGGTCGGTTCCACCAGCTTCAGGATGGTGCGGCTCATGGTGGATTTGCCGCAGCCACTTTCGCCCACAAACCCGAGAATTTCTCCCTGACCGACATTGAAACTGATATCGTCAACCGCCCTGAAATAGGATCCTTCCTTGCCGGCCAGCCGTGACAGCAACCCGGTTCTCAAGGGAAAATACTTTTTCAGGTTCTCTACTTTAAGGATATGATTTGATTCCATCTTTTACTCAATTTAGCGTATTTCTGGATTCCCGCCTTCGCGGGAATGACGGCCGTAACATAATTAATTGCCGGAGCAATAAGAGCTAATAGCTGTTTTTCACTTGACCCCTGGAACCCTTGACCCCTCGAATCCTTATTTTATTCAATCAAGTGACACGCCACCCGATGCCCATCCTTCTGTTTAATTTCCGGTTCCGTTTCGGCGCACACAGCCATGACGTGCTGGCAGCGCGGTGCAAAGCGGCATCCCACAGGCGGGTCGATCAGCCGGGGGGGGGCACCCGGTATGCTCTTGAGCTTTTGTTTTTCTCCCTTCAAGGTGGGATAGGCACCGATCAAGGCCTGGCTGTAAGGGTGCATGGGCCGCTGGTACAGATCCACAGTGTCGGCTTCTTCCATCAGTTTCCCGGCATACATCACCGCCACCCGGTCGCAGGTTTCCGCCACCACCGAAAGATCGTGGGAGATGAACACCGACGTAAGATGCAGCTCCTTTTTGAGATTGTTAAGCATGCTAAGAATCTGGCGCTGCACGATCACGTCCAGACCGGTGGTGGGTTCGTCCAGAATCAAAAGCTTGGGGTTGCAGGCCGTGGCAATGGCCACCATGGCGCGCTGCTTCATGCCGCCGCTGAACTCATGTGGGTAGCTGTCGATCCGTTTGTCGCTGATGCCCACCAGGTTGAGCTGGTTCTGGGCCCTGGCCAGAGCTGCCTTTTTAGTGACCGCTTCATGTTCCAGAATCAGCTCGGTGATCTGCCGGCCGATGGTCATGACCGGGTTCAGGGCATTCTGGGCTTCCTGCCTAACGATGGCGATATCCTTGCCGCGCAGCTGCCGGATCTCTTCGTCGTTCATGGCAACAATATCCGATCCATTGAAGAGGATTTTGCCCCCGACGATTTTACCGGGTGGTTTGACGAAACGCATGATGGCCATGGCCATGGTTGTTTTACCGCAGCCGGACTCTCCGATGAGCCCCAGGGTCCTGTTTTTTTCGACCTGAAAACTGACCCCGTCAACAGCCTTGGCTGCCCCGCGAAAGGTGATAAATTGGATTTTCAAATCCTGTATATCAATCAACGCCATTGCTAATTATCAGCCTTGCCCTGAAAAATGATGGACCACAAAGGGCACAAATTTTGCTTTGTGGTTGAAGATTAATGCTCTCAAAAACCTTTCTTCTCTTTGTATCCCGGTTCCAGCACATCGCTGATGGCTGTTCCCAGCAGGCTGAAGCTCACGATAAGGGCCACAATGCTCATGATGGGCGGTATTACCCACCACATGGTCCGGGCGATGACGCCGGACTCGAAAGCATAGTGCAGCATCATGCCCCAGCTGATGCTGGTGGGATCACCAAGTCCCAGAAAGCTCAACACTGCCTCGGCGTAGATGGCTTCGGTAATCATGATTACGGCCTGGGCAAACATGAGCGGCACCACATTGGGCAAAATCTCGCCGAACATCAGCCGGATGTTGCCGGCACCGATACAGCGTGAGGCCTCCACAAAAGGCCGTTCCTTCAACGACAGGACCTGGGAACGCACCACACGCGCCGTGGTGGGCCAGCTCACCAGACTCACCACCAGAATGATATTCCACATGCTGGGACCGAGCACGGCTGCCAGCACGATCATCAACGGCAGCTCCGGCAGCATCATGAAAAAATCCACGATGCGCATGAGCACTTCTTCGACAATTTTTCCATAGAAACCGGCAATCAGGCCCACCAGTGTACCGGACACGACAGTGATCAGGGCCGCCACAAACCCGACGGTCAGGGAAATCCTGGACCCGAAAATGGTCTGGCTCCAGATATCCCGTGCCAGGTCGTCCGTGCCAAACCAGAAACTTGAAGAAGGCGCCTGCAGGATGCTCTCAACGGCACCGGTGCGGGCCGGGTCAACCGTTCCCAGGAAAGAGGCAAACATAGCCATGAACACAAATAAAGAAATGACACCAAACCCTGCCAGTCCCATGCGGTGGCTGAAAAGGAGTTTAAAAAAGATTTTCATCTTTTCTAATTTATTGGTGAATTGATTCATGGCCGCTCCTATCCGCTCACCTTGATCCGGGGATCGATGTATCCATAAATAAGGTCGATCACCAGATTGGCCAGAACCACGGAAAATGCAAACAATAGAAAAACACCCTGCAGCAAGGGATAATCACGATGTGAAACTGCGTCATAGACCAGCCGGCCCACACCCGGCCAGGAGAACACCGTCTCTGCCTCGATGACGCCGGCCACGGCAAATCCCAGATTGACGCCCGTAATCGTGACCACCGGCAGCAGGGCATTGCGTAGCGCATGGTTTTTCAAAATTCTAAACTTCTTCAAGCCTTTGGAATAGGCTGTAGTGATGTACTCCTGTCCCATAACGTCTATCATGGCACTGCGGGTGAGAAGGACATACTCCCCTATGTACCAGATCACGATGGACAGGGCCGGCAGGCACAAATGCCACAGCACATCCCACACCAGCTCGGCCCCTTCGAAAAGCGAAGCGGGCGTTGCCATGCCCCCCAAGGGAAAAATAGCGATGTGATATGCAAACACCAGCAGCAATATAATCCCTAAGGCAAAGGTTGGGATGGAATACATGGTCAGTGAAGCCGTGAGAATGAAGGTGTCCAATTTTGTTCCGCTTTTCCAGCCTGACAGGGCTCCCAAGGCAACTCCCAGGAGGATGGCGAATACCAGGGCGGTCACCACCAGGAGCAGAGTGGCAGGAATCTTGGCGGCAATCACTTCCAATACCGGTCGGCGGTGGGAAAAGGACTGTCCCAGATCACCCCGGGTCAGCCCCTTGACATACGCCACAAACTGACCGCTCAAGGGTTTGTCCAGGCCGAAGGTCTGCTTCATCTCCTCCAGCTTTTCCGCACTGACCCGGGGGTCCCGGAACATCATGCGCACAGGATCACCCGGTGCCATTCTGAAGATGACGAAGTTGACACACACGATGGCAATGATGGTCAGGCAGGCCGCCACGACTTTGCGGAGAATGAATCCTTTTAAACCCAAGCTCAACTACTCCCCATAAACCCGAACCACAAAAGCACAAAGGATACAAAGGCTTTTTATCCCTTGTGGCTTTGTGGTTGAAAACATATTCTATTTTTTCGGTCGGACCTTGAAATAGGTCCATGAATTAATCCAGGAGGAAAAACCACCCATGGTGGCCACGTGGCCTTCAAACGTGTCCGTGCGATAAGGATCGATCATATCGGCCCGCAGCAACAGGGCATAGGGGAGATCCTCGGATACGATTTCCTGGAGCTTGAAGGTCAGCGCCTTCTGTTTTTCCGGGTCGGTTTCAGCGTTCATGGCGTCGAGGGTCTTATCGAACTCCGGATTGTCGTAATAGGCCTGATTCCAGCCCGCACCACCATTGTTATAACCTCTGACGAACTCCCAAATCCAGGAGCCGTTGGGGCCGGGCTCCTCACTGGAGACAGATAAGTCAAACTTGTCATCCGTGGGCGTGTAGATGAACTGATAGTAAGTGTCAAGATCGACCACTTTCAATTTGATTTCAACACCAATATCTTTTAACTGCTCCTTGACTACTTTAGCCAGCTTAACTTCGTCCGGCCAGGCCGATGGTACCAGAAATTCGAAGGACATTTTTTGTCCGGTTTTTTTATCAGTACGAAAGCCGTCGCCATCCGTGTCTACATAACCGGCTTGTTCCAGCATCTGTTCGGCTTTTTCCGGATCGTAATTGTACTTGGGCAGATCGGGGTTGTAAGTATCCATCTCCGGATAGATAAAGCTGTCCGCAGGCTTGGCATACCCCAGGTACACCATCTGAATCAGGCGTTCACGGTCGATACCATACATGATGGCCTGTCGCACCAGCTTGTCCTGGATGCCATTTTCCTTGTGCAAGTTGAAAGAAAACCACACAAGGGCAATGCCCGGGGATATGGCAACATCAATGTTTTCGGCCTTTTTATAATCTTCGTAAGCCACGGAGGGGGCGCCATTGTAACCGATAAATTCGATCTGGCCTTTTTTCATGGCCATGCTGATGGCGTCTTGACTGCCGTAGCTTTTAAAAACAACCTCGTCCACGGCGGGTACGTCCCCCCAGTATTTCTTGTTTTTGACCATCCAGATATATTCGCCGCCCTTGAATTTCTTCAGCTTGTAGGGTCCGGACCCGATACACTTCTTGTTAACAAATTTGCCCAGTTTCCGTTTGTGGGGCTTCCAGATGTGTTCGGGCAGAACCGGCATCCAAGAGGCCGGAGGATACTTGCCGGGCCATTTGGCTGCCAGGGTGAATTCAAGTGTGTAGTCATCAATGATTTTCATGGTTTTTTTATCTTCGATGTCGTTGTCCGGATAATCCCAGGCTGGGTTGGACTTGGGCAAATACCACAAGGAAAAGGCCACATCCTTGGCTGTGACTGGCTTGCCGTCATGGAACTTGGCATTCTTTACCAGATAAAAGCGCCAGGTCTGGTAATCATCTGTTTCCCAGCGTTCCACGATCATGGGCAGGGGCTCATAATCCGGCGCAGGCCCCATGATCCAGAGCTGATCGTAAACAAGGGGCCAGAACACGGCTCCCATCTCCGTGTACTGCATGGCCTCCCCCATCTGAAGGTTTTCAAGTGCTTCCTCGGTGGTGAAGCCAACACTGAGACGGTTCTTTTTTGCAAATGCCGTTGAAGTAAAGGCAATCAACAGCAAACACAAACACAGCGTACAGGCAATCGCCCATGACCGCTTGTTTAGATCTTTCATCATTTCGGGCCTCCTTCATCGATATAGTTGAATTGAATGGGACTTTCTTTCAAAGCGGCATACGAGGGTATATTGGCATGCACGATGAACTTATTGTCCAGCGTTATGTCCTAGCGTTTTAGAATTTCTGAATGGATCATGTTTCAGTCCCAGGCTGTTCCCCAGTCATATTTGTCCTTTACAAGATCCACCATCAACGAGGTCTCTGTAGACATTACACCATCTATCCTGCAGATCTTGTCAAAAATCAAAGCGTGAAACTCCTTGAGTGAGCGGGCCACGAATTCGACATCGATGTCCGTGCCGCCGGTTGTAAGGGCCACCCATATCAAAGCATCGATTTGCTTCAGCTCGGCCAGCACTTTGTCCGCTTTTTTAAGCTCAATACGGATCTTCAGGTTGCCCGCAATTTCAAATCCCAGGTCGATGGGGTTGGCCACAGCGACAATCTGCACGATCCCGCTGTCCAGCAACCGTTTCAGCCGTGTTCTCACCGTAGTTTCTGAGATTCCCAGCTGTACTGCGATGGCGGTATTGGACATGCGCCCATCTTTCTGGAGAAGCCGCACGAGTTTGCAATCCAGGGGGTCCAACCTGCCGTTGTTTTCACCGCTTTTTGTTGTCATTATAAATTCAGTAGAATTCGATTAATATTGGCTGTATTTTATTGATATTCGATAATATTAAGGTTTTTAATTTCATCATTCGTTGTGTTTGTCAATTAATTTCTTGACAAAGATTCGGGTCTACGTTACCCAATCCGAGATGCACAAATGCGACCCTTTTTGCAATAAAAGCGCCGGTTGGCCTCAACGCCCGCCATAGAACCAAATATCTTTCAACACAATGTGGGCAGTATGGATACCAATTCCCGAAATAATAACCACCAGGCAGCTGATCGCGTATTCACCAACGGCCGTATCTATACCGTAAACCAGGTAAAATTATGGGCGGAAGCCGTTGCT
Source organism: Thermodesulfobacteriota bacterium (assembly GCA_039714495.1). GTDB lineage: Bacteria > Desulfobacterota > Desulfobacteria > Desulfobacterales > B30-G6 > JAJDNW01. The sequence goes on from JBDLJD010000017.1 coordinate 40,981, forward strand.
GTAAGAAACGGTAAAATTGCCTATGTGGGTAATTCTGCAGGGGTAGACACTTGCATCGGGCCGGAAACAGAGGTCATCGACCTTGGCGGAAAAATGGTGCTGCCGGGTTTCATCGACAGCCATGCGCATGCCTCCTGCACCACCAACGAAGCTGCCAGCATCGAAATGTTTCACCTTGACTCCCTGGAGGCCTGCCTTGAGGCCGTCCGGAAGTTTGCCACAAATCATCCTGAGCACAAAGTGATTTACGGCGGAGGCTGGCACAACAGCCTGTTTCCGCCATCGGGTCCGGTCAAGGAAGACCTGGATGCCATCGTTTCCGACAGGCCGGTGTGCCTCTCTTCCGAAGACGGACATTTTTTCTGGGTCAACTCCAAAGCTATTGCCATGGCCGGTATTTCCAAAAGCACCCCCAATCCCATAGGGGGCGTAATCGAGAAAGATCCTTTGACCGGGAATCCCAGTGGTACCTTCCGCGAGACCGCCAGGGACATGATTCAGGATGTACTGCCCCCCTTTACCGTGGACCAGATCAAGGGTAGCATACGAAATTTCATGCAGGAAGCGGCCAGCGTGGGCATCACCACGGTGCACGACCCTCTGCTGATTTTGCCTGATGCCGAGGGGCAGCTCAACGGCTTCGGTGTCGGGAAGAACAATATTTCCGCTTATACGGAGATGGCGCATGACAGGGAGCTGACGCTGCGTGTCAGGGGCACGGTGCTGACGGATTCTAGCCGCGACGCCGGACAGGTCTCGGCCATCAAATCCGCCTGTGAACAGCAGGAGCACCCCTTGTTCCAGATCATCGGCATCAAGGTGTTTGTGGACGGTGTGGTAGAGGGTGGAACAGCCTATCTCCTGAAACCCTATGCCCATATGCCGGGCACCTGTGGCGAACCACTCTGGAACCTTGATGCATTGAAAAATCTGTTTGCGGAGGCAGATCGTGAAAGGCTGCAGATTCACATTCATGCCATCGGCGATGCTGCCGTGCGCATGTCCCTGGATGCATTGGCGTACGCCGCAGACAAGAACGACGGCCCCAACTCCAGGCATGTCATTACCCATCTGCATGTTTTCGACCGCAGCGATATTCCCCGCATGGCCTCCCTGGATGTCATCGGCGTGCCCCAGCCCTTCTGGTTTGTCAAAGGGGATTATTTTCACAACCTGGAAGTGAGATACCTGGGGAGTGAACGCGCGGAAAAGGAATACCCCATGAAAAGCCTGAGCGATGCTGGCGTTCTGCTGGCCGGCGCCAGCGATTTTCCCGTGCAGGTGCCCAGCCCGCCGCTTTTGGGAATCATGCTGGGCGTCACCCGCTGTGAGCCGGGCGAAACCGATCCGGACGAAATCCTGGGGCCGGAAGAGCGCATGACCCTTGAAGAGATGATTGAAATATTCACCCTCAACGGTGCCCGCGCCAATTTCCTCGAACACGAAACCGGTTCCATAGAAGCCGGTAAAAAGGCCGACATGGTGGTGCTGGATAAAAACCTGTTCGATATTCCGGATACAGAGATTGCAAATACAAAAGTGATGATGACACTATTTGAGGGCAGAACCGTATACCGGGATGCTGCACTATAAAACACTCAATCACGAAAACACGAAATATTAAAAGCACGAAAAAGATTGGCTATAAAAGACAGCTCCATCAGGGCTGAGAGAAGTTTACTTAAAACCTAAATCGTAAAACCTAAAACGATTCTAATAAAGGAGAACCATATGGCAGACTACAGAGACGATGTACTAAAGGAATCCTCACGGATCCTGGACTACATCCTGAAGGAAGAAC